>JAHJEX010000018.1 GCA_018825385.1 Patescibacteria group bacterium
CATTTAGAACATTAAAAGAATTGAAGAAGAAAATTAGAATCTGGAACGAAGAATACAACAATCTTGAGCACTGTGGTCTAAATGGAAAAACACCCAATGAAATGCTAGAATTAAAAGTGCCAAATGTGGTTAGTTAAAACAAAACTAAAACCGCTAAAATTGGCGGCAGTTATGTTTCCAAGGATTAGTTATGTAATTGAGAAAATGCTAATTTTCTCAATGGCTTTTTTTGCCAGTGCAATTCTTTCTCTTCGATTCGCGTAAAAAGTAAACAACTTACTTCCTTTTTTCACGGTTTGTCCTATTCGCTTATGGAGATAAATGCCGGCCAGCTTTTCTGAAGGTGCTCCCAGTGTTCTTGCAATTTCATCAATAGCTTTATTATCAACTGCGGTTATTTTTCCCACTTTAGATGAAAGTACTCGATAGTATTCACCACCCAAAGCAACGCTATCTGAATCAATAGTAGAGTCGCCACCTTGTTCTTTAATAACTACTTGCATTTTTTTCCACGCTTTCCCTGAAATCAATATTTCTTCAGCAATCGATTTTCCCTTGCCACGCGCAACTTGTCCAGATATTTCCAAAAGCTTCCCCGCTAAAACTAAAGCCTTGTTTTCCAGATCTTTTGGCCTGTTCTTTTTTTGTTGCAATACACGCAAGACGTCGCGCGATTCCAACGCAGGACCAACTCCCCTACCTACCGGTTCATTTGCCAGAATTTTTTCAACATGGACTTTGATTCCAAACCTTTTACCAAGATACGTGAATTTTTTTTCAATCTCATTTGCTTTTGCCATAGTAGGTATTTTTGAGGTAAGCCCGACCGGCATATCAATAACCAAATATTTAATTCCCATTGCCACTTTTTTTGCCATTATACTTACCACCATTTTATCAAAAGGCTCTAAAGAAAGTGGCCTGGTAACTTTTATAATCAAATCATCCGCTGGAGCAATATTCAGTCCGCCACCCCAAATCATGCAGACTTTATTTTTCATCACCATCTGTTTTATTCTTTTCATTGAAAATCCTACCGGCGCCAGTACTTCCATAGTATCAGCCGTTCCCGATGGTGAAGTGATAGCACGAGATGATGTTTTGGGAATGTATAAACCAAATGCCGCGACAATTGGCACTACGATCATAGTTGTTCTATTTCCGGCTAGTCCGCCAACTGAATGTTTATCAACAACAATTTTGCTTTCAGGAAATTTCAACTGCTCTCCAGTTTCTGCAATCGACTTTGTTAAATAATAAAGCTCTTGAGGAGTATAGGGTTGTGCAAAACTTGAAGCAACAAAATACGACAATTCAACAGGACCAAGTCTTCGACTTACAATGTCGGCTATTATTGAATGTATTTCCTCAAAATTTAAAACACCGCCCTTGAGTTTTTTATTAATAGCCTTTACCGACTCAGGGCGTTCAACTATTGCTACTTCTACAATTTCATCTTTTCTTATTGGATACTTCGACCATATTTCCTCGAACAACCCTATCTGGCCAGGTTTGATCTCTTTTTCTGTCAGATTGACCGAAGCAAATATTCTTTTTCGGTTATGCCATGATAGGCCGATGTGGTCACCCGCATGAATACCAAAATTAAGCGCTTCTTTCTCGTTCAGAAGTACTTTCGGCGTATCCCCAGTCTCAATATTTATCTTCTTTGCCCGTAAATAAAATCCCATCTAGATCATTTCCAATATTTAAGCGCGACTGCCAACTCATTATGTTCTCTTGAGTACTGCTTAAGCGTTACTCCGTCTAATGTTGCGTCCAAAGCTTGTCTTACTGCTACTGCTCCCGAATATGTTCCTTCAGGATGCCCATGCACTCCTCCGCCAAAATTCATTACAACATCTTTGCCAAATATTTTGTACAATGAAGGTATGAGATTAGGATAAAGCCCGCCAGAAGCAATAGGAAAAGTTGGCTTGATATTAAACCATTTACTGCGCAAGAAATCATCAATTTCAACCACATCACTTTTGCCTCCTTCCATTTTTCCAACAACAGTTCCCGTGTGCAGCTGATCGATTCCTGCTAATCGCGCAAGTTTTGCCAAAACAAGCATGCTCATTCCATGCTTATGACTTTTGGTAAACATTGAATGTCCTGCTCTATGACCATGAATAATAAGCCCAAGATTTTTCTTTCGTAGCATCTGGACGTTATCAAGCCCTACGGAAACAAGGTCAATCATAACTGCTCTTCCACCAAAATGCTCAACGAGTTGCGCTCTTTTGAGCATTTCATCTGGTGGTGCTGTGACATTAAATACACATATTTTTTTACATCCCGTCTCTTTCTCAGCCTTATCCCTCATCTTCAAAGTTAGCCTGACTCTTTGGTCAAAACGGCTAAAGGAAAGATCTGTTAGATTTTCATCATCTTTGACTAAATCAATACCACCTATAAATACCTGGTACGAAAGCGTAGCATGTTGAAGTGCGGATAAACCTATCTTTGGCTTCAATATTGATCCTAATATCGGTCGATTGTAAATTCCGCTGATCCTTCTTATGCCTCGTATTCCAAAACGTGGCCCCTGGAAGCTTTCTACATATTCTTTGGAGAAATCAACATCAACTAGCCGAAGATTTTTGACAATCTTCATGCTAAAAACATTACCTGCCACTCCAGAAAGAAACTGAGGTATGCTTCCCTTTTCAAAAAGCGCCAACGGATATGCAATTTTGAAGGTGTGATTCTTGCTGTCAATGTCAAACGCTTTTGCACTAAGCTTTGAAAAAGTTGATTTGGACAAAGTAGCTAGCTCAGTCCAAGTTCCAATAGATGATTCAGCCGCCACTCCACCCGCTGCATCAGTAAAATCAATATAGGAATCCAAATAAAAAAATGCAACTATCTCATTCTTTTTAGGTTGATAGCGCTGATGAACAAATTTTCTGTAAAATTTATGCATTTTAAAGCTGTTTAAAAATCCATGGATAATGTTTTTCAACTAAATAAGCGATATCGCGCGGCTTCACAATACCAAACTCGCAAATTATCCCTTTTATAAATTTCGATGGGATACGATCAAATGCAAAATTTACTATTTTTAGGCCCTTTGGGCCTTTGGGCCATATTTCTTTGCGATCACGTAATTCAATACCAACATACTTACTGGCAAATGTTTCTGGATCAGTTTTCAGAAGCGAAGTTGCTACATAAACCGGGATCTTTTCGTGTTTTGCCACTTGCGCTATTCCATAACTACCTACTTTGTTTATGACCGATCCGCCTGATGTAACTGAATCAGCACCAAGGAACACTATATCCATCATTAATTCACGTCCGCTTGTTTTGCTGATTAAAAATTCTGCGGCTGAATCAACTACCATCGTAACGTTAATTTTTTCCTTTAGTAGTTTTTTTGCTGTGATTCTGCCTTGGTATAGCGGCCGGGTTTCCGTGCAAAAAACATACGGAGTTTTTTCCTTTTTCTTTGCTCGAATTATTATGTGTTCCACTGTAGAAGAATGACAGTGTGTAAATACCTTCATGTGCGATTTTACAAGGGGAGCTCCTGCCTCAGCAATTTTACCGTCATGATATTTCAAAAGAACCATAAAAAGATGGCACGCTTTTTTTAATAGCCTTGCCAACTGTAGGGTTGAAAGACCTTTTTTATTGCTTTCTAAATAATGTAAAACAAACTGCACTGCATTTCTTGCCAGTGGCTCTGTGGGTCTGGCTTCCGCCAAGGACTTACCATTTTTACGAATAGAAGAAATGAACTGAGTTTTACTTTTTTTCAGAAGACGAGAGCCTTCTTCCTGCAAAGTATCTAAAACAATTTTGGTTATCTGCGTTGCACCCTGTATTTCTAAAGATGCTATTTTTGTTACTACTTTTTGTACCTCCCTGTTCATAGAATCAGTATATCATTTTTGTCATTCCCATTCAATCGTCCCAGGAGGTTTGTTAGTAAAATCAAATAATACCAAATCTACCTTCCGGATTCTTTTTAACCGCATAATAGTTTTTTCAATAAAGTTATTTGGCAGTGGAAAAAATTTAACTGTCATGGCTTCCTCTGATTGAACAGGGCGAAGTATTACCGTGAAACCTCCTGCCAAAGAATATGGAGCCAATATTACAGGGAATTGCCAAATTTTCTTATCAAGACAGGCTTTCTTCATTTCTATTTGGACAATATCATCAATTTCTTGCAATAACTTTGTATTAGCTGTTGTAAGTAATAATTTGCTCATCTTCCCCTGACTTAAGTCATTTTTCTTGCTATACACAACTCGACATACCCGATTTACATTTTGGATTTGGTTTCCGACCAACGGTCCGAGTTTTTCTAGCTGCTTTTGAGAAAGTTCTCCTGAAATTGCAGCCGGATGGGCATAGGTACGTTCATCCCCCTGGACACCAACGCTTTTTATCGGGAGCACCCACCCTCTAATGTCTAACTTATTTTGATAGTTAAATTGAGAAATGAGATTGTCTAAACCAGCATTTTCTTTTTTTAAGCTTTTTGCAACCTTTAATCCGTTTGAGCAAATCATTCGAATAGCCAATCCGGGTCCCGGAAAGGGATGACGATTGATAATCTCATTAGGTAATCCCACTTTTTTTCCGAGTAATCGAACTTCATCTTTATATAATTCTTTCAAAGGTTCAATAACCAAACCTCTTTTAACCAGTTCCATGACCTCTTTAACCCTATTATGATGCGTCTTAATCGTATCAGCATGTTTTGTTCCGCCTGATTCAATTGTATCCGGATAAATTGTTCCCTGAGCCAGGACCCATTCCTTTGGATTCAGCTTGAATTTCTTCATAGCCTGTCTTTGGACATCTAAATACGTTTTTCCGATGATTTTTCTTTTATACTCGGGATCAACAATATCCTTCAATCTATTTTTAAATAATGCAGAGGCGTTAATAACTTCAAGATTAGTAAACCCAAGACGATCAAAGCGATTTTTTATTTTTTTTGATTCATCTTTTCTCATGAATCCTAAATCAATATGGAGACCAAATACTTTTTCCTTACCTAATATGCGATTTAGTAACCCAAAGCAGACAGCAGAATCAACTCCTCCCGAGACAAGAAGAAAAACTTTGCGCTTTCCTACTTTGTTTTTTATTTCGTCCTCTATTTCAGTAAGAAAGCGTGCGATATTCCATTCCTTTTTTGCACCGCACACATCGAATACAAAGTTTTTAATAAATTTTGAACCGCGTTCTGTATGTGTCACTTCAGGATGAAACTGTACGCCATATATTTTCTTAATATCATTTCCCATGCTTGCTACTGGACAATCATCTGTTTTTGCCAGAATCTTGAATCCCTTAGGAGGTTTTGATACAAGATCTCCATGGCTCATCCATACCTGCTCTTTCGTTCTCAAGCCGTGAAATATGCCATTTGACTTATGAACAGATAGCTTTGCAATACCATATTCCCTGATATTTCCTTTTTCTACTCTTCCGCCCATAAGGTGAGTAATAAGCTGATGACCATAGCAGACCCCTAGTATGGGAACATTACTGAATAGGATTTTTTTATCGAATTTTATTTTTTCCTCATAAACGCTGTTGGGGCCACCTGACAGGATTATTCCCCACGAATTCTTCAGCTTGGATAATGGTGTTTCCGGAGGATAAATATTAGCTAAAACACCCAATTGCCTGATTCTTCGCGCAATTAGGTGAGTGTATTGTGAGCCAAAATCTAAAATTGATATCTGTTTTTGTTCCATACTTGTCTTTATTGTAAAATATCCTTACAATTAAAACAAATTATTAACAATTTATCTATGTTTACTCAGTTTGAAGAAACCTTAACTTTTGATGATGTTCTTTTGGTTCCTCAAAAATCATCAATACTGCCGAGTGATACTGACCTTAAAACTAGACTGACAAAGAGGATTAGTTTGAATATCCCTTTGGTGTCTTCCCCAATGGATACCGTTACAGAGCATAAATTGGCAATCGCTTTGGCGCTTCATGGTGGAATTGGTATCATTCATAAAAATATGCCAGCTGATAAGCAAGCACGGGAAGTTAGCTATGTTAAACGATATGAGAATGGGTTCATTGAAAATCCCGTTACTCTTCAACCGGAAGACACAGTAAACGATGCGGCGGAAATAAGAGAAAAAAAAGGTTATAAGAAAATTCCTATTGTCGACAGGAATAACAAGTTAGTTGGTATGATAACAGAGCAGGACTATTTTGTGCCGGACGATCTCAAACTGCCAATTAAGTTTAGAATGAAACAGTTTAAGGAATTAGTAGTTGGCAAACAGGGACTAACTTTAAAACAAGCAAATAAAATCATCCGAGAGAAAAAGCTTACTGCTTTGCCTATTGTTAACAAAGCAGGAAGATTAGTAAGCATGGTCACACGTAAGGATTTAGAAAAAAATGAACTGCACCCAAATTCTTGCAAGGACGACAAAAAACAGCTTCGGGTGGGTGCTGCTATTTCCGTTGGTGAAGAAGCACTAGAAAGAGCTAGACTCTTAGTAGCAGCCGGCGCTGACGTTATAGTTGTCGATACAGCACATGGCCATACAAAGGGAGTTTTGGACACAGTCCGCGCTTTAAAGAAAAACAGACTGTTTTCTAAAGTGGATGTAATTGGAGGAAACGTTGCCACAGAAGAAGGAACACGCGACTTAATTCGCGCTGGTGTTGATGCGGTGAAAGTAGGCGTTGGCCCTGGATCTATCTGTACAACTAGGGTTATCGCCGGAATCGGTGTTCCTCAGATAAGCGCAATCCGAGCAGCCATAAAGGGCAGAGGAAAATTTGATGTGCCCATAATCGCCGATGGCGGCATTCGTTATTCAGGAGATATTGTGAAAGCGTTAGCAGCAAAAGCAGATTCTATTATGATTGGCAGTTTATTTGCCGGATGTGAGGAAACACCAGGTGACATTGAATATGAAGGAGGGCGCATGTATAAATCCTATCGCGGCATGGGTTCAAAAGAGGCAATGGTCAACGGATCTAAAGATCGATATGGCCAGGCTGGACAGAAGGACAGTGAGAAGCTTGTGCCTGAGGGAGTTTCGGCAAGAGTAGTTTATAAAGGATCCGTATCCGGACATATTTACCAGCTTGTTGGAGGGTTAAGATCAGGCATGGGATATGTCGGCGCTAAATCAATACCAGAATTGCAGCGCAGGGCACGGTTTGTAAAAATAAGTGGCGCGGGATTGAAAGAAAGTCATCCTCATGATGTCACTATCACAAAACAGTCACCAAATTACCGATTAGCAAAATAGCAAATTAAAAAAGACGGGTTCAATCCCCGTCTTTTTTATTTAGGAAAATTTTATAACCGCTTTCTTAGTTCCATGTGGGCTTGTTGTAATTGCAATAGAAGTTTACTTTCATTTATATAGTTATGAGTACGATTTGAAATCACAAACGAACCATTTACCATCAGATCACGAACACTCCTGCCTCCATAAGTGATCATATTACTGACTAAAGTTTTGGGATCGTTAGAATTATACGGCAGAAATCCACGATCTTTTAGTTTCCAAAATGCTACGTCCGCTCTGTAACCAGGAAGCAACTTCCCTACCTTTGGCAGTCCTAGCAATCTTGCACCCTGTGCAGTAATCATATTAAACAAATCGCTGTATGGAACTATTTTCTTATGTTGATGCATGGTTTTTGTTTGCAATGCTTCCGTCAAAAGATCCAGTCTATTTTTACTTACCACGCTATCAGTTCCCAAAGCGATTTGCTTTGTAGCTTTTTGCCTATGGAACAAAGGATAGTCAAAGTTACCGCTGCGATGCAGGAGATTAGATGTCGGCAGATGAACAATGCCGGCTTTTCTTTTTAGTATCAGTTCCACTTCTTCCCTGCCTACATGCACAACATGAGACATAAGGGTTCTGGAATTGAGCAAACCAAACCGATCTAGCACTTTGACTGGATGCTCGCCAAATTTCTTAATAGATTTTTCAAGCGATTGTTTGGTTTCAGCAACATGTAGAGTGAAAAGTGCTTTGTATTTTTTCTGAATTATTGCCAGCCTTTTTAGCACGGCAGGAGATGCTTTTGCCAGATAATGAATGGCCATTGCCGGCTGAGTGTAGTACTTTGAAGCATTCTTTAAATATCTTTCCACTAAAGCAGGAGTATTTTTAGGATGAGAATTGCTTACTGCACTGATCGCATTTATCACCTCATGTCCTGTTAATTTTGCCGCATTATCAATCGGATCAAAAATACCATAGTGACTAAGCGTAGTGGTAATCCCGGACTTCTGCTGCTCTGTAAAGTCCCCCACTGCACCTAAAAAGAAATCATCTTCGGTCATTTTACCTTCAAGCTCTGCCATACCTTTCAACGTTGCCTCTAGATTATCTTCAGAAAACGTTAACGTAGATCTAAGCAAATACATTGGCGGATGAGCATGAGCATTTACAAAACCAGGAGTAACCACAATTCCTCCACGCTGTTCAGCGTCATAGATCAAATCAACTTCGGTCAAATCAATTTGGGAAAGTTCCGAGGATTTCATTACTTTAATAATTATTCCATCCTCAATCAGGATTGATCGACCAGTCAAAACTTCCATCTTGTCATCTTTATTCATGGTAACCAAAAATGGACTTCCATGAATTAGTATTTTTCTGGGATTACCTTCACGCAACAGCGTATAGCGACTTCTTCCTTTTCGGCGCGAAGCAAAAGCCACGTCTTTTTGACGATACTCTAATTCACTCTTTAGTTCTGAGAGTTTACTATTCATTTGATTGATATTATAACAGTATTTTCTTTTTTGCCCAAATTGCATGAGAGCTTACTAATTCTTCCGGATTTATAATTAGTTTTTCAACGGCTGGCAGCGCTTCTTTGCTTCTCCAGTTACCTAAAGCTACAGCCACATTTCTCATAAACCCGCGATACTTAGTTCTCTTGATAGGACTGTTTTTGAACCGGGTGTTGAATTCTTCTTCAGTAAGTTTTGCCAAATTTGTGAGAGACGGGGCAACTAAATCATTTTTGATGGCAAATTCTTTCAAAGAAGCTGGTTTTGTTTTACTGTTCCATGGACAAACCTCCTGACAAATATCACAGCCATAAATTCTATTTTTCATTAATGGTCGCAATTTTTCAGGAATTTCATTTTTTAATTCTATCGTAAGATAAGAAATGCAGCGTCTAGCATCCAGTTTCTTCTTATCAACGAGTGCATTTGTCGGACAACCATTTATACATCGCTGACATGTTCCGCAGGACCCGATAACTTTGTTAGTATAACTACCCAACTCGACGTCCAAAAGTATTTCACCCAAAAACATATATGAACCCATTTTATAGTTGACTAGGTTTGTGTTGTTGCCAATAAACCCGAGTCCTGCAAGATTTGCGTATTCTCTTTCCAAAAATGGTCCGGTATCAACATATGTTTTTGAATTGATATCCAGTCCAAGTATTGAGGATATCTCTTCAACAAACATTTCAAGACGTCGTTTGATAATATCATGGTAATCATCAAACCAAGCATACCGAGCAATTATACCTTTTGAAGGATCATTTAAAAGGTATTCGGGAATCTCCCTGCTAAAATAATTAACGCCCACCATGATAATAGTTTTTGCCTTTGGAAATATTTTTCGAGGATCTTCGCGTTTATCCTGTCCGCGATGAATCCAGTCCATTTCCCCTGCCATGCCTGATTTTAACCATTGATCAAGTTGTTTTGCTTGTTTACTGGGCTGCACCGGAATAATTCCAAGTAAATCAAGCCCATTCTGTTTTCCTTTACTGATAATTTGTCCTAAGTCAATCATATGATTATTTTATCAATTTATCTAACATTAGCACAGTTAATTGACATATGGGCAATAAAAACATAAACTCAATCTGCACTGAGAACAAGCTCATTGTTCTTTAATTCAACCGGCTCAACACCAAAGGAGCAGACCATGGACTTGAAATCAGTCCGAAAGGTCATCTGCCTGCTCCAGAAACATCCTCTTATTGCCGAGTTGGAAATCACGAACATGATGGGATTATCGAAGATTCGTATTCGAAGATCACCTTCAAGCAGTTCTGAGAACCAAGCTTCTGGAATAGAGGATTCGCGGGCAGGGACAATGAATGAGAAAGCTGTTTCAATTACTTCTCCTTTAGTTGGACGGTTTCTGGCAACCGCTGATTCAGAGGAAAGACCTCTGTTGCTAGAAGGAGACACTGTAGCTGAAGGTGACACTGTCTGTTACATAGAAGCTCTGCGGATACTGCGTCCAGTTATATCCGAAGTAACTGGTATCGTACAGCAGGTGCTTCCTGAAATAGGACAGTCGATCGAATACGGTCAGCCACTGTTTTTAATCACAAAATCCGATTCATCCTGAACAATAACGCCAGAACTTCCCCGCTCTTATCATCAAGTCACGGCTTGATGGTTTTTTTTATTGTTAAAATACTTTATAATCAGTATATGATACAGAATCATATATTTTCAAAATTGAATAAGAGATAATAGAACAAATATATGAAACATCAGCTAAGCATAGTTGACGAAGGCGATAATACAATCGGCCAAGATTCAAGGGAGAATATCCACAAAAAGGGTTTGCTTCACAGAGAAGTCCATGTCTGGATATACAATAAGAAAGGAGAAATACTATTTCAAAAAAGATCACTTACCAAGGATACTTTTCCCGGACTACTTGACGCATCAGTTGGGGGACATGTTGAAATTGGCGATGGCTACGAAAAATCTGCTATTAAAGAATTAGAAGAAGAAGTAGGTATTAAAACTTCTATTAGTGATCTTCTATTCATCACAAAGACGAGAAGTAAAAGCTACGATATAATTACCAAAATGACAAATAATACCATCAGGTTCATTTATGCATATGAATTCAATGATAATCTAAAGAAATTACAAATAGAAAAAGGTGAAACAATAAATTTAGAGTTCTGGACGCAAAAGAAAATATTTAGCATTTCTGAAAAGGATAAAGAAAAATTTATCCCTTCAGTTTTTAATATAGACACTCAAAAATGTATTTAGAAAAATTGAAAAACATTTAGATAAGAATTAATATCAAATACTATGAGAAGAATAATTAATAGAACTAGACGGGTTCGTTCTAGTTCGCAAAGAAGAAATAATTGTAATGATAATCAGGATCCAAAAGACATTTTGGAAAACCTTTCAACATCAAGCGCTACAAAGAAATCTTCCCCGATCACAGCAGTAGTTGTTCTAATAGCCATCGGTGCTATTATCGGTGGGGGGTTCTGGTATGGGTCAAAAACTGACGACAAAGCGCGTCAGGAAGGACCAGAAGCTGTAGTAAGGCAAGTTATTTCCGCGTTGGGAAATAATAATGAGAATAGCGCCAAAAACTATGTTCAATCATCAGACACGGCTGTTTTAGCTGAAGTGTCTCGCCTGTTTGATAACTACGACCAATATTTTGCATATGATGATGATTATATTAAATGGACTGGATTAAATTACTCGCTTATAACCTCCTCAGATACTGAGGCACAAGTTGAGGTTTCTGGCACCGCAGAAATAGTTGAGGTAGAGATAGAAATATATGAGGATTATGATGGTGAAGAAATGGAAGAAAAAACTGAAACCGTAGTTGAGGAATTTACTTTTTCTGGAATAGTCTTTGGTTCGAAAAAGGTGGGAGAAGAGTGGTTCTTGTCCAGCGTCCCTGAAAAACTTTTTTAATAACAACTATCCCCTTTTAGATGATAAAATACTCTTTGCAAATAGAATTTTTTGTGCTAGAATAGTTTTATTATCTGATATCAAGCGATGGAAAAACAGAAGAATATCATATCAGCAAAAAATATAGAAAAAACTTACAGCCTTGGCAATATTAAAGTAAAGGCATTAAGGAGAATCTCCTTGGATATAAAAGAAGGAGAATTTTTGATTATCACCGGCAGAAACGGCTCCGGTAAATCTACTCACATTCGTTAACTA
Organism: Patescibacteria group bacterium; assembly: GCA_018825385.1. Taxonomy (GTDB): domain Bacteria; phylum Patescibacteriota; class Patescibacteriia; order UM-FILTER-42-10; family UM-FILTER-42-10; genus JAHJEX01. The sequence continues at coordinate 11,957 of JAHJEX010000018.1, forward strand.
ATCAGTCTTATACCTTCATTTATGATAACTAGAATGAAATTATTAAACGCTATTTGGGGGAAATAGTTAATCTTAAGAAAGGATTTAAATGTAAAAATGGAAGAACCTAAAGCAAGTCCGAAAACAATGCGCATGTTTTATTTTTGGTCAGGCATCATTGCAACACTCGCCTACCGAATAATTATTGTACTCAATTTCTATAGTACAACTTGGGTAAAAATATCATGGTATATTGGTACTATCGGATTTATTATTTATTTCATTCACAGATTTGATATCGCTAAAAAAAGGTCAAATCTAATAATTGAACATAAACTTAGAGAAAAAATGGATGCACTTGACCATCTAACAGACGATGATAAAAAAGCATTGCAATATATTTTGAGAACGCTTGTTTCATCCAAAGCAAAATGGAATTACTATGCAATATTCATTCTTTCAGGTATTGCATTGATCTTGGGAATTTTATTTGATTTTGTATTAAACATATAATAATATGGATATAAAACTTTTTACTGCAACCAAAGCTTTTATCAAATATAAAGGCAAAATATTGATACTTCGGGAGTCGGGCGATTATCAGGACGGCACCAACGAAGGAAGTTTTGACGTACCTGGTGGCAGAGTAGAGCCCGGCCAGAGATTCGATGAGAGCCTAAGACGAGAAATCAAAGAAGAGACAGGGCTCAATGTAGCAATTGGTGATCCTTTTTTTGTAAATGAATGGCATCCTCAAAAAAACGGGGAGCAATGGCAGATCATTGGTATATTCTTTGAATGTGAAGCTGACACTGACCAAGTAGCCCTTAGTGAGGACCACAATAAATTTGAATGGATTGATCCTGAACAATACAAAGATTACAAATTAATTGATAATCTTCATCCCGCTTTTGAAAGTTATATAAGTCGGCTTTCAGAATAGCCAGATTAGGATACAAGTTTCAAGTAACGAGGGCGGTTTACCCGCTCTTTTTCTTTTCTAAATGCTTCTTTAAACTCTGGATATACCTCAGACACTGTTTTAATACTTCCATTCAATTCAACAAATGGATCAATAACCCGCATTTTTGTGTGACTAGCCGCATAATCGTATTCATCTTCAGATTCAACTACCTTCTCTGGATGGAAATTCTTTAATCTATTCATTTCACTTCTAATCTCTTCGTCATTACAATTTTCAAGTAATTGAATCACGCTATCATCGTCCGATGCGAGATCGGACTTTTCTAATACCCCTTTTTCAAGTGCGGACTTCATAATTTCAGCAATCCATGCAAAACAGTAGTGGCCCCAATTTGGATGCCAAAAATTCTGGCACATCCACAGTGATAGTTGGGCAAACTCTCTTGCAATTACTTTATTAGAAAATATGAATTGACTATTTGCTACTGTCAGATTATCCATCAATTCTTTAGCTTGTTGTTGTGAAATCTTTCCTATCGTTACTGCATCTCCCAGTGTGTATTGCAATCTATCTGCACATATGTTTGGCAATTCATTATCTAATAATGGCCAACGAGATAAATCTGCAATTTCTGATGGGTTAGAACCATGCTTTGTCAAAACTCTGCTTATTTCAGTATTTTCAAAATATGAACTATGCAATTTGTCCTGATAATCCTCTTCTACAAGACTGCCAAATAAATGATCCAGTACATGCGAAAACACGCCATGTGAAATATCATGCAAAAGTCCAGCCAGCTGTTCATTCAAATCAGCTCCAAATTTCCTCAGAATCCAGTACACTCCTAGAGAATGCTCATACCTAGTCGTATCCCCCTTTGGATTAAAATAGTAGTAAATTCCGTATTGGTGAATCTTCTTCATCCTTTGCATTTGGGGAGTATTTATTAATTCCAAAACAACCGGTTCGGTTATTTCTATTTCTCCATAAATTTTATCTTTAAACAGCATGGATCTATTGTATTAAAAAAAGCAGACATCGTCTACCTCTTCTGGATATCGCTTTATTTCTTTATTGACAGAGTGCGAACAGTAAAATAGACAAAAATAAATACTGCCACTGTTCCTAGTATTCCCGCTAACATCACGGCTAGATGTGAATTATTAACAATACCCAACTCATAGTCCGGCATAAACACTTGTAGCGGGTATTTAAGAGCACTTGTAATAAATCCCTTCTCTTCAGCTACTCTTTCAAGCCCATCAGGACTAGAGGAGGCAAATAACGAAATAACTCCAGCTAATAAAACAGACACAATTAATAAAACGATGTACTTTTTATTCATTGCTTTTTTCTTCACGCATATACCAAATAACTGCCAAAGTGATCATCCCTTCTCCAATTCCAATCAGCGCATGCACACCGACCATAGCGGGAAATACTGCAGAAAACGCAATGGTATTCGATAAAGCCAGTTCGGCCGAAGCACCAATAGAAGCCAAAGAAACACTCAGCCACGCCGCAATAAAAACAGACGGCAACTTATGCTTAAGATATTTTTTTAACAGTGTATAAATATAATATCCAGCAATTGTACCAATGACTCCCATATTAAAAATATTGGCACCCAAGGCCACCAGTCCCCCGTCTGCAAAAAGTAAGGATTGGATTACCAGAACTGCTGAAACTACAATTAATCCTTCAAGTGGCCCCAAGAGAACGGCAGCCAAAACCCCACCCAATAAATGGCCGGATGTACCGTCTGCTATTGGAAAATTAATCATCTGCGCCGCAAAAATGAAAGACGCTACAGTAGCCATGCGGAATATTTTATCCCGACCGTATTTTGTCAGCATAGTCACATTCCCGCCGGATGAAACTTGTATTCCTTCCGGAGTAACTAAAGCTGGCTTTCTTTGTTTTGCAAAAAAACCCTTTCTAATTTTACTAAATGCAAAAGAAACCGCACCTAAAGCTGCAGCAACTAGTGTTGTAGAGGTTCCAGGTCCTAAAAATCCATCTGGTATATGCATA
>JAHJEX010000019.1 GCA_018825385.1 Patescibacteria group bacterium
ATTTCCGTTAGTGCTTTTTTACTATCAGCATTCATGATCTCAATTTCCATAAATTTTCCAAGGCTTTTGACTTTATCTAGCACAATGTTTAACTTTCCAAACTTGTATGATTCTCTTTTTTTATCAACAACAGCACATTCTTTGTATCGTAACTCTTTTAACATAGTCTTAACCATTCTTACTCCATCAATAGGAAGTTCATGTTCAATCGATTCTAGCGGACTGGAAATTTTATGAACCTCTAAACGCCCTTTACTTGATTCACCGTCATATCGGATTCTAAATTTTAATCTACTCCCTCTTCCATAGTATTTTTCTCCTTTTTCTGGGTGTAGTATATATCAACAACTCTTTTGCTTCCTTTTTTGTGTGCACCAAGTTTTTTCAATTCTTTCCTTATTTTTGGAATGGACGAGATTTTTGCTTTGATTTCGATTTCTATTTGCATTTTATTTTCCCGTACTACCAAATCCCCTCTCACCACGAGGAGATTCTGATAACTCATCTACTTCTTCAATCTCTGCTGTTTCAATTTTTTGAATCAAAAGCTGAGCAATTTTATCGCCTTTTTTAATACTATATTCCTCTTCACCGGCGTTATACAAGACCACTCCATATTCGCCCCTATAAGTATATTCAATCACTCCGCCAAAATTTGTTAAACCACGCTTTGAAGCTAATCCGCTTTTATCCCATATAAGAGCAACATAGCCAGATGGCATTTCCAATGCAAAACCTGTATTGAAATGATGCCTTTCTCCAGGTTCTAACACAACATCTTCCAGAGAGTGTATATCTAATCCGGCGTCACCAGTGTGGGCATAGCTGGGAATTTGCAGCTCTGGATGTAGTCTCTTTAGTTTTATCTTCATGACACAAGCTTATCTAGTTGTTTATAATATTCTTCTAATGCTCCGTTGTTATCTATTATTACATCCGCTTTTTCGATCATCTCCTGAATATGCACTTCAGCCTCAGCATCACTGTCTTTTTGAAATTCTTCCCATGTTTTGGAAGTATCATCAGTGTTTTCACCACGCTTGGTTAATCTTTTATAACGTGTTTTCGCATCAACCTTTAAACTTATAAGCTTAAACCCTGGTATCTCTTTTAAATGTTCTATATCAGTCCACCGGCGAACACCATCAATAACCACTATTTCCGCTTTAGCCTTTTTCACATCTTCCGCTATCGCCTTGGATAAAATATCTTGTGAAAAATTTTCTCTCAGTACCTGTGAAATATTCTGAAGGTTCTCACGAGTTTGTGGCAAATAAACTCTGTCTACAACATCTCTCAATATAGTAGAAAAACGGAAACTTTCGGCTCCGTATTTTTTACTCATATATTCACAGGCAGTACCTTTACCACTTGCGATTAGTCCTGTAAATCCAAGAACTTTTTTATTCATGAAAATCAAAAATTATTTTTTGATCTGTACTTCTACATCTCCTTCTTTGGGTTTCATCACCTCTATTTCATCTTTGAATAATTCCTGTAACTGCTTCTGCCATTCTTCGCTTTCCTCATAAACTTCAACTTCAATACCTGCCTCCTTTAGATAGTCAATGACTTTTGAGTTACGATAAACTTTTCCCATTACCACCCTTTTCACACCGGCGGTTACAATGTATTTTGAGCAGTGAATGCATGGACTGTATTTAGTATACATCGTTGACCCTTTTGTATTCGTTCCTGACACAGTTGCTGCCTGCAAAATTGTGTTGTGCTCAGCGTGAACTGTCCGCACACAATGCCCTTCTTCCATAAGATGCCCTACTTCGTCACAGTGCGGTAATCCAGGTGGCGATCCATTATAGCCTGTAGAAATTATTCTTTTATCTTTAACCAAAACAGCACCTGCATGAAGACGATCGCAGGTACTTCGTGTTCCTACAATTCTTACTATCGCCATAAAATAATCATCCCATGATGGGCGAATATGTTTTTCCGTTTCTTTTTCCATATTCTTCTCCTTAAAGCTTATGGTTAGACGCTTACCTTCACACTTGGTCCCATGGAACTAGCAAGATACACCTGTTTAATATAGCTCCCTTTCAATGTTTCCGGTTTGGCTTTCTTTATTGCATCTAAAAATGCTGAATAGTTTTCCTCAAGTTTTTGGTCGTCAAAAGACACTTTCCCAATCATCTGATGGATATTTCCAGAATCATCTGATCTGAACATTGCTTTTCCGGCATTCAACTCCTCAATAGTCTTTTTTACATCTTTTGTAATGGTATCTGTTTTGGGATTAGGCATTAAACCTTTTTGTCCCAAAATTTTAGCAATGCTTCCCAGGTTTTTCATAATTTGCGGCTCAGCAATAGCAATATCAAAAGCACATTTCTTTTTTGCCTTTATCTCTTTTATAACAGATTCATCACCAATAATATCTGCTCCGGCATCTTTTGCTTCTTTTTCCTTTTCTGGAGAAACAAAAGCGGCTATGCGACGTTTTTTTCCCAACCCATGCGGAATCATAACTGTTCCCCGCACCGTTTGTTCCGCTTTTTTTATATCAATTCCCAAACTAATATGAACCTCTACTGAGGAATCAAACTTAGTGGTAGCAGTCCCTTTAATAATCTGAATAGCCTCTGCGATCGGATATTCTTTTTTTCTGTCAATCTTTTGACTCGCCTCTTTGTAACGTTTGCTTCTATTTGCCATTGTTTTCTCCTTTGTGGTACAAACCCCCGATTTGAACCGAGGTCCCACAAGTTAATTATTATTCTAATTTAATTGTTTTTGACTTCCTGTTCTTTGCGAACTGTTCGCCAGTGGTACCAAAAAAGCGGAATTCCCAGCATGATGAATGGAAGATTTCCAGCTGCTTCTCCTTGAGTATTATTATATGGTCCTTGCGATACTTCTTCCCAATTTTGATAGTCTGTAAGCCAGTTTTCCGCTGCAGTGACTGTTGCTGTCTCCAGTTGGCATTTTTCTGCACAGTCAACGATACTCTGAACTGCATTGGTTTCCATTATCATATAAATGTCAGGACTAGAAATTTTTTGATTCAATCTGTCAGCTTCGGAGGCAGACGGGAAAACCCAAGTCTTTAAAACAAGATTAATCATAATCCCTCCAGCAATTACGAACATCAATAGTGCTCCCAAGGAAACCAGGTAAAAATAGATTGGTCGGATTACCGTGTGTCCACCCGCTTTTTTAGCATCCTTCTGAACTATCCGGAAGTGAATTAAGAATATTGGTAAAGCGATAATAAGAAAAGAAAAGGCTGCTACTGCTGACTGAGAATTAAGAATATTGGGATTATTGTTGCTCTCCTGCCAGGCAGCATAACTATCTTCCCATCCGGTAATTACTGTTTTTTCATCTTCACCAAGTTGGCATTCCTCATCACAATCGATCTTACTGGCAGATTTTTCTGGTATAGAAGATTCCTGGTCAAAATACAGCGATGGTGGCGGACCGGTACGGTATGGGTCATTATTGGCATCGGTTAAGACCCACGTTTTTAAACCCAGATTGATAAGTGCAATCAAAGAACCAACGACAATCGCCAAGGTGATGAAAGAAGCAAGGTAAAAATAAATATTTCTAATAATTTGACTCTTCTTGAACTTAACTGGTTGCTGTTCTTCCATTGGTTTATCAGATAATATTTAATTATTCAATAGTTAAGCCCATCTGACGAGCAGTACCTTCAATAATCTTCATCGCACTTTCAATGTTGTTGGCATTCAGGTCAGGCATTTTCTTTTCTGCAATTTCCTTAACTTGAGCTTTTGTAACTTTGCCAATCTTGGTGATTAATGGATTGCCAGACCCTTTTTTAATTCCAGCAGCCTTTTTTAAGAGTTCTGCTGCCGGTGGGGTTTTAAGAATAAAAGTGTAAGTTCTATCCTCATACACCGTAATTTCAACCGGGATAACATCTCCGCCTAAGTCTTTGGTTTCGTTATTGAATTTTGTACAGAATTCCTGAATATTCAAACCGTGCTGACCCAATGCAGGACCAACAGGCGGTGCCGGATTTGCCTTGCCCGCTTGAATTTGTAGCTTTATGACAGCTTTAATCGGTTTAGCCATTTAATTTTCCTTCACACTGATTAATTTAATTCGCTTGGTAAATCCTCCTCTTTCTTCACGTTTTTGGTTTTTCTTTTTTTCTACATCATCCGAAGAAATTTGCTCCAAATCTTGCACTGCTTCAAAAAGTTCTTCAAAATCCGCCAGTTCATTGATTATTTCTTCTTTGCCTTCTGCGGCAATGAGTTCTTTTGCTTCTTCAACAAATTTTTCCCTCAGCATCAAACGATACTCATCCTCTTCCAGTTGTTCATATCGGCATTCACATCCGTCGTATTCAATAATTTCCGGGATTCTATCGCGCACTAATTTGTTATATTCTTTTTCCTTCACCTTCATATAGTTTAGAGCTTTTTAATTTGTAGAGAGTCAAGTTCAGTCGGCGTTTCTCTTCCGAACATAGAGACCAGCACCTTCACCTTACCGCGAGCATCATCAATTTCGGAAACTTTTCCTTCCATTTCTTTAAATGGCCCATCAATAATGCGAACGGGATCACCGACATCAACATCAATTTTGTATTTAGGTTCTTCAATGCCCATTCTCTTCTGCAGATTTTTCACTTCATTTTCTGAAATTGGAGTAGGAGTAGTACCTGTTCCTACAAACCCAGTTACGTTCGGAGTATTTCTTACTACATACCAAGATTCATCCGTAACAATCATTTCAACTAAAACATATCCTGGAAATATTTTTTCAGTCACAATTTTTCGCTTGCCGTTTTTGATTTTAATCTTTTTCTCTGTAGGAATTAGGACATTGAAAATCTTGTCTTCCATGTCCATGGATTCAATTCTCTGGCGAAGGTTTCGAGAAACATTTTCTTCATACCCCGAATAAGTATGTAGAACATACCAACGTTTTCCATATTTCGCAGTTTGTTTTGGCATAGCTTATTTTATTACTTGTTCAAGTCCGGTATTCATTATATAATCGGCCAGTCCTAAAAACACGGCCACTGACACGCTTACCCCAATCACAATCAAAGTATGCTTAATAGCTTCCTTGCGACTAGGCCAGGTAACTTTTTTAAGTTCGTCTTTTGATTCCTTAAAATATCGGAATATTTTGTTATTTGTTATAGCCATTTTATTGGTCTTTAAAAAGCCCTCGTCGGGCTTTGAGTTTGTAAAAACATCATACCCGAAAAATAATAATTATGCAAGCGTCTTAGTTCAAATTTGTGAATTATCGTTAAATATCTAGGTTTTTTACCGCTTTTGCGTGTGTGTGAATGAACCTCTTTCTTGGAGCCACATCAGCACCCATCAATATGTCGAATATCTCATTTGCCGACTCCGCATCAGCAATTTTTACCTGCAATAACATCCTGGTTTCAGGATTCATAGTAGTATCCCATAGCATTTGAGGACTCATTTCACCAAGACCCTTGTAGCGCTGGATAGTGATGCCAGAAATGTTTTCTCCAACACCCGTTTCATTTGTATCCTCTCCTGTTTCATTTTCTTCTTCAGTAGATGATTTTTTCTTCTCTGTTGGTTTAGTCTTCATTGTGGATTGGATATCAGCAATCGCTTTTTCTTTTTCTGCATCTGTATAGACAAAGCGAACATCTTTTCCTCTTTGTAAACGGTACAATGGAGGTTGAGCAATATACAAGTATCCTGATTCAATTATCTGCGGGAAATAGCGATAGAATATTGTCAGTAATAAAGTCCTAATATGAGCACCATCCACATCTGCATCTGTCATAATCACCACTTTGTGATACCTAATTTTTTCAATATTGAACTGTTCTCCGATATTCGTTCCCAGTGCCAGCACCAAAGATTTAATTTCATTATTAGCAAGCATTTTGTCTAGGCGAGCACGTTCAACATTCAAAATTTTTCCTCGCAGTGGAAGAATTGCTTGAATATGACGGTCTCTTCCCTGTTTCGCAGAACCACCTGCAGAATCTCCCTCTACTATGAACACTTCTGAATCAGAAGGATCGCGCGATGCACAATCTGCCAATTTGCCAGGTAAAGTAATGCCATCTAATGCACCTTTTCGAATAACAGAATCACGAGCTGCTCTAGCCGCAATACGTGCCTGAGCGGCCAGTAAAGTTTTTCCTACTATTTCTCGGGCATCACGAGGATTTTCTTCTAAAAAGTTCTGTAGTGTCTCTGAAAAGACAGATTCAACAACAGGGCGCACCTCGGCATTTCCAAGTTTTGCTTTGGTCTGACCTTCAAACTGAGG
>JAHJEX010000020.1 GCA_018825385.1 Patescibacteria group bacterium
CTGGTTACCTCGAATTTCTATTTGGTCAATGATAAAAAATGAAGAATAAAAAAATAGATATATTAATCCCCCGATAATTAGGTATACCAATATTTTTTTAGGACTTCTTATGAGTCGCAAAACAATGCCCGGTTTTTTCCTCTTGAAATAGGGATTTTCGTAAACTGGTTTGTTTACAACTTTGATTTCCCTCTTCCGGAAACCACGGGGCTGCTTTATTTTTCGTTTATTACGGAACATACTAGCTTTTTATTTTTATTTATACCAGTTCTTTTTTGGTTTATACGATGTTAATGATTGTCTGGAATCATTAAATCTTTCAATTGCCAGTTTGATCAGCTTATCGATTAGTTTGGAATATGGAACACCCGAAGCTTCCCACAATATAGGATACATACTAATTGATGTAAATCCTGGTATTGTATTTATTTCATTAAGATATATCTCATCCGTCTTTCTATCAATCAAGAAATCTACTCTTGCCATTCCTGAGCAATCGATTGTTGCGTAGGCTTTAATAGCCATTTTTTTAATTTTATTGGTTGTACTTTTTGACAACTTTGCTGGTATTATTGCCTTTGAGTTTTCGTCGATATATTTTGCATCGTAGTCATAAAACTCGTTACAGGGAATGATTTCTCCTGGGACAGATGCTTCGGGACGGCTATTTCCAAGTACGCCAATTTCTATTTCTCTCGGCCTCGTCAATCCTTGTTCAACTAATACTTTTCTATCATAGCGTGAGGCTTCCAAAATGGCCGATATAAGGCTTCTTTGGTCTTTTGCTAGCCCAATTCCGACTGATGATCCCAAATTAGCAGGTTTCACGAAAATGGGATATTTTAATGATTTTTTAATGCTGGCTAAAATCTTATTTCTATTCAATTGCCACTCACTTCGGAGAAAACTGACGCACGACAATACAGGCAAACCAGCCTGAATAAATAGTTGCTTTGATACAACTTTGTCCATTGCCACTGATGACGACAATACACCGGCACCGACATATGGAATATCAGCTAATTCAAGAAGTCCCTGCAAAGTTCCATCCTCACCAGAAGGTCCGTGAACGACTGGAATTATCACATCTAGTCCAAGAATATTCTGCTTGCTTGAGCCGTGCGATGACATTTGGACCAGCCCCTTCTTAGTTGCGTCAGGTGTCACCATTTTCTCATACTTTGGTAGTATTTGCTTTGTCCCGGCTCTTAAAACTTCAAATGCATTTGATCCAGCAATCCACTTTCCGGTTTTAGTGATCCCAATTGGGACTATTTCATATTTATCCTTGTTAAGGGCATTAATGATACTTTCTGCTGAAACAATAGATACTTCGTGTTCTCCAGATCGTCCGCCGAATATCACCCCTACTCTAATTTTCTTTATACTCATACAAGCGTCGTAAAATATTATACAATTATTCTGGGAATTTGAGAATTAATCCTCGTTACAACTTCATAATTAATAGTATTAGTTTCAGTTGCAATCTGGTCGGCTGTAATCTCATTCTTCCCTTGTTTACCAATTATTATAACCCTATCATCTACTTTTACGCCAGGAATGTTTGTTATATCGATCATGCACAAGTTCATGCAAACTCTGCCTACTACCGGGCATTTTTTTCCTTTTACTAATACAAATCCTTTATTTGAAAGAAGTCGACTATATCCCTCGTTATAACCAACAGGTAAAACAGCAATTGTCGAATCTTTTTTTGCTTTATATGAACATCCATAACCCACTGACAAACCTTTTGCCAAGCTATTTATTTGTATAATTCGAGCACTCCAGCTAAGAACCGGTTTTAATTCAAACTCCGGGTATTTCTTTTGAACAATCGCTTTATTCTCTTCAGATGCCCACAATCCATAGAGAGATATTCCGATTCGAACCATGCTAAAATGCGTCTCGGTGGCAGCCAAAGTAGCAGAACTGCACGCAGCGTGAGGAATAGGAATTTTTATTCCTTTCTTCTGGAGGTCAAAAAGTAGATTGCGAAATTTTTCAATTTGTTCATTTGTGAAGGACCAGTCATCATTTTCTGAATCAGCAAAATGAGTGAATACTCCAGTCACCTCAATCATGTTTAATCCGGAACACAGATCTATAAAATCTGTTGCATCTTCCATAGCCACGCCCAGTCTGGACGTTCCTGTATCAACCTTCACATGTATCTTGGCGGTGATATTTGAATTGGAAGCAACTCTAGAAATTTCTTTTGCTGTTTCAAGATTATAGACAACTAAGTCAACACCCTGTTGGATTAGGTCTTTAATTTGGTCTTTTGCATAGTAACTCAATACGAGAATTGGTGTCGTAATGGAGCTACTGCGCAGTAGAAGCGCTTCGTCACCATTTACTACTCCAAGATAATCAGCACCCGCTTGTGAAACTATTTTAGCAATTTCAACCATCCCGTGCCCATAGGCATTGCTTTTTATTACAGGCATAAATAGTACTTGTGGACCTATTGCACCTCTAATC
>JAHJEX010000021.1 GCA_018825385.1 Patescibacteria group bacterium
TAACGCTGGCTTTAGAATATCTGAAGCATCAATCGCACCTGTTGCTTCACCAGCTTCTGCCAATGTTTGTAATTCATCTATAAAAAGAATAATGTTTCGTTCGGCGCTCTTGATTTCATCTACAATTCCTTTTAATCTCTGCTCAAATTCACCACGATATTTTGTACCGGCAACCAAACCAGAAAGATCAAGCGCCAATACCCGTTTGTTTTTCAATGAACTTGGAACATTATTGCTACGGATTTCATTTGCTAGCGCCTCTACAATAGCGGTTTTTCCTACACCGGAAGGTCCGATTAGAACAGGATTGTTTTTTGTACGTCTTGAGAGAATTTGAATAACGCGTTTCAATTCTTTATAACGGCCAATAACCGGATCAAGCTTTCCACTTTCAGAAAGTGCCGTAAGATCTCGGGAATATTTGTCTAAAACTGTTCCTTTTTTTTCATGTTGCCTCTGCTGGCCATACCACAAAGCAAGACCAATAAAAACAATAACAATGAGTGCAATGAAAAAATATAGTGGATCATTTTCCATATAGTTGGTTTCTTTTGTTACTACTTAGCCAAATTAAACGAAGTCAGAATAAGTGCGGCGGCAAAAAAAGATGCTGCAACAGCAGTAAAAGTAAGCAACGTAATAATTTGATCAGCTTTCAATGAAAGCTGAGTAGAAACTTTTTGCTCAGTCATAATTTCTGGTTGCTTTTTAATCGCCATTTTATCGGTATATGTAATTATTTCCTATGGTGAAAGATTAAATCCACCTTTTTCTTTTGAAATATAATGCAATAGTACTGATGACAAGTACATTTATTAAAATTAGAACCCAGAATCCATTTTGAGAATCTGCCAAAGGAATACTTCTAAAATTCATACCAAAAATACTTGCAATCACAGTTACCGGAAGCATTGTTAATGAAATAACTGTCAGCGTCTTCATTATATCATTAATTCTATGTGATATCAGTGATTCATTTGTTTCCTGGAGTGCTTCAATTGCTTCTTTGTAACCTCCCAATGCATCCCAAAATTCCTTTGTATGGTCTATTAAATTACTGTAGTGTAGATCATTCTTGGTTATTGCAAAGTTGTCATTTGCCTGTAACCATGACGTCAGTTTTTGTAAAGTTTTTTTATGAACCTGCATTATTTTTCTGAAGTCAGTGATATTCCTTCTAATTACCAGAATCTCTTCTACCATCTTCTTCTCATTGCCGGAAAATATTTCTTTTTCACTATGATCAATATCTAAGCTGAGATGATCAAGCATTGGGTAAATATAAAGAAGTAGTTTTTCCAGTATATAATAGAGCAACATATCGATTGATTCTTCAAAATGCTTTTGACGAGCTTCCTGACTGTTCTGGCATAGTCGGAACATATCAACAAGAGGAGGAAGTTCATTATCATGGATTGTTACTAAAAATCCTTTGCCGATGAAAAAGTGCACTTCAGCGGGTCTAATTTCCCGAGATTTTCTATCATATATAGGAAAAAGAAGCACCATGAAATAGTACTTCTTGTATTCATCGATTTTTGATCTGTGTGTCGGGGTTACGCAGTCTTCAAGTGCCAGAGGGTGGAAATCAAATTCATCGCGTAGGTATTCAATCTCTTCCTGTGCGGGATTATTGATATTAATCCAGCGGAGCTTTTTAGTTTTTATTTCGTGAATATTCATCCCGTTAGAAATTAATGCGAATTGTTAATGCTAATGGAATTCTAGATCTATATCCCGCTAGCCTTATCATTTGTAACGGGATTCATAATCAATTTTTGTTTTATTCATATATATTGTAGCACACTTTTCTTATTTTGGCAAGATTAATAAAAAAAGGATGAATCTTGAAAAGGAATCATCCGCTAGAATAGTGTGCTGTTGCCATCGATAAGTCCCGTGAGAAATTCTCTCCGATCCTCAGGAGACATTCTGTTGAAGTTTCGCACGATGAGTGCAGGTGGGCCGCCAGTGATCAGCATGGCGATTACAATACCCACTAGAGAATTACTTTCTATTTCGAAACCTCCCCTCAGCTTTCACGACCTGCCTTTCAATTCTCTCCTGCTCTGGTAAAAATGCTAATGCATAAGCGGTTTTGTATTTAAAAACTGACACATTTATGTCAGTCAGTATCAAATTTGGAATGGGGTGGGGAAGGCTCGTGCAACTTGTGCAGCGAGCCAACCCCATGTTCACGATGTGGACTAGCGAACGTAGAATGGATCGAAGTCGATCCAACCAATCATTGTCGTAACGTAGTCTTCCTCAGTCGGACCTCCGTAGTACGGGCCTCGCGTGTGTTCCCATGCGATCCGAACCGTTATGAGGTGCTGTCCTGGTGACAAACCACCAAACCGATTCTTGTGTCCTAGTGACCCGCGCGCATCCGTTCGCACGGTAAAGTAGAAGTACCCGTCGCCGTGTTTTACGGCTTGGATCGGTCCTTGGTTGTCAAGCCATACCTCAACGGAGATCACTTGACCAATGAACTTTTCCGGATGTCCTACTTGGACCCGGAAACTGTTTTCCACGGCACGGAGCTTGAACGGATCCTTCTTGTCCGTACTATCACGGACAGTGATGTTGTAGTACATGCCCTGGTACCTGTGGGCTAACAGTTTTGGTTCACGGGACCGTTCGTAGGTTCCGACGTAGATTCGCTTCCCGCTGTCGGGGTTTTCCACGGTGTAAGTATAAATACTACACCCGGAGGCGAACGCGATTACTATAGCCACGAGGGCTATGATTGAAATGTACAGCCGTTTCATGGCCATCCTCCTATCAGGTAGATCACTCGTTCCCGAGTGAAGTTAGTGCAGAATCCACCATCGTGAAACATACCAGTATATACCCAATATGCGTTTTTGTCAACCCCACTTCACGAGAGAGGCAAGGTCAATATCTAAGGATGGTTTTCATTGCAAAAATAGCCAAAAAGTGATATACTATGAATTAGTTTATTAAGAACAGTTATATATTACCATGCCGGAACAACCATTTGAAAAGCTTATTACCCCAGAAGCACCATCTCAACCATCTACCAAAAGAGAGCAAACAGATGGGGGAGTTGAGATTGAAAAAGATCTAGCAAACCTGGAAAAAGAGATTTCAGCGCAAGAAAGACAAGCTCAGACCACGACTCTTCCAACCTCACCGACGGCTCCAATTGCGCCTGTGCCTGTTAAGACAGAAAGCAGGAAAAAAATTGAGGGAATTCTATCGGAAGATCTTAAAGAAATATTCCAAGCAATGGATGCAGAGCATAAAGCTGAA
>JAHJEX010000090.1 GCA_018825385.1 Patescibacteria group bacterium
GGTAGTTCCATAGTCTATCTGAGTAGTAGTTGGTTTGTTTGTTTCCCAGGTGATTAGAGCATCGAATAGCTTAACGTCTGATGCTAATACTTCTGAAACACGGGGTGCTTGTAGAGTGGTGAAAGTGGTGATGGTGGAAGTATAGATGTTACCATCAATATCAACTGATTTTACCCGGTAATAGTAGGTAGTTTCTGGTGTTAATCCTTCTACGTTTACAGCATGTGCTCTGATTAGTTCTGATTCGCCCTGTTCTTCGCCCAGATCTTGGGTTGTACCAAACTGGACAAAAGAAGTTGTTTCTCTTTCCATTTCCCAGGATACATTTGTCGAAAAAGAATCAGGAACAACCAGAGGACCGGATACAATCTCTGGCGGGGTGGTATATCTTCCTTCTGGGATATCGGATACGGTAGTAGATGAAGCAGAGGTTGCTCCGGCAGTGTCTTTGGCTTTAACGTTGTAATAATAAGTTGTGGTATTATCTAAATCAACGTCTAGGTAGCCTGTTGTTTGAAGTTCAGCAATCTGTGAATATTTTTTGTCGTTTGTAGAACGATAAACTACATATAGAATAGTATCTTCATCATCAGCCTGACTTGTTGCTTCTGTTTTCTTCCACTTTAGAGCTATTGAATAGTCTTCCGTTTCTCTGTTAGAAGCATCAGTAATAATCAAACCAGTAGGAATAGATGGTGCTTTGGTTTCTGCTTCAAAGTCTATGGAAGCGTAGTTTGCGTAGTTGATGTTGTTGGCATCATCAATGGCCACTACATAGAAAGTATTGGTTCCTTGTTGAGTAGCATAAGAGCCGGGACCAATAGTCTTTTTGGTAGTAAAAGATGTGTTTTGTTCCGTTGGAGTGGAATTGATGGAGTAGAAGTATCCTTGGACATCTACCCCTTCATCTATTGGTTCTTCCCAAGTAAAGGTAAAGGAGTTTTCTGTATTGTAGGAAGGTGAAACTGCAAGGCTGGTTGGAGCTGATAGAGCATCTTCTGTGGTGAAAGTATCATCTGAAGAATAGCCGACATTGTTGTCTTCATCTTTCCATCTGACCCGGTAATGATAGGTAGTGGCCGGTTCCAGGTTAACTAGGGTTACTTCATGAGCGGAGACAAAGTCTTCTTGCCCTTGTTCATAGCCATAGGCTGATGTGTCTCCGTATTCTACGAAGGAAGTGCCTTCTCTGTCCGTTAGCCATTCTACTACAGCGGATTGAATTCTGGCATCGACACCCGGGGTTCCTACCAGATTTGGTGCTACATAGTATCTTCCTCTGGCTTGTTCACATATTTCAGTTGATGAAGCGGAGATAGCATTAGCGTTATCAGCAGCATAGACCCGGTAACAATACCAGGCATTTTGAGTCAGACCAGTATCCAGATATCCTGTTCCTGTAACTTGGGATATTTCTTCCCAAACATCATCATTGTCTGATCTTTGTACATTGTAGTGATCTATGCCTGATCCGGTATTAGTCGGTTCATCCCAGGTTACTGTTAGGGAAAATTTACTTTGGGCTCTAATAGATGTATCAGTTGCAATTACTCCTTGTGGAATACCGGGAGCGGATGTGGCTGCGGTGAATTCGATAGATGAATAGGCGCTCCATTCTTTGTTTCCGGCGGTATCTACTGCCACTACATAAAAGACATTGGCTCCCTGTTGGGTAGCATATGGTCCCGGGCCAATACTGGTTGCAGTAGTATAGGTGGTATTATCTGCATTTGGTATCGCATTGATAGAGTAATAGTATCCTGCTATTGGGTTGGAGTATGAGGCCGGTTCCAACCAGGAGAAAGTAAAGGAGTTTGCTGTGTTTTCTGTTGGATCTACCTGCAGATTCTGTGGTTCTGATGGAGCATTGGCAGAGTAGTAGTAGTTAACTGAAGTGTAAAAATCTAGCATGTTTCCTGCATTATCTTTAGATCTAACATAGAAAACGTTGGTTCCCTCTTTGTAGGCTTCGATTGAAGATACAGTTGTTGCACTTTGGCAAGTGTCGGTATCACCATCTTCCCCTGTTTTGTAACAATACTCATCTATGCCAGAATCACTATCTGATCCTGCATTCCATGCAAAGGAGAAATTATTGACATTGGTGAATCCTGCAGGGTTGGGAAGAATACCGGATGGATTGCTAGGGTCAGCAGCATCGTATTTATAGGTAAAGGCATTCAGCGTTCCTGAATTAGCGTTGCCAGCATTATCTTGTGATTTAATTCGCAAATAGTATGTTCCGGTTGATAATGAGGATGCTGTGTAATTTGTATTAGTAGTCCAAGTGCCGGCAGTCGGATCACAATCAACCGCTCCAAAACATACCCAGTAACCAGCAACACCAGATATGACTTCACCAGATCCGGTATCAGCATAATCGCTTGGTGCAGACCAAGTAAAGTACGGGCCAGCATGATTGTACCAAGTATCAGTTGTAATTACATCACCGCCATTCTCGGAATAGGGATTTACACTGGCCGGATTATCTGGTGGTAATGTATCCCATATATAAGTTAAGGCAAGATTATCCAATTTTGGTAACTGACCTCCATCGGAATTCAAAAACCCTTTCCATTTAAATGTTTTAGGTGAACTCCCTGCAGAAAATGATGCAATATTTGAATTTATAACAGCTGCCGTATTTGATTCTGTATATCCAGATGAAGTAACTGTCCACGATCCGCCAGTGTACCAATACCAAGTTGTGCCATTATTCGGAGAAATTTGATAGCCAATATTACCAGCTGATCCAGAACCCAGTGTCTGAGCAAATGCGGACGCAGTACTGTAGCCCTGTCCTGTATTTGGAATAATTGTAGGATTGTCAGTTGGATACAAAGTGGTTTCACTGCCCACAGAACTAATCAAGGCATCTGTTTCAGAAAGATATGACGCTTCGATCCATTCTTCTGATCTGGCAGTTTGTGCAACTCGAAATTCATCCATCAGACCGTTTAAAGGATTTACATAGCCATCTCCAATCGTGAAAACTTGGTCGGCAATGACTGGATATGTTACAGGATAAGCATTTTCACTTAAAAATTCCCCGTCCACATACCAGGTAAAAGTGTGGGTGGCCGGATCACGAACAACTGTGGCGTATACCCAGTCTTCGGTATTATTTGTCACAATCTCACCAGAATAAATCACAACATATGAGCCGTTGTCTCCGCCACCATTACCAAAAAACCACCGGATCTGTCCATTATTCTCTAAAGTCATAGTGCCCCACCCACCATAAGCCTGGTCATATGGATTCTGCCGATTAGGTGATACATAACTATGACTATTAATCCAGAAAGAAATGGTGGTTTCCGCAGTAAGTAAAGGAGCACCGAGTGTGCCTACATTAATTCCAGTACCGGAGGTAAAATCAGGAGCCCAGCCTACTGGACCATCCTCACCAAAAGAAAGACCTGCTGATGGTGTGCCACCAGTATTACCCGTACTATCTATAATTGAATTACTCCCCGTTGTACCGGAAGGTTCTCCAAAATGATAAACCATAGAGAAATCAGAATTCCAGACTCCTGACTTGTCTTGCCCGTCAGAAGCATTCTGATTTGCATAATAAACATATATATTGTCCGTAGTTGAACCCAGATCAAGCTGAGGTATTTTTACCCACACAAAAGAATCACCACTTTCGTTCCACCTTTCAATTTCATAGTCAAGCTCAGTTACACCATTTGAATCCGTGAATCTTAAATCCTCTCCCGCATTTTGGACCTTCGTATAATCAATTCTGCTAGCATTGAGTTTTATTAGAGTTTGGAAATTAATAAGGTCTTCTGTTGACGCCGAATTATCAAAAGTTATTTTTCTTCTGGCTCCCCAACTGTCACTACCACTATTAGCAATCCAATCCACTCCTGGGGTAGCAGCCCCTTTAAGCTGTGCTACACCAGCAGTTACCTCAATATCATTAGTATCAAATGTATAGTCACCAGAACTAGAAAAATTCCAATTTGTTGATGCAGCAAACACAGTAAGCAAGTTTGAAACGGCCAAATAGCCTCCAATTACTATTCCAACCCCTAGCAAAAATACCCCAAAAAGATTCAGCTCCCATTTGGCAATTAAAATTTTCTGCTGAAAAAGAAAAAAAGCCAACCTACGAAAGAAGCCTTTTCGCTTTTTCATCCTATTTCTACTGACTATTTTTGTTTTTTTCATTACACCTTTTATGCGTAATATAACGCAAAACGCAATAGCGGCAATTATCCACTATTACGCTTGTTATTATATCACAAAAATCCATCCGCGTCAACGACGGTTTTGTTCAGATATTCAGCTAAGTAATGGTAAATTTATCCTTCTACAACAACTAGAACGTACCTCCAAGCCTACCTATCCAAGAGAATGTCTCCTCTAAATTAGATATAATCAATTGTAAGAAAGACTCTCTTTTTCTGGAAGTAAGTACTGTATACGAACCGGATTTAGATTGATTTCCGGCTTTGTCACTTGAGACAACTCTGAAGTGGTAAGTTTTAGCTGGCGACAGTCCCCCGACTACAGCAAGATGATCCATAACCAGTTCTGCATTCTCCTCCGTTTGATCGGTATAGTCTGATCCGGATAATCCTACCCCGTATTCAACCTGGGAAGTAGTCGGTTCGTCAGTCTTCCAAGAGATAATAATCTGCACTTTTGACTCCTCGCCTGAACCGATCGTATTAGATTCAGATTTAACGCCACTAACTATTGGCGGCGTTGTATCTTCAAGCGTTACGAACTCTCTTTCATCAGATACTGCTTCATAGCCAAATATGTCAGACCCTCTTACTTTAAAATTATAGCGAGTAGCATCTTCCAGTCCAAATAGTAATACAGAGTGCTCGGTAACCTGGGCTGTGTTACCCTGTGTCTTTGGTGCAATGTTGTCTCCATAGTATTCTACTTCTGAAGTCGTAGGTACGTTCGTAGTCCAAATAATCTCTGTTTGGCCCTCCGATTTATTTTCAAAGTCGATTGTAAGAACTTCTGGGAATGTGAGCGTAGTAAATGTATAGTTATCCGAAGTAATAGGATTGCTATTACGATCTTCTCCACCAATCCTTATATTATATGTCGTCCCGTCAGCAAGACCTTCAAGCTTTATTGTATGAGTAAGCGCATACGAACCAGAAGTATCACTATAAGTGAATCCATAATCAGTGGTTGTGCCGTATTGAATAACAGCTGTTGCTTCTTTGTTAGTATTCCATTGAATAATTGTATCATAGAGCTTAATATCTGTGATCTTAACATCCAACACACGTGGAGCTTCAAGTGTTGTGAATTCCTTTACGTCAGAGTATGCAATATTTTCATCAATATCAATGCTCTTTATTCTATAGTAGTATTTATTTTCTGCTTTTAATCCTGTAACTCTCACTTCGTGTGCCTCTACTTGGTCTGAAGTCCCTTGTTCATTCGCTAAATCAGTCGCACTAGTACCATATTCTACAAATGATGATGCAATGCGCTCAGTACGCCAGGTTACCACTGATGAAAATGAATCTGGAACAGCAGCTGGCGCTTCTGTGATCGCCGGTGGCTGAGTATAGCGCCCTTCCGGGATTTCAGATACAGGTTCAGTTGCCGCTGATTGTGCGCCCGCTGTATCAGAAGCAGTCACCTTATAATTATATTCTTTAGTATTATCCAGCCCGGTATCTAAATATCCAGTTGAAGTAAGTGATGCAATTCGCTCAAATTTTGTTTCATCAGTAATTGACCGATAAATTGTATAACCAACATCCTCCAAAGAAATTGTTCCAGATTGTGTTTCAACCTCAGAAGAAACAGCATTCGCAGGTGGATCCCAAGTCAGCGTAATATTATAACGTTCTGCGTTACGATCAGATGAATCTATGATATTAACATCCTGCGGTTCTCCTGGTGGTTCAGTGTCAACTTCAAATTCGATTGAAGCATAGTTTGCATAGTTAGCATTGCCAAAATCGTCAACAGCAACAACATAGAATGTATTGATCCCCTGTTGAGTTGCGGCAGCAATTGGGCCAACCGTTGAATCAACTATGAAGCTGGTATTTTCTTCGTTTGGGATATTATTTACAGAGTAGAAATATCCGGAAATTGTAACTCCTTCATCTCCTGGTTCATCCCAGTCAAAGGTGAAACGGTTTGCAGTATTAAATGTAGGATCTACGGAAAGATTTATCGGCGCTGAAGGAGCATCATTTGTAGTAAATGTGTATTCAGGAGAATTGCCAATATTCCCATCAATATCAACCCATTTTAATTTAAAGAAATAATCTGTCTCCGGTGAAAGATCAATAAGTGTCACCGAATGAGTGCCGGTAAGTTCTGATGACCCTTGTTCGCCGTCATACACACCTGTTTCTGTACCATACCGCACAAACGAACTGGCAGCATGAGTATCCGGATCATCAGTCAGCCAAGTAATTACAGCAGAACGAATGCGCGGTTGAATTCCGGGACTGCCTACCAAATTTGGTGGACTGGTAAATTTGCCCTCCGGCTTTTTTGATATAGTTGTTGTATAATCAGATTCTGCACCCGCCAAATCACTTGCTGTCACTTTATAGTAATAAGTTGTTGAATTAGATAAACTCACATCCGTATATGCATATTCATTCTGCCCGTCAACATTCAATAATGACTCGCGGATTTCATATGTAACATCATCCGTGGAACGATAGATATTATATTTATATAATATTGATCCCGGGTTATCTGCGGGAGCTTTCCAACCAAGTGTTAAACGAAACGTTTCGGCTGCTCTGTCTGATGCATCTGACACAGCAAAGTTTTGAGGAGTGTTAGGTGAAATAGTATTCGAATCAAACGAAATGCATCCCACGCCAGCAACACAATCAAAGCTAACTGTATCCCAATCAACATTTCCGGCTTCATCTTTAGCAACTATGTAAAAGTTATTTGAACCCGGTTGAGTATTTGGTGTACGGAAAGCCGCTAAAAATTTCCCGCTTGTTTCCCCAGAAGTTGTCCAGCGTCCATAGGTGCTGTTATTACAATAGCTGGCTGTTGGCACTTCATTAATCTGGTAACAATATGACGTAATATCAAAAGCATGTGATGTTGGTTCGTTCCAAGAAAATGAATGCGAATAATCATCACCTACTACTGCGCCATGCTGAACATTAGCCGGCAAATTTGGTGGAGTAACGGCATAGCGATATTGCGCTGTTTCCCATTCACCGCTGTTAGAATAATTGCCCGCGGTATCTTTTGCTCGAATTTGGAAAGTATTTGTCCCCTCTGCTAAAGATGTCAGACCAATTACTGAAGTTTCGGTACTGGCGATACAAACTTCTGGATCATCATAGTTTCCTGCATTAAAATAGCGACGATAACAGTATTCGAAAGCAGGTGACCCGCCAGAATCTGAACCGGCCGTCCAGAAAAAATCAAAGTCATTGACTGCCGAAGGGACAGCTGGATTGGCCGCAATATTGGTCGGTCGCGATGGCGCTACATTATCAAGACTGTATGTAAAAGGCGCCCATGTTGCAGCAGAAACATTACCGTTATAATCACGGGTTTTAATCCTAAGATAATATGTTTGCCCAGTAGAAAGTCCTGAAGCAGTATATGTTGCAGTTGATTGTAAAGCACCTTCATTTGCAGGGTCAGCACTGGAACTTGTACCAAAATATACATAATATCCTTCTATTCCAATACCACCAGCATTATCAGAATCACCAGTCCAAGAGAAATATGGACTATTATACCCATACCAATTTCCTGTCGTAATTGCATCTCCAGCCAGTTCGTTAAGAGAAGTAAGAGTATCTGGATTCGTAGGAGCAGTACCATCACTGTAATAGCTAAGTGTTAGATCATTTACTGTTGGTGTGTATATCTGGTCGGAAGCAAATGTAATTTTTACCTGGACGTACTGTGCTGGCGTTGAGTCAATCGTATAGTAGTCAGTAGTGCTGTATGTGAACTGATTCGATACTTCATCCCAACTGGACCAATTCACATCATCCTCATCAGTTGCACAACCAATATCAGAACATGTGCGTGTTTCGTATTTCAGCGATGTATCAGTTGCTTCGCTATCGTTTACTGTCAGTCCACCAAAATCATAGAGAGAACCGAGGTCAAGAATCTGCGAGGTCCACGTGCCGTTTGACTCAAAGCCAGTCGATCCGGATGCTGGAACGTAACGACTCATTGCTGATGTATTGTAACCCCGAAAGCCGTACAAAATACCGTTTGTTCCAGGCTCGAGAGCACCACGATACCAGATCTCGTCATTTGTACTTCGAATATCTCCACCAGTCTCCCATGTATCTGTCGAGATAGTGTATACGTAAAAATCAGTATTACCCGTATTTCCTCGAGGTACGTAGATCAGATCACTTCCATCATATGCACATGCATCTGTTTGATAAATAACTCCAGGAGCGTCGGTGAGCGTCGTCGCGATGTCCCAGAGCTGCGTGTCGAGGTTGAACCGAAAGATGTCCGCGGTATTCTGCGCGCGGATCTGGTAGATGTAGTTCGTGCCGCCGTCCTCGCCTTTGACCGCGCAGCCACCTTGGTAAACACCAGCTGGAATATTCGTGCTAGTACCGATTTGTTCCCAATCTCCAGAAGCAATTTCATATCGTAAGAAATAGCGAGTATTTTGCCCACGGGCAGTATAAATATAACCATCCTCACCA
>JAHJEX010000022.1 GCA_018825385.1 Patescibacteria group bacterium
CTCTCCAAAAAAAACTCTGCAGCTTCTTTAATCGGCGTAAATTCTTTGTCACCACCCCAACTATTGTTTAAGACAATAATCGGACTATTATCAACTCTTGGAATATCCAAAAGACAGTCTAGTTTCTCCCCCTTTTTGTTTGCAATTTCAACTTTTTTTTCAATCATTTTATTTCTTTACTTCTTTATACCTTTCTTTCTTCTTTTCTTGAATTCTTTCTTTAATTTTCAAGACCAATAACCAAACAAAGCCGATTGCAAAAACAATTTGGATACCGTATGCAATATATTCTCCTATTGTCATATTCATTTTAGTTTGACTGCTGTTCCATAAGCAAGCAGTTCAGCCGCTCCCTGCATTACATTTGAAGTCATGAAACGGACATTTGCCACAGCGTCTGCGCCCATTTTTTCCGCTTCTTCGCGCATCCGATCTAGTGCCTGTTCACGGGATTCTGCCAAAAGTTTTGTGTATTCCTGAATCTCCCCGCCAACTAATGTTTTAACAAATGCGGAAATGTCTTTTCCGACATGGCGTGCCCTAATAGTGTTGCCACGGACAATTCCTATCACTTCTGAAATGTCTTTCCCGGGGATGTTTGGAGTTGTTGTAACTAACATTGTTTTTTGATTAATAATATTGTCTTTATTTTGCTATTTTTTGATCCAATTATCCAAACTAAAGCGGTTTTTGTGACTTAAAGTAATTTGCGCTCCGGCAAACAAAAATATCAAATCTCTAAAATAAGTGCTCCAACCCAGAGCACTTTCTGAATCAAAACAACCACACGCAATAACTCCACCACGGTAAAGAGTTACCAGAATAGCGATCATGAAACTTAAAAGCATCAAATTTACTATTGTTGTACTGAATCTTGTAAACAATCCGGCCAGCACAGCAAAACCAAAAATTAATTCAGCCCAAGGCAGCGCATACCCATACCAAGC
The DNA here is from genome assembly GCA_018825385.1 of Patescibacteria group bacterium. Lineage (GTDB taxonomy): Bacteria > Patescibacteriota > Patescibacteriia > UM-FILTER-42-10 > UM-FILTER-42-10 > JAHJEX01. Next base: position 948 of record JAHJEX010000022.1, read on the forward strand.
TTCTATCGGATCAGGCAATATTCTGTATTCGCGAACAGTCGCCAAAAATTCGTCGGCTGCCGGGATTTTAGAAATTGCCGCCATAATGAACGTCACTCCCAGTAAAATACGAAACACCAAAGTTACATAATCATTGATAATTACTTTATTAATTGCAACTACCACTCTTTGATATAGTGACTTTTTTAGTTGGCTTTGTTCAGCCATAGTATTACCTTTCTAGTGATTTTGCTTGTTATTTAAGCTTCTCTTGAATTGCATTTTAGATTATTGAGTCAATCTTAAGTTTAGCATGTTCACTGCCGTTATAAAATAAGTAAGATGACCATATCCAATCCCCTGGTTTTTTACAAAGTCCTGCTTTCACCGGATTATAATGAATATAATTCAGTTTTTCCGTGAGTTTTTCATCAGAATATATATTAAAATCGTAGAAACTCTTCTGCCAGATTGTATTTTCACTAGCTATACGGATGTGTATCACCCTTCTCAATCCATTGGTAATCAACGGGTAGCTGCGAGCTCCCCGCCTGCTTGCTGTTGCAAACGGCGGGCAGGTCGCTCGCAGTGTCAGAATAAGGCGAAAGCGAGGGCTTTCGCTTACCCGTTTTTAGATAATTCACAATCTCTTTGGCGGAATGACTTTTAATTGATTGTACAATACTAGAAACATTCAATTTCGGTTTTAGCTCTGCATCCCACCACAAAAGTAAATGTAGATGGTTTGGCATTATACAATAACCCAGCACTTTGAATTCAAATTTGTCCCGATAAAACTTAATGTCATCTACTAGAATATCGCTGCACTGCTGATCATTAAATATTTTCAAATTTTTAAATGTTTTTGCCGTGACAAATGAGTATAACTGATTTCACTATATTTAGGAAAACTTATGATTTGAATTCGTTTGTAAAATCCCAATATTTTAATAGTCGATTTAATTTTTCTAGTCTTACTTTCCTGGTTTTTAGACTTTCAATTACTACCATCATCTTCGGACCGCGCCAGTCCTGCAGTAATTGTGTCAAAAGGAACCTTGCCATAAATTCTATAACATCATCTGGCGTACCATTGTATTCTACATTCTTAGTATTTAATCTGTCTATTAATAAGCATAACTGCTGATCTTGGGTGAATATAGCCCAAGATTTATCAACACCTCTGGGAATTTTCATTTTTTCCCCCTTTGCATTAAGTGAAGGCAGATTCAGAGTATTATTTTTTTTCATACTCCTTAAAACCATGTCTCGAAATGTTCGATATTTTTTAATTTTTTGAGTCACTATCAGCAGTTTAATAAACTCACTGATGTCTTTTTGTGTACTTATCATTTTTGGCTTGATTTTCCCATTACCTAAGAGTAGCAGTAAATCGAATACTGTTTTGTCGCTAGGTTTATAGAGTGGATACAACCATTCAGGTGGTTTTTTTAATTTGCTTTTAGCCATTTTATTGATTTTTCTGTAAACATTCCTACATTTTTATTACTCACGAGCGTATGCGGAGCGTTGGGGAGAATAATCCGTTTCTTTTTTGTTTTCAGCTGGCGGTATAACTCTCGGAAGTTTTTCTGTGTTCCCGGATGCTCCTTTGAACCATAAACTACTAATGTTGGACAACTTACTTTTTTCAAATATGAATCAGCTTTATATTTAATCCCCTCTCTATAAAGTTTAAACCCAACTTTAATATTTTTTTTCAGTCCGACACTGTATTTAAATGCCCAGCCTTTTTCCTTCAACTGAAGAAAATTGTTTTCTCTTTCCAGTTCGTATTTCAAATCATAGGTCGGTCCCTGCAGAACCATATGCTTCATTCTTTTATCATTAGCAGCAATTACATATGCCGGCATTGCTCCTATTGAAAAACCGATTATTGAGTAATCATTTTTGCCAAGTTGTTTTAAGGCATATGAGATGACTTTCTTTGTATCCTGAATATATCCTCCGACTGTAAATTTCTCAAAAGTTCCCTGACTCTTCCCAACACTATTTGTTGCATCAAAACGGACAACCGTATATCCGGCATTCACAAGTGCCTTTGTTGTATTCTTGACTACCGGTTTTTCCATAAACCCAAAAAGGCCATGACACAAAATTATCAAAGGCCCATAACTTTTTCCCTTCCAGTCAATTATTCCTCTGATAGTTAGCCCTCTACGATTCTTTATACTGAACTTCTTTTGCATATTACATTCTTTCTAAAATCAGTTTAATATCAACAGA
>JAHJEX010000023.1 GCA_018825385.1 Patescibacteria group bacterium
GCATTTGCCAATGTGATAACCCAAGCACAGTTTCTCTGGAGGATTTTTGCAAATTTTGTATGGGAAAATTCTTTTTAATAAGTGAAGAGTATTTTTGACAGCCGTTGCCGAAGCATACGGACCAAAGTAACGATTTTTATCTTTTTCTACTCTACGAACAGTAAGCACCCGCGGAAAGTCCTCTTCTAGTGTCACCTTTAAATATACAAAAAACTTATCATCTTTTAAATTTATATTATAAGGGGGCTTATGCTTTTTTATCAGGCTGGATTCTAACAACAACGCCTCCGTAGGAGAATCTACTATTATGTAGTCAACATCCGCCGCCTTCTGAACCATAATTTTTTTCGCCATTTCCAAACTGGCAGACTTCTGAAAATAAGAGCGCACCCTGCTCCTCAGGTTGATTGCCTTCCCAATATAAAGAATGCTATTCTTCCGGTCTCTGAAAAAATAGACCCCCGGTTTTTGCGGTATAATTGCCAGTTTCTTTATCATAATGTTTTAAGTATACTAATCTATTGTAGAAAGGGTAAGGGTCAGTCCTCCAGAAAACCCTGATTGCAATATTTACTGCGTTTTCTTGTCTCACACGGTAACCTCGGAGGGGAGACAGACCTGTCCGCCGTACAAGACTTTGGAAGGCAGGTCAGTCTCCCCTCCCCAGTGTATTGAATGGTTTTTTAGATTCCGAATATTCCCTGAGTAAATCCCGAGCCTAGTCGAGGGATGCATCGAAGGGCTAAATTATTATAATCTACAATATAATATGCCTTCGACCAGCTGGCAATAATCTATTTATCCGCTAACATTAGCCAATTTTTCCGAACTATTAGAATGTAGGTGGAGGCTCGCTCTCCTTTATTTTTCCACAACACTTCTTTTGTAAGACATTGGGTTGACAAATACCCCTTTTAGATGTATACTGCTCTGTTAACATAGAATTGCGTCACTCCTTCGCCAAGGCTTCGGAGTGCAGAGGAGAGAGCTATGTAAACAATCTGTGCTTTCAGTGTCTCTCCAATTATACCTGAAAGCTTTTTGTTTGAGCTTAGGATCAAAAAGGATCGTGTGCTCAGACAAGGAGATCCGCTCCTTGAAAACATGATCAGTCTCGATTCCCGAGACACATGTTGCACCTACTTCATGCAAAGGAGAAAGACATGAAGCGGTTTACTGGCGTCGTCATGCCTGCTCACTCGCCCTTCGATAAGATCGTGGCGCTATGCCTGTACTGCCGGTTTACCGGCCAGAAGCTCGAGGAGCTGGACCTCATTCTCGCAAGAGAGTACCAGCCCGAACAGAGCCAGATCGACGCCTGGAAGCGCGCCGGTTACTTCCTCATCGACATCGGTGAGTACAAGTACCAGCGCATGAACAAGGGATCGGCGACGGAGATCGTAGCGGAAGCGCTGCAGGTTCGCAGCCACCGCCTGCTCCCATTCGTGGAGCTGTGCAACAAGAACAATCAGACAGGGGATCTAAAGAAACTGTCCAACAGTTTGGTCTGGATCCTTCGCGAGATGTATAAGCAGGGGTACAAACCTCTGACTGTGATCTCACGAATCTTCAAGGTTATCGATGCGCACATTCGTGCCGTCGGCAAGGAGATGAAGATCCCTCTGAATCGTCGGCATCCCGATGTTCAGGAGCTGGTCCAGAAGCTGGGCGGCCATAAGTCGTCCTGGTGCATGTCAGGTTACATCCGTAACCTGATGATCCTGGGCACGAGTGACCAGGAGATTCTTCGGGAAGCCCGTTGGTGGCGGGAAGTTTTTCGGAAGTGCCGACTGGCAAACGAGCAGGTCAAAGTCAAGGCTTTGGCACTGCTCGAGCGTTCCGAGAAGTTCACCTTCCAGTCCAACGGCAAGCGCCAACGCGGTGTGCTCATCCGCACGGATGACACCCGTGTACCCCGTGCCTTGCTCAATAAAGGCGCCGTGGATTTGATCATCGTAACCAGACGGACCCGCCTGGTCACCATTCTGACCAGTAATCGGGTAAACCCGAAGATCAACCTGGACCAACTGTTCGGGGTAATCATCGGGACGGAAGCTACCCATCGTGAAGATGACCGGAACCCGAAGGATATTTGGTTCTACGACAAGAGGATCAACGCGATCCTCAATGGCAGTGGTGGCGCTCGCGACACCACACCGACCGTGATCGCGGCTAGCGCCTTCGTCAACTTAGTGAAGGATGCTATCAGCTAACATCACATAGCTCATCCTACTGTGCCCCCTCGAGTATTCATCTACATTCTGTATGATGAATCACTCCCGGGGGCCTCTTTTTTTATAGCAATTTTTGCGCTATACTGGTAACAGTCATCCCGGCCACGGAGCCGGGATCTCAAGGGCTTCCTCTTTAATACTTTAAAATTAAAAGAAGTCCAAATGAAGAAGTTTTACATTTATATTCTAACCAACAAAACAAATAAGGTATTATATATTGGCGTAACGAATGATTTAATTAGAAGAATATACGAACATAGGAATAATCTGCTTAAGGGATTTACTCAGAAATATAATGTCCACAAGTTAGTATATTATGAAGCGACAGGGAATGTATTAGAAGCAATCAGTAGAGAAAAAAGTATGAAGCGTTGGAAAAGAGTTTGGAAAGAAAAACTGATTAATAAAATGAATCCCGACTGGGATGATTTATACGAGAAAATAATATAGGAACCTAGATTATAGGAACCTAGATTCCTGCCTTCGCAGGAATGACATTATACCACCCCGCTGTCATCCCGGCCGAAGAGCCGGGATCTAGAAAATAAATGAAATGAGTCAACCAATAAAGACAATAATAATTTTCCCCAGACCACATCCTGATAATATTGTGGCGATTTTGCTGTTAAAGCTTTTTGGGGAAGATAAATTCCCAGGTGCAAGAAACGCAAAAATAGATTTCATGAATAAGCTTCCTGAGGGGAGAAATGCTGATGATTATGAAAAAGAAGGTGTCCTACTTATCGATATGGGTGGAGGCAAATTTGACCACCATACTCAAGAAGGCGGAAAAGACACCAGCGGTGAGTGCGCTACTACTTTAGTTGCAAAGTATTTAGGCGTAGATAATGATCCAGCATTAAGAAAACTTTTGACTTATGTCAAAAGGGACGATCTGGAAGGAAAAGGTATTATTTCTAATGATCCGATTGATCGCGCTTTTGGTCTTTCCGGTTTGATTATGAATCTGAACCGCGAATATCAAAATGACCCGCAGAAAATAATAGATATTGTAATGCCGATCTTTTTATCACACTATCGTGAAGAAAGAAAACGAATGACCCTACTGCCTCAGGAATGGGAAAAGCTTCAGAAAGAAAATAAGACTGACCAGTTTGAAGTTTTCCAAGGAAAGAAGCTGGTGAAAATTATTATGGTTGAAAATGACGATATTAGTTTAGTTGGTTTCCTAAGAGCAAACCCCAATACGAAAGCAGACGTGGTAGTACAAAGACTCTCGTCTGGCCACACCAATATCATCACCAAACAAATAAGGGACATTAACCTCAAAGACGTGGCAGTAATGTTGAGGATCGAGGAGGCGAGAAAGAAAAACGTGGTGTTGGAGGTGAAAAGTATAGATGAACTATCAGCCCCACACAGACTAAAAGGAGTAGAAGAATGGTATTACGATACTACCGCGAACAGCATCCAAAACGGCGGCATCGCTCCGGAAGGCGTTACCCCCACTAAACTAAGCCTGGATGAGGTTAAAGAGGTTTTAAAAAATTCCCTCAACCCGAATAAGCTATCCGATACCTGCCCCCGAACCAGCTGTTTGAAAGAAGACTGCAATTTCTATGATTATCATTTGGGGAGGTGCAGGCAGATTCAACAAAATTCTGGACGAAGTAGATAGATGGTAATACAGCTACTTCGCACAACAATGAGTTGAGTAAAATAAACAAAATTTCTACATGCCGCTACCAGACATACTAAATACAGGATTTAAAACTGATGAACCAAAATTATGGGCAGTTGATATTCCTGTTGATGAAATACCTATTTCAGAGATAGAACATAACTTAGATATTCCTTATTTAGAGCAAGAAGGAACAAATGATTGGAATTTGACTCCAAAAATGCTGATTAGAAACTTTAACAAAGAATTATTTCATGCAAGAAAAGTTAGAGAAGCGGATTTAAAGTTCCCCATTGATATTTATTTCCATAAAGGGAAGTGGATAATTCTTGACGGGGTGCACCGATTCACAAAAGCTGTTAAGCTAAATCACAAAACAATAAAAGTAAGGAGAATTTCTGAAAAAATTGCCCAAGCAACAAAAAGAAGATAATGGAAGATATATCAAATAATATTAAATAGTTATATGAAAAAAATTACAAAAAGACCAGATTATTTAAAAATCGCGAAAAGAGACATCAAGGCAATACAAAAACTTCAGGGTAACCTAAATAAAATGATTGATGAATTAGCAGAAAATCTAAGAATTGCTAATCAATTAGAAATGGGCAAAAAATGCAAAGATATTAAAAAATAAATTTACATCGCCCCTGTCTACCGACAGGCAGGCAACACAGCGTATCTGTCTCTACTTTTAAAAAATTATTGTATGGGCAAAAACTCATTAACCCCAAACGTTCTTCAGTACTTATGGCAACAAAAATAATAGAAGTTCATGTTCTAGAATATCGTTTGAATACAAAACCAGACTATTTTAGTATCGGACGAAAAGTTGATGCTGAAATTGAAAAAAGTTTGCCCAATGGTCGATATGTTTGCAGAGCAATTGGAAAAGATGACCACCCCGACCTTTCGCTCAATGAATTTGTCGAGATTGTCCTCAAATTAGGAACAGACAAATACGATCCCAAAAGAAAAGAGGTTTGTTTTGAGGGGTTTTGTATGTATGACCATGATATTCAAGCCGGGTCTTTTGATATAAAAAATCATAAAATTATTCTGGATGACTCTTATGAATGTCCTTCAATGTTTGGCGATATAGTCAAGAAATTTTATGAAAATGTGCTTTTGGATAGAGGATATAGAGTAAGAATTGATGTTTTAATAATCTATAACGCAAACAAATTATTAAGAGCAAAAAAAATCGATCAAAAGGCAGAAGGCGCCAGACCCGAGCTTGAAAAGTGTTTGTATAAATTCAAAGACCCAGAACATAAACAAGACGCACTAGTGGGAATCGTTAAAATTCTAAGATAAATTTTTGTTTCTTTTCTTACAGATTTAGCTCAGTAAACGTTATGCCGTCATCACTTCGCTCCTCGTAGCACATTATGTGAAATCAATAGAAACTAGATTCCCACTTTATTGAACAGGAGGAAATAGTAATGATAGATTCCGGGTCTTCGCCCGGAATGACAATGTCAAACCTGAAATGACAGTTTTCAACCCCCCCCCTGTCATTCCGGAATTAGTCCTGAGCGTATCGAAGGACGAATATCCGGAATCTAAAAATGATCCCGTCCGGAGAGGAGACTGACCCGCCTTCCAAAGTCCTGTACGGCGGACAGGTCAGTCTCCTCTCCGAGATTACCGCGTGAGACAAGAAAACGCTTTAGATAGTGTTAAAAGGGGCTCCTCGTTTGAGGATTAAATAAAATTATTAGTATAATAAAATCATGAATATTAAAAAACCACCCTTCGTCATTGTTTACATTATCCTCTTTGCTTTAGGTATATTTATTACCTTCTTCGGAGCATATAAATACGCCCATGAAGACAGCTTCATTCTTATTCCTTTCCTTACTGCATTACAAATAGTCTTCCTTCTGAGCCTAATTCCACTGATTCAGACCAAAAGCAGAAAGCATCGAATTTTATTGTTAGTGCTTATTATCCTATTCAATCCGGTATCAGGCGCAATATTTATTCCGGCTTTAAGTGACACCTTTGACGATAATGAATCATATTCACATAATAGTATAGAAAATTTAAATTCAACTAATTCACAAATAGTTCAACAAAAAGCAAGCGCAGAAAATGACATTGTGAATGAAATTGTGGAGTCAAAACTTTCCTTGCTCAGTAAAAATACAAAGTTGATAAATAGATACCAAGTTGAATCAAACAATAATGAAGCCTACATTATTTGGCTATACACAAGAGAAGAGGCAACCAAAGATGAGCTGACAGATGTCGGCACTCAAATGGCTGAGGCACTAACCGAAAAAAATCCCGGATACTACTATACTTTTTTTGTATTCCCAGATACTTCTGTAAAACAAGTTGGCGACACATTACCTTATGACAGTTATCAGACATTTTATTGGAAAGATAATGAAATTGTGTTCGGGGTTAATTGAAATTGTTTATGAAAGAAATTCTAAAAGCAGTAATAGAAAAGGATAATAAATATTTAGTTATCAAAAGATCATCTGAAGCTGAGTTCTTCCCGGGACTATGGGATTTTTTAGGAGGAAAGCTTGAGAAAGGTGAAAATGCTTTTGACGGTATTGTAAGAGAGGTTAAAGAAGAAACTTCATTGAAAATAGCTCCAGCAAAGGTAGTTGGGCTATATGAAATTGAGGAAAAAAATACTCTTTTAAGATTTAGTGTTTTTTCGGTGAAGTCAGTGAGTGGAGAAGTACAACTAAGCTCTGAACATACTGACTACAAATGGTTGACTAAAAGAGAAGTTCTAAATTTAGAAGTATCACCTTTTATTAGAATGTATTTTGAAGAACATGGTTGATAATCATATTTTCTGTCCCTGGATTCCCTGGATCTCCAGATTCCGGCTGCCTAACCTGTTGTTAGGCAGCGAGGCAGGCAAGTCCGATTTCATACTCCCCTCTGTCATTCCGGAATTAGTCCTGAGCGTATCAAAGGACGAATATCCGGGATCTAAAAATGATCCCACCCGGAGGGGAGACTAATCAGTCTCCCATCCAAGGTTACCGTGTGAGACAAGAAAACGCACTAAATACCGCCCATAAGGGTTTTCTGGAGGACTGGACCTTACCCCCACACTCATGTGGGTGTGGGGGTTGACACCTTTACTTCTCCTTGGTAAGATAGCGGAGAACTTTATATAACTTAGCATTTAATGTCTGTTCAATCCCGTGTCTTGAAAGTTTAGACCACTTCAAGATGGGCAGACAAGAAAGAGGTCAATATGCAAAATTATGAGCTTTTAGTTATTATCTCATCCAAAATTACTGAGGAAGAGATTCCTTCTGTTACGGACAAAATATTTGAACTGATTAAAAAGAATGAGGGAACGATAGTCCGTGACGAAAATATGGGGAAGAAAAAGCTTTCCTATCCAATCCAACACCAACGATATGGTTTCTACGTCTTGGTGGATTTTGATCTGCCAGGTGAAAGCTTAAGAAAAGTAGAAAAAGAGCTGAAGTTAATGGAAGAAGTAACAAGATATATGGTAGTCGTAAGAGATGTGCTTGCAGCAGCAAGAGCAGCAAAGAGAGCAGAAGAAGAAAAGGAAAGAAGGCTTACTCCACCGTTAATAGAAAAAAAGCCGGTACTGGAACCAGAAACACCTGCGAAACCAAGATCATCTTTCGCAGATTCTAAGCCTGATGCAAAGGAAAAGCCAGCAGTACCGGAAAAGAAAAAAGTATCCCTCGAGGAACTGGATGAAAAGCTAGACCAAATTCTCGACGACGATATAATGAGAACTTAATTAATTCTTATAAAATAATCCTATGGACTTAAACAAAGCAACAATTATCGGGCGTTTAACCCGCGACCCTGAAACAAAAACAATCCCTTCGGGTCAAACTGTGACTACTTTTTCTTTAGCGACAAGTTTTAACTGGACTGACAAGAGCGGACAGAAACAGGAAAAATCTGAGTTTCACAATATTGTAACTTGGGGCAAGTTAGCAGAGATTGCCGGGCAATATCTTAAGAAAGGCGGGCAAATTTATATTGAGGGTCGTCTGCAAACTCGTTCTTGGGATGGAGATGACGGAAAGAAAAGGTATAGGACTGAAATCGTCGGCGAGAATATGATAATGCTTGGTCGACCTGGCACTAGTGAAAATAGACCAACAAACGATAGTACACCTGAACCAGAAGCAGCAACTCCAAAAAAGGCTCCTGCATCAGACGAAGAAGAAATCAATGTTGAAGATATTCCATTTTAATTCAAATAATTGAAATTACATGATGAGACCACGAATGGGAACAAATAGAATGGCAACGAGTAGTATACCAAAGCCAAAAGTATGTCATTTCTGTGCAAATGGTATTGCTGAAATTGACTACAAAGACACGAGAGTGTTCCAAAGATTTCTTTCTTCTTATGCAAAGATTCTTCCTAAAAAGAAAACAGGGACATGTTCAAAGCATCAACGAAGACTAGCCCAAGCTGTAAAGCGAGCCAGGTTTATGGCGCTTATCCCCTATACAACCAGATAATTTCGACAAAATATGTTAGGCATGAACGATCTTAAAATTGGAACAGTTGTGGTTGAGAGTGGTGAACCTTTTGTTATTCAGTCTACTGATCACGTGAAAATGGGACGAGGCGGTGCTGTTCTTCGTACAAAAATGAAGAACGCTATTTCCGGCGGAACATTAGAAAAAACATATAAAGGCGGAGATAAAATTGAAGAGGCTGACCTTTCTCATTCCAAGGCGAACTTTCTTTATCGAGAAGAGAATAACTTCTATTTTATGGACAATGAATCATTTGAACAGTTTGTGCTTCCTAAAGACCAAATCGGAGAAATTTCTGATTTTGTTAAAGAAGAATCAGATGTTGAAGTATTGAATTTTGAAGGAAAGCCGGTATCAATCAGTCTCCCAGCAAAAGTTGACCTTAAGGTAGTAACTGCCGCTCCCGGAGTGAAGGGTGACACCGCACAGGGAAGCGTAAACAAGCCGGTAACGGTAGAAACAGGCTATTCTGTACAGACACCGTTGTTTGTGAAAGAGGGAGATACAATAAGAATTAATACTCAAACTGGAGAATATGTAGAACGAGTATAGTAATACATATTAAAAAGCGAGGCATAATAGCCTCGCTTTTGGTTTTTAGAATTGTTTCTAATTATCGTCGCTCTTATTTACAGCATCCCAAACTTTTGCTTTAATTTCTTTCATTAGCTTTTTGTCATCTCTCAGTGACACCCTTGCTGTTTCTCTACCTACTCCCAGTTTTACTTCTCCATAGCTATAAGAGTTCCCACTCTTGTCCATAACACCGTACTGTAGAGCTGTATCTATCAAATCACCGGCCATGGAGATTCCTTCATTATACATAATGTCGAATTCGGTTGTTCTGAATGGGGCAGCAACTTTGTTTTTCACCACTTTCACTTTCACACGGTTTCCTATAATCTGCTCACCTTTTTTTATTTGAGCGGAACGACGTACTTCGATGCGTACTGACGAATAAAACTTTAGCGCATTGCCACCGGTAGTAGTTTCAGGATTGCCAAAAAATACTCCAATCTTCATTCTAATTTGATTGATGAAGACTACGACCGTATTGCTTTTACTAATAATGCCCGCCAGTTTTCTTAACGCCTGACTCATTAACCTTGCCTGTAAACCCATGTGAGAATCTCCCATGTCACCTTCAATTTCCGCTTTTGGTGTCAAAGCAGCCACAGAGTCCACTACAACTACATCAACTGCATTGGATCGCACTAAAGTTTCCAGAATCTCTAGTGCTTGTTCACCTGAGTCTGGCTGAGATATGAATAGCTCTTCAGTGTTGACCCCAATCTTTTTTGCATACTCTGGATCAAGTGCATGTTCAGCATCAATAAACGCTGCCGTTCCACCCAGTTTTTGCACTTCAGAAACAATATGCTGAGCCAGAGTTGTTTTACCCGAAGCCTCAGGCCCATATATTTCAGTAATACGACCACGAGGGACTCCTCCTATTCCTAGTGCAATATCCAATGATACGCAACCAGTAGGTACGGAATCAATTTTAATTTTCTTTGCGTCACCCAATTTCATAATTGCTCCAGCACCAAATCGGTCTGTGATCTGATCAATTGCTATTTTAGCTGCTTTGTCTTTTTCGTCAGACTGACCTATTGAATTTTTCGGCATATTAATATTTTTTAATAATAAGATTTGTAATTTTAAGATTCATTTGGTTCGACACGGATCTTTTTATATATTGTGTTTTCTTTACTGCTTTTTCTGACCGAAGTTATTTCCAGAATGTTTATTCCCTCCTTCAAATCAACTACTGCTTGAAAATATCCATTTGGATCAGCTAAGATTTCTTCCCCGTTGATTAGGATTGTTGTTTCTTTTTCTGTTTGCCCGACTATTTCATAAGAATGCTCTGTGGTAGTAATGTTATCTTCTTGGGGAGAATAAATGACCAAGGTTGGCGGCGACATTATCTGGCTTATTTCTATCCCAAAATAGATTAATAAAGAAATGATAATCAGTACTATAAATCCGTTTCTAAGGAATTTTGGGTTGATAATTGGATGATTCTGCACAACGCCTTTCCCATCAGTAGGATGTTTCTCTAGCGGGGTAATGTTCTGAAAGATCTTTTTTTCCTCTTCAAAGAGAGCAATTACTCTTTTTGGGTTTAGGCGGAGATAGGAAGCGTATTTGCTCAAAAAATTTCTGATGTATACCTCGCCAGGTAGTTTGCTATACTGTCCTTCCTCTAAATATTGTAAATATTCCTTGCGAATCTGTATGGCGTTTTCGACATCTGTTAAAGAAACCCCTTCTTCTTCTCGTGCTTCTCGAAGCTTATCACCAAGAGTACGCGTTTCACGTATTTCTTTTCCTTTGAAACTTACCATATTATTGAGGGTTATACTTCTTCTCCTGAATCTTTGTCTTCTTCGATTTCCTCTTCACCCAATTTATCCTCTTCATCATATTTGTCACTTAGCATATCAACATCTTCTTTATCTTTGACAAACACCTCGCGTGGTTTAGCACCATCTGCAGGCCCTATAATCCCTTTCTCTTCCAGAATGTCCAAAATGCGCGCTGCTCGAGCATATCCAATTCTTAAACGTCTCTGTAAAAAGGAAGCTGAAGCTTTTTGTGCTTCCATAATTATCTCTTGTGCATCATCAATCAATTCATCATCTTCATCTGAAAATGATTCGGCCCTTTCACCTACGTGCGATGCTTGTCTTGTAGTAACATCATCATTATATTCCGGCTCGCCTTTTTCCACTAGAAAATCTACTATGTTCCTAATTTCCCTCTCTGTAACAAATGCACCCTGTAAACGCTTAGGCTTAGAAAGCTGTGCCGAAACATAAAGCATATCACCGTTGCCCAGTAATTTTTCTGCTCCTGCAAAATCAAGAATAGTTCTGGAATCTGTGCCTGACGCAACCGTAAATGCGATACGAGATGTAATGTTAGCCTTAATCAGCCCTGTAATTACATCTACAGAGGGTCTTTGGGTTGCCACTACCAAGTGTATACCAACTGCTCTTGCCATCTGAGCCAATCTGATAATCGAGCCCTCTACTTCAGCCGGAGCAACACTCATTAGATCAGCTAATTCATCAATTACTACTACAATATATGGGAGACTCTCTTTTAATTCTCCGTTGAACGCCTTAATATTTTTCTTACCGCTATGTGATAATAGTTCAAAGCGCCTATCCATTTCACCCACTGTCCATTTGAGTGCATTTATTGTTTTGTCCGCCTTAGTGATGACTGGGGTGAGTAAATGAGGAATACCATTATAGATTGTCAGTTCTACCTGTTTTGGATCAACTAAAATAAATTTCAAATCATCAGGCGAGTTCTGGTATAAAAGACTAATAATAATTGAATTTATGCAAACACTTTTTCCTGAACCCGTAGCACCAGCCACCAAGAGATGGGGCATTGAATCAAGGTCAGCGATCCATGGATTGCCAGATACGTCCTTGCCTAATGAAATATTAAGATTGGATTCACCTTTTTTAAACGATTCACTTTGAATAACTTCTTTTAGTTTTACAACCGCAACTTTTTGATTAGGAACCTCAATCCCTACTAACGATTTTCCTGGGATTGGAGCTTCAATTCTAATAGGATGAGCCGCCAATGCCAAAGCAATATCATTTTGTAATGTATCAATCTGTGAAATCCTCACCCCCTCTGCAGGTTTTAGGGTATATTGGGTTACTGTCGGTCCCACATTGGTTTCTCCCATTTCCACGTCGATGCCAAAATTTTCTAACGTCTTTTGTATTTTCTCTTTATTCAATACCATATCGCCACTTGTCGGTTTTGAAGACGATCCCTCCAATAAATCAATCGGAATATCAATTTTTGTTTTATGCTTCCCTTTGTTGAAAAACTTCATTTGATTTCCAGACTCAACATCTTCATTAGCTTCAGTAGAATCTCCGTCTGTTTCTGCCTCTTCCGGTTCAGTTTCCTGAGATATCCTTTTTTTGCTAAAAGACCTGCTTACGTCATCATCTTCTTCATTTTCCTTATCTTCTCTTCGGGATGCCAGTCGATATTTAATTCTTCTGAAGAAATCTCTAATTCTTAGCATTACTGAACCGACTGCGCCCCCTCCCTCAATCAAACGATTTATTGATGTAGCAAATACAACTAGAATTGCAATACAGAGTAGAGCAACTAAGACAATTGTTGTTGCCCAAATTCCCATTATTTTTAATAGCGGCAGGCTGATTATCAGGCCCAAATATCCCCCCCCACGCCCTTCGCTGATTGCCAGGACTGCTTCTTCCTGCAAAACAAAAAGGTGAAAAATTCCTGAAAGTGCTAGTACAAACAGAAAGACGCCCAAATAATTGGAAGGCCCAAGAGAATACTTATCAGGAAATATTAGTAAATAACCAACAACAAGTAGGATTAAGGGAAATAAGAATGACCCCCAGCCAAAAACCACCATTAAAACTTGATCCAGGAAGTTACCTACACTTCCTGCCAAGTCAAAAAAGCTTAAAATGCTAATTACTGCAACAACAAAAATAGTGACAATAATAATTCCTCGGCGTGTCCCAGGGTTTAGAATGAGTTGTTTTTCCTCTTCCGGATCCTCTTTTTTTATTCGTTTTTTGGGGTGAGTTGTTGCCATCTTTTATACTGATTGATTATTAATGTTACCACGAATATTACCCTATCGTCAAAGCAATTATTGCAATATTTTAGGCAAAAACAGGCGCCTTGGAATGAGGACGCCTGCTATTATAAATAATTTAGTAAAAGCCAGATTATTGCTTATTTATCTTTTTTGTATCCGGTCCCAACAGGTATAAGTTTCCCAATAATTACGTTTTCTTTGAGTCCTCTCAGTCTATCAACTCTGCCTGAAATGGAAGCATCAATAAGTACGCGTGCTGTTTCCTGAAACGAAGCTGCTGCCAAAAAACTGTCAGTTGAAAGAGATGCCTTTGTAATACCCAATAGTAGATTTTCACCAACTGCTTTCTTTTCACCTTTCTTTATAGCATTATTTGCTTCTAGTATTTGGTCCTCTGAAATAATATCGCCAGAGAGTAGATCAGTATCACCAGCATCTTTGACATAATAACGTGAGAACATTTGACGCACAACAATTTCAATATGTTTATCATTGAGCCTTTGGCCCTGAGATGAATAAATGTATTGAATTTCTTTTATGACATATCTTTGAACAGCGTCTTTCCCTTTTAATCGATATAGTTCTTGAAGATTAAGACTTCCTTCGGTCAGTTGTTGCCCAGCCGTAACAAGATCTCCATCTTTTACCCACAATGTAAAGCCAACAGGGACGGTATATTCCTCAATATTTTCTTCCGTTCCGGATACTGTGATCAGAGATTTTTCAATACTTACCTTTCCTTGCACTTTTGCTTTGACAGTCTTCCCTTTCTCACTTTCTACTAAAACATCCCCCTTACCAACAGTTGTACCATTTTTGACTTTAATAGTGTAGTTCGCCTTTTTGAAAGATTTCGCAAGATCATATGTTTCGATTAATGGTTTTTCTGCCACAACTTTAATAACCTTTTGCCTATCTTCTTCTGAAATACTAGCCTGTCCATCAATCTCACTAATAATTGCTGCTTTTTTAACTGGTCGAGCTTCAAACAACTCTTCAACTCTAGGAAGACCCTGAGTAATATCTTGACCAGCCACGCCTCCTGTATGGAAGGTTCTCATAGTCAGCTGTGTCCCCGGCTCACCAATACTCTGAGCTGCAATAATCCCTACTGCCTCTCCCTCTTCTACTAACTTGTTGCGTCCCAAATCATATCCATAGCATCTTCTGCATACACCTCTAATCGTCTTACAATTTATTGTTGAACGCACTCTTGCTTCCTGGAGATCAATATCTTTAATCTTTTCATATTCCTTCTCAGTAATAAGTTCACCTTTTTTAACCAGTACCTTTTTCCCCGACTTAATATCGTCCAATGACACTCTTCCTAAAATACGCTTTGCCAGCTCTTCACCGATCTCTTCACTTTGTTCCCTTGTCATAACATAGCCATCTACATCTTTGCAGTCCTCTGCTCTCACTACCACATCTTGTGCCACATCTACCAGACGTCTAGTTAAATAGCCGGCATTTGCCGTTCTAAGTGCAGTATCTGAAAGACCTTTTCTAGTACCATGAGTTGAAATAAAGTATTCTAAAACATCAAATCCCTCTTTAAAACTTCCTTTAACAGGCAATTCTATAGTTTCACCAGCGGGGTTTGTTACCAACCCCTTCATACCCATCATCTGAGTTATTTGTCCCCATGATCCACGGGCACCAGAATCAATCATGGCAAATACTGAACCTAATGGGTCCAAAGCATTCTTACTTATTTCTTGTACTTCATTTTTTGTACTTGCCCAAATATCTATTGATTTTACGTAGCGCTCATCTTTTGTAAGCAATCCCATTTCATACTGATTATGCACTTCATCTATTTTTTTCTCTGCTTCTTCAATAGCCTCTTTTTTGCCTGCTGGAATCGGGGTGTCGCCCATGCCCCAACTCAATCCTGAGCGCGTTAAATACGCTAGACTCATTTTCTTAATCTGGTCCAACAGCTCAGCTGTCTTGACCGATCCGTCTTTATATAATGCCTTTTTAATAATATCTTTGATGTTCTTTTTATCCATTACCTTGTTTTGGTAAGGAACATCCTCAGGGAAAATTTCATTAAACAAAATTCTTCCAACGCTTGTTTCAATACGTTTACCATGGTGCATTAATCCGATCTTTGTCTGAACGGTAATAGTGCCAATTTCATA
>JAHJEX010000024.1 GCA_018825385.1 Patescibacteria group bacterium
AACCAAGCCGAAAAATACGCTCAACAAGAAAATCCCGAAAGGATTCGGGATTTTCTCAAAAAGATTGGTTCGAACTTCCGCATTGCCGACCGCACTTTGTTTTTGGATTTCAAAAATGCCTTTAAAATTGCGGAAAAATACCATGCCGAGGCGCTTCGCGCCGAGGCAACATCTTTCAATTTCGCTGAATGTAAAACTTGGCGGTGTTTTTTGAACGAAGTTCGAACATTTTTTGACGAAAATCCGAATTCCGAATTTTAAAATCCAATCGCTCGGGCGGGCAAAAAGGAAGGGAGTTGGGGGGAAGGAATTTTTGCCCGCCCTCGCTTTCCATTCCAATTTTTTTCCGCCGCCGAATTTCGTATTTTGCTTTGCAAAATGCGCCGCCAGAATTGGAGTTGTATTTGTCCCGCCCACCCATGCGCACACAACAAACAAAACTCCCTTGTAAAAATGAAAGAAAAGATGTATCCTAATAATATGATTTCAATATAAGTTGGCATAACACTATTTTAGCATAGCAGTATTATAATACAAGTATGGCACAAGAGAATAAAATCGGCAAGAATATAAAAAAATTAAGACAAGTCAAAGGTTTGTCTCAAGATCGCCTCTCAAAACTGGCTGATGTTTCTTATAATTCCATAATCAAACTTGAAACTGGCGGAATCACAAATCCAACAATAGAAACTTTGCAGAAAATTGCCAAGGCGTTAGAAGTTCAAGTTGATGATTTAATCAGATAAAACTATGAGATTTTCAAAATATTTTTTAAAGACAAACAAGAATGTTTCCGATGAAGATAAATGCATATCGGCCAAACTTCTTAAACAGGGTGGTTTTATACGAGAGTCAGTTGCTGGCCGATTTTATTTTTTGCCTATTGGACAGAAAGTTCAGCAAAAGATAATGAAAGTTATCAAAGAGGAAATGGACTTAGAGGGAAGCCAAGAAATGGTTACTCCAATTTTACATCCATTAGAATTATGGAAAGAAACAAATAGAACCAATACGGCTGGTTTTGAGTTAATGAAAGTTAAGGATCGCCGTGGTGCGGAATTCGCGCTTGGTGGGACGGCGGAAGAGATGTTTGTTGATTTAGTCCGCCAATACAAATTAAGCTACAGAGATTTGCCGTTTCAGCTCTATCAATTCTCTCCTAAATTTCGTGATGAGCTACGCGCGAGGGGCGGATTACTTCGGGTACGAGAATTTATCATGAAAGACGGGTATTCTTTCCATAGAGATGAAAATGACTTCAAGGTTGAGTACGAGAAGATGAAAAATGTTTATACCAAAATATTTGATAGATTAGGGCTACAAACCTCAATAGTTGAATCAGATAATGGTTATATCGGTGGAGAATATTGTCATGAATTTATCACTGAATCGGAAATTGGAGAAAGTAAATATTTTGTTGCTGAAAGTGGCAATTATGCGGCACATGAGGATGTCACTGTGTTTGAGAAGGAGATAAAAAATAAAAACGATCAATTAAAACCTCTCACTGAAGTTGAAGCAAAACGAGGAAATGCAATGAAAGATGGGGTTGATTTTCATAAATTGCCGCTTTGGCAGCAAATAAAAGATGTTTTATTTGTTGACGATAAAAATAGATTTATTTTGGCGATTATCAGAGGTGATTTAGATGTAAACGAAACAAAATTATTGCATTTAATAAAAGGAGTTAATTTAAGACATGCTACCGACGAAGAAATCCGAGAACAAATAAAATCTGAACCGGGCTTCATCTCTCCTGTTGGAATTAAAAAGGGACTAGATAAGCAAGTAGAGCTTGTTATTGTCGCAGATGATTCGTTGCGAACAATATCAAACGCTTATGGCGGAAATAACAAAAAGAATCAAGATTTATTAAATGTGAATATTGATAGAGATTATAAGCCAGATATTGAAGGCGATATTGCTTTGGCAAGAGCTGGTTACGAAGCAAAAAACAAAATGGGGAAATTGGTTGAAAAAAAAGGCATAGAAGTCGGTAACATTTTTCAACTTGGTTATCACTACTCCAGTAAAATGAAGGGCGCTGTCTATGTTGATACCGACGGAAAAGAAAAACCATTTTACATGGGCTGTTATGGTATCGGCATTGGACGAACAATGGCGGCAATCGTTGAAAAATATAATGATCAAAAAGGAATAGTGTGGCCAGAATCATCGGCGCCTTTCAAAGTTCATTTGATAGCCCTAGACGGAGCAGAGAAAGAAGCCGAGCTTCTTTATGAAGAAATGATCAAAAAAGATGTTGAGGTTCTTTACGATGATCGAGATAAAACTGCCGGAGAAAAATTTGCCGATGCTGATTTAATAGGTTTGCCAATGAGAATTGTGGTTAGTAAAAAAACTATACAACAAAAAAGCTGCGAATTAAAAAAACGAACAGAATCCGAGACTAAAATAATTCCTTTGCTGTTAGTTTTGGATCTACTAATGTAAAATTATAATTAAGTATAAAGAATTAAATAATAATCACTATGAAACAATCAACAAAATGGATTATCGGAGTAATCGTGGCTGTTGCAGTCGTAGCAATTGGTTATTTTGTGTTAAAAGATTCAAGCGATATTTCGGCAAAGACGATTAAAATCGGGGTGATTGCCCCAATGACTGGTGACCTTGCCTTTATGGGTGAAGGCATAAGAGATGCTATTTTAATAGCCAAGGAAAATATGGGTAACACAAAAAATAGATACGAAGTAATATTTGAGGACGATCAACTGGATGCTAAGATGTCTGCAAGCGCAGCCAATAAGCTACTAAGCGTAGATAAGGTTGATGCATTTGTGACTTTTAGTTCCGTAACAGGAAACGTGGTTGCACCTATCGCAGAACAAAACAAAGCTGTGCATTTTGGCATAGCGTCAGATTCGAACGTGGCGAAAGGGAAATACAATTTCATTCACTGGACACCTCCATCTGAAGAAAATAAAGTTCTTATTGCGGAATTACAGCGAAGAGGAATTAGGAAGCTTGGAATATTCAAAGGAAATGCGCCAGGAGCTATAGCTGTAATAGACGACCTGAAAGAACAACTAAAGGATACTAATATTGAAGTGGTAACTGAGCAAGTATTCAACTCTGGTGAAAAAGATTTCAGAACCATCATCGCCAAGTCAAAAGATAGCGGATCCGAAATTTACTTATTGCTGGCATTTTCACCTGAATTAGAGATATTAGTTAAACAGATGAGAGAAACGGGAATAACTACACCGATCACATCTATAGAAAATTTTGAAATGAGTGAACAATTAGATCTTTTTGAAGGAGAATGGTACGTCAATTCAGCTGATCCAACTGCAGACTTTATCAATAAGTTCAATACTAAAACTGACAAGTCCCCGACATTGGGAGCGGCTAATGCATACGATATCTTTAATTTGATCGTTGCTGCTAATGAAAAGGTTGAAGGGACATCAAAACCTACAAGCGATCAAGTAGTAACCGAACTAATGAAGATAACAAACTTCAGCGGTGCGCTTGGTAATCTAAGCGTTAACGAAGATGGGATTATTGTATCAAAGGCGGCTGTTCGCATAATAAAAGATGGTAAGCCGGTTACCGTTGGTAATTAAAACTCGGTCGTATGTGCGAAACAAAATTGCCTCGCGAGAAACGAGGCAATTTTTTGGAAAAACCACGGGAAACAGCTAAAATAAAGTAAAATGGGAATATTACCACAACTTATCTTAAACAGTATTATCGCCGGAGCGATTTATACTTTAGTCGCACTTAGTTTTAATCTTATTTACAGCACGACAAAGTTTTTCAATTTGGCACACGGCGTAATGGCGGCAATCGGCGGTTACGCGGTGTTTTATTTTTCCAAGACTTTAGGGTTAGATATTCATATT
This sequence comes from Patescibacteria group bacterium, assembly GCA_018825385.1. Taxonomy (GTDB): domain Bacteria; phylum Patescibacteriota; class Patescibacteriia; order UM-FILTER-42-10; family UM-FILTER-42-10; genus JAHJEX01. The sequence goes on from JAHJEX010000024.1 coordinate 3,870, forward strand.
GCGATTGTTCTCGGTGTGATTTTAACCGGTTTTGTAGGTTTTGGCGTAGATAAATTCATTTATCTCCAACTTCGCAAGCGCAAAGCGTCAAACATGGTTTTACTCGTTGCTTCGCTTGGAGTTATGACCGCTTTGCAGGCTATTATCGCCATTCTCTTCTCCAGTCGATTTAAAACGCTTTCTGGAAACATTGATACGCAGAAAATTTTTACAATTTTGGGTGGTGTTATAACGCAAACACAACTTGTTATTTTACTATCTGCTGTTTTAATTATGGCTGGATTTGTCATTTTTCTCTACAAAACGCAATTCGGCAAAACAGTACGAGCCATCAGCGACGATGAGGAAGTGGCGCGAATTATCGGCATAAATACCAATAAAATTATCGGTTATATCTTTTTTATCGGCTCGGCGGTTACTGGGTTTACCGGAATTTTGATCGGTTTTGATGTAGGTATTGAACCGACAATGGGATTGAGTTTACTACTTAAAGGTGTTATTGCTTCCATTGTCGGCGGGGTCGGCAATATCTACGGCGGAGTCTTGGGTGCGTTTCTTTTGGGATTTGTGGAAAATTTCGGTATTTGGAAAATATCCGGCGAATGGAAAGATGCTATCGCTTTTGCGCTCTTGATTGTGTTTTTAATTTTCCGTCCCCGCGGAATTATGAATAAGTAGTATGGAATATCTTATACATTTAGCTATTTTATTTGTTATCTACGCTACCTTGGGCGTGAGTTTGAATTTAGTGGTTGGTTACACTGGGCTTTTGTCTGTAACTCATGCCGCTTTTTACGGCATTGGTGCATATACTACCGCAATATTTTTGACAAAAAGCGGAGTTGGATTTTTCAGCTCTTTGGTTTCAGGAATTGTGATAGTAGTAGTCATAAGTTTCCTCGTCGGGGTGGTTTTGTCTAAATTCAAAGGCGATTATTATGCGCTTGTCACATTTGGATTTAATGCGATTATCTTTGCCGTCTTTCTCAACTGGCAAAATTTGACCAATGGTTCTCTTGGTGTTCCCGGAATTTCCCGGCCGGAATTGTTCGGCATAAATTTTGCTAACAATTTTAATTTTTTGATTCTTGCTTTGATATTTTTTGTTTTGGTGTATTTTGCCTCGCGCTTTATTGTCAATTCCTCTTTCGGCCGAGTATTGAAAGCAATTCGTGAAGACGAAACCGCTATTGCCGTTTTCGGCTACAAGACTTTGTCTTTTAAACTTGTGGTTTTTATTATTTCCGCCGCAATGGCGGCGGTTGCAGGTTCTCTCTTCGCTTCCTATATTACTTTCATTGATCCTTCCAGTTTCCAATTGACGGAGTCAATGTTTATTCTCGCGATTATCATTTTGGGTGGGCTTGGTAATCTGCGTGGTTCAATCCTGGGCGCGCTGTTTTTAATACTACTTCCTGAAATTTTACGTTTTGTCGGCTTTTCGTCTGATATTGATGCCCAAATGCGACAAGTGGTGTATGGCATAATTTTAATCTTGCTCATGCTCTATCGACCACAAGGATTAATAGGCGAATACAAGTTATGAAAATTATTGAGACAAAAAATTTAGTAAAGCGATTTAATGGTGTTTATGCCATTGACCGGCTTTCAATCGGGATTGAGAAGGGACAAATCACCGGCATTGTCGGGCCAAACGGTTCCGGCAAAACAACGCTCATTAATCTTTTGAGCGGAGTTCTGAAAATTGATAGCGGCGAAATTGTTGTTGATGGGACAGAAAAAATTACAAGGATATTACCGCATCAAGTTTTTTTCTACGGCATTACCCGTACATTTCAGAATGTCCGACTATTTGAGCAAATGACGGTGCTAGACAACATTTTGGTTGTCATAACCGAGAGAAATATTTTTAGTTCGCTTTTTGAAAAACACATTGAATACCACCATAAAATCGCCGAGGAGGTTTTACAGAAGGTCGGTCTTTGGAAAAAGAAAAATCAGTTGGCCGCCAATCTTTCCTACGGCCAGCGGAAACTTTTAGAGATTGCACGAGCGTTGGCGATGAAGGCGGAGGTTTATCTTTTTGATGAACCTTTTGCGGGGCTTTTCCCAGAAATGAGGAAAATCGTTTCTGTTATTGTTCAAGAATTAAAGCAGAAAAATAAAACCGTTATCTTAATTGAGCACGATATAGGTTTAATCCGAGAGCTTTGCGACTATATTTTTGTTATGAATGAAGGTCGGCTATTGGCCGAAGGCAAACCCGAATCTGTTTTGGAAAGAAAAGAGATTATTGAGGCGTATTTTGGTAATTAAATATGGAAAAAGAAATTTTACTACAACTCCATAATATTTCAGTTCACTACGGCGGAATAAGAGCACTTGACGACGTTGATATTTCGCTTGACGAAGGCGAAATCGTGGCTTTGATGGGACCAAATGGTGCAGGCAAATCAACGGTACTCAAAACGATTTTCGGTTTGGCACCGATTCGTTCCGGAAAGGTTTTATGGCACGAAAAAGAGATAAAACCAGTTTCTCATGAAATCGCGCAAAGGGGCATTTCTTTTGTACCGCAAGGCCGACGGGTGTTTAGCCACCTGACGATTGAAGAAAATTTGGAAATAGGCGGATTTAATGTCAGTGATAAAAATGAGTTAAAAAGACGAATCGCTGAAGTAATGGAAACTTTTTCAGTATTGAAGGAAAAGCGCAAAGCTAAAGCCGGAACGCTTTCTGGCGGACAACAGCAGATGCTCGCTTTGGCACGAGGACTAATGACCGAACCGAAAATATTGCTCCTTGATGAACCATCACTTGGTCTTGCACCAAAAATCGTTAAAGAAGTCTTTGCGAAGATTAGGGAGATAAATGAAAAACACAAAACAGCAATTTTAATAGTTGAGCACAATATCAAATCGTTACTTAGTATAGCCAGTCGCGGTTACATTCTGGATAAAGGAAAAGTTGTAGTAGAAGACGCTTCGCAAAAACTTTTTGAAAGCGGCATTTTGGAAAAGATATTTATGGGTAAATCGATTTAATTTTGACCATGTCGGGAATTTTTGCTAAAATAAGTTAGAGTAAAAATGTACTAAAATAGAAAACGACAAAATGATTTAGGTGGCGTGCCAGCTTCGCTGGCACGAAATTCGGTGGCGGAAAAAAATTGGAATCGGAAAGCGAGGGCGGGCAAAAATTCCTTCCCCCCCCCAACCCCCTTCCTTTTTGCCCGCCCGAGCGTTCAGGTTTTGCGCGCAAAGTGCGCAATCATTCTGGGTTTTGCTCAAAAAATGTTCGAACTTCGTTCAAAAAACACCGCCAGCGAACATAGTGAGCAAGGAGAAGAGCAACGCACTAGTGTGCGTTGCGTAGGGATGAGAAAGCCGCAGCGATGTGCGAGTTCTCGCTAAATGCGAGAGGCGAGCACCGCGAGGCGGGGTCGACCGCGATATTCGTCAGAATATCGACGGGTGACCGAATACCTCTCTCTCCGCCAAGAGAGTGCGAACTACCGCTTAGGTAGTACGCAGTCTCTTTAAGAAAAGCATTCGAACGGGTGCGAGCGAGGCATGCAACCGGGCGACAACCAATCCGAGAATACGCAGGATTGGTTGGCACCCCGGACAACGAGTCCCGCTAAAAACGGGGCGAGGCGGAAATCTTCTCTCTCCGCCAAAATACTAATTTTATTAAACAATTCAGATGAAAGTAATTTTATTTGGTGGTGCAGAAGTTAAATTAGGACAAGTTAAACTCGAACTAAAGCAAATCGAAAATGTAATCAAGCGCTTAAAAGTAAAGCAAATTCTTTCTGTCCCATTTGCCAGAACAATTGCAATAGAAAAAGAATGGAGCGGAAACTCGTTTCAAAAAAACATTCATGTGCCGGGCGCAAGTTATCTTAACGCAAACAAAAGCGGTGATATAATCAAAGCGCGCTCCCCACTAATATTTATTTCTGGCGGCAGCGAACATGTTAATCTTATAAATAAGATTAAATCAAACCCACGACTGCTTGGCTTAATAAAAAATGCTTCCTTTATTATCGGAGAATCAGCCGGATCCATGGTTTTGGGAAAATACTTCAGATCCGGAGGAGCCGACGGGCCCAGAAGAATGTTAAAAGGTTTGGGAATTATTAAGGATACAGTCATTGAACCGCACTATACCGAAAGGAAGCGTCAGAAAAGGCTTATTCAAGAAACAAAAGAGACCAAGGTTAAGTATGGAATTGGGATCGATTGTCTGACTGCCATTGAATTTGATATCAGTAAATTTCCTAAAGAATACAAGGTGCTGGGAACAGGAAACGTTGAAATTATAAAACGATCTAAATAGAACTCAGCTCATATACCCTTCACTGCTTTAGTGAAAATAGCAAGAAAACCCCTATAATGTCTGGATGGGAGAGAAACCGAGAGGCATAATCAAGAAAAATCTGCTATAATAAAAGTACATTTTACTATTTATTTTAAATGTATGGAAATTGATATAAAAAAACCTGACCCCGTGAAGGATGAAACAGTACCTACAGAAAATGTTGGAAAAACTATTTTGCAGTGGAAATTTCCTGAGTACGAAGAGCATGTAAGAGGATTTGTTTGGTATATTGTTACAGGCATTATTTCAATATCTCTTTTGATCTATGCTATTATAGTTTCAAATTTTCTTTTTGCGATAATTATTGTAATTGTTGACTTAATAATTTTAATTCAGATAAATAGGAAACCAGACCTTATAGACTTCAAAATAACTGATGAAGGGGTAGTAATTGGAACATCTTTTACTCCTTACAAAAATATCAGCAATTTTTGGATTATCTACAATCCGCCGAAGGTCAAAACCTTATATATCAATTACAAAGCAACGATTAGGCCAGATATTACTATCCCTCTCGAAAACAAAAATCCTTTGCGTGTAAGGGAAGTTTTATTACAGTATATTGAAGAAGATCTTGAGAAAGAGGAAGAGTCTAACAGTGAACAAATCAGAAAGTTTCTCAAATTATAGAATTATACATTAAACAGATATTTGATCGAGATCCTTACTTTGTAACTCATGCGGTCATAGCTCAGTTAAATTCTCGTCTGCCTTACCTGGTTTGAGTGCCCGTAGCTCAGTTGGATAGAGTGTAGGCTTGCGGAGCCTAAGGTCGCAGGTTCGAACCCTGCCGGGCACACCAGTCAAGTCAGTCAGATGGGAATACAGAGCGCCCCGCCCTTTGGCGGGGAGGCCTGGAGGTTCGAATCCTCCTGACCGCACCATTATAATATTATGGCAATAGAATTATCTACTTCCATTGCAGAGTTTCCAACGGTAGGTCCCCGTACGGCTCAACGCTTAAAAAAGCTAGAAATCAAAACGGCAGAGGACCTGCTTTTTTATTTTCCATTTAGATATGAAGACTACAGCAATATTTCAAATATCAGAGAAGCTCGGCATGGTGAATCAACAACTATCAAAGCGCATGTTGATTTGATACACAATAAGCGTTCGCCAAGAAAAAGAATGATCATTACAGAAGCAATACTAAGTGATGATACTGGATCAATTAAAGCAGTCTGGTTTAGACAGCCGTTTTTAACAAAAATAATCCTGCCAGGAGATGAACTGTTTCTCTCAGGAAAAGTGGAAGGAGATTTACTTTCCTTCCAGATGATTAATCCTGTATATGAAAAAGTAAAATCTATCCCACTGCATACTGCTCGACTAGTGCCTGTATATCCCACTACAGCAGGCATCACTCAAAAACAGATTAGGTTTTTAATAAAACATGCTCTTCCTGCAGTTGATATGATTGTTGAATGGCTGCCCAGTTTCATAAAAAACAAATACCGTTTTCTCGGATATACAGACGCACTAAGACAAATTCACTTTCCTCAAACAACGAAATTACTTGAAAAAGCCCGAAAAAGAATTGGCTTCAATGAACTTTTCCTTATTCAGCTAGGCATGCTAAAAACGAAGTATGAACTTGCCAATAGACAAGCACCGTCTATGGTATTCCAGGAAAAAGAAGTAAAAAAGTTTGTTGATAATTTACCTTTCACATTGACAGAGGCACAAAAAAAATCTTCTTGGGAGATTATAAAAGATTTGGAAAAAGGACATCCAATGAACAGGCTTTTGGAGGGCGATGTTGGTTCGGGAAAAACCGTTGTTGCTGCCTTAGGGATGATCAACACAGTATCAAATGGATTTCAGACAGCAATAATGGCTCCAACTGAGATACTAGCGCTACAACATTTTAATACACTTCAGAAGCTATTCCAAAAAGAAAAGAACATTCACATTTGCATACTGACTAGCACTCAGGCAAAAAAAACCAATAGTAAAGAAGTAAAAAAGGCAGACTGTTTAAAGGAAATTAAATCCGGGAAAATAAATATTGTAGTCGGCACTCATTCACTAATTCAAAAAAGTGTTTTATTCAAAAACCTTGCTTTCATTATTGTAGATGAACAACATCGTTTTGGTGTGAATCAAAGAAAAGCAATTATGGAAAAAAATCCTAAAGAAACTTCGTGGACACCGCACCTACTTTCAATGACCGCAACACCTATTCCCCGTTCACTGGCTTTGACTGTTTATGGTGATCTTGATTTATCTATAATAGACCAACTGCCAAAAGGAAGAAAGAAGATTTCTACAAGCATTGTGCCAAAATTTAAAAGGCAAGATGCCTATAATTTTATAAAAAAAGAGATTCAGAAGGGACGACAAGTATTCGTCATCTGTCCTCTAATCGAAGAATCAGATAAGCTTGGCGTAAAAGCGGTGACTTCTGAATATGAAAAACTAAATAAAGAAGTCTTCCCAGATATTTCCATTGGTATACTCCATGGAAAAATGAAGTCAAAAGAAAAAGAGGATGTTATGAACAAATTTGTCGACAATAAACTCAAAATACTTGTAGCAACATCTGTTATTGAAGTGGGGGTAGATATACCAAATACTACAATCATGATGATAGAAGGAGCAGAACGCTTTGGCTTGGCTCAACTGCATCAGTTTAGGGGAAGAGTAGGTAGAAGTACACATCAGTCTTACTGTTTGTTGTTTTTTGATCAGACAGGGCCAGATGTTTTAGAAAGACTCCAAGCTTTTGCAAAAAGCCATAATGGATTTGACTTGGCCGAAAAAGATCTCGCACTACGTGGTCCAGGGGAAGTATATGGTAGCAAACAATCAGGTCATTTCCCTAATTTAAAAGTTGCTCGATTAACTGACTATGAATTAGTAAGAAAAGCCCGATCAGAAGCCGAGCAGTTACTAAAAAATGATCCTCATCTAAATAAGAATCAATTCTTGAAAAAAAAGATTGCAGATTTCACCAAGAATGTTCACCTTGAATAGACTCAAACAGTGAAAGCAATCTCTGATGCTTCCTTAATGCTTTTTACCTTGTAGCAAGAAGCATTTTTATGGTCTTCTGCATTGCTGGGAAGAATTATTTTATTGAAACCAAGTTTTGCTGATTCTTCCAGGCGTTTTTCTATATTTATTACCGGACGCACTTCTCCTCCTAGCCCCACCTCACCCATTGCTGACAAGGTATTTGGTAATGGCTTATTCTTTAATGCAGAGATAATTGCTAAGCATACGGCTAAATCAGCAGAAGGTTCTTTTATCCTTACCCCTCCAACTACGTTAATGTGTATATCCTGGTCTCCAATTTTTAAACCAACTCTTTTTGTAAGTACAGCCAACAATAATTGCAATCTTTTTTGATCATAACCTGAAGATTTTCTTTGTGGGTAACCAAAACCAGTTTTAGTAACAAGTGCTTGTACTTCTACCAAAAGAGGACGACTACCTTCCATAATACAGGTAATCACAGATCCTGGTATTTGTTTTGCGCGATCTTTTAATAACAACTCTGAAGGGTTAGATACTTCCACCAATCCCATTTCTTTCATCTCAAATATGCCTATTTCCGAAGTAGAACCAAAACGATTCTTTATTGCTCTTAATATCCTCAAGGATTGATACCTGTCGCCTTCTAAGTACAATACAGCATCTACCAAATGCTCCAAGGTGCGAGGACCAGCTACATTTCCCTGTTTAGTTACATGTCCTATAATAATAATTGCCATTTTACTTTTCTTGGCCACCTCCATAAGCTGAGCCGTGACCGCTTTTATCTGTTGAGTGCTCCCAGCCTGTGAACTAACTTCGTTTGAAGTGAGCGTCTGAATTGAATCAATCACTGCCACCCGCGGCTGTTTTTCACTTAGAGTTGCACATACCATTTCCGCATTCGTTTCAGAAACAAAATTTAAATCATCTGCAACAATTTGTAACCGGTCAATTCGCTGTTTCACCTGCTCTGGCGATTCTTCTCCTGAAACATAAATGACAGGTTCATTTTGACTTACTTTTGCCGACATTTGCATAACTAAGGTTGATTTACCAATCCCCGGATCGCCACCAATTAATACTACCGAGCTAGAAACCAAACCTTCGCCAAGTACCCGATCAAATTCTTCCATGCCCGTTTTGAATCGAAATATGTCTTCGCCCTGAATATCCCCAAAAGAAACAGTTTCTGCTAAGGAAGCAGATGGCTTTTTACTGGCAGAAGTGGCAGATATTCCCTCCTCTAGAGTCCCCCACTTTCCACATTCTGTGCATCGACCCTGCCATTTAGGAAATTGTGAATCACAGTTTTGACAGGTAAATACTTTTCTTGCTTTCATAACTTTTTTTTTGAAGAAGAAAAACTTCCCAGGAAAATGGAAGCCTTCTATGAATTACCAATTTCGACTATTATATCTCTAATTGAATAAACCTATTTAGATCATCATAGCTAATTGATCCGCTAATTTCCTGATCATTAATAAAATAGTAAGGGGTTCCGTCTATCTTTAGTGTCGCCGCCTGATCAACACCTTCTTGCACTAGCGGTGCTGTGGTACCTAAATCTATGCAACTATTAAACTCCTCCATCTGAAGACCCAAATCCTCTGCAAGATCCAAGAATCTACCTTTATTCAAGAAAAAAGAGTTTTTAAAAAGAAGATCGTGCATCTCCCAAAATTTTCCTTGCAATTGAGCACAGCGAGCAGCAATTGCTGCATTAGCACT
>JAHJEX010000025.1 GCA_018825385.1 Patescibacteria group bacterium
AGGATTAACTATGGTCTCTCCGCTTAATGCTTCTGTTATTTTTCCTTCGCTCCATTCTGCAACAGGTGTATTTGTGTAATCTTCAGTATAAAAATTTTTTCCAGCCAATAAAAATTTAATCGCTTCTTCCGTTTGAACTATTCCGTCATGGACAAACGCCCGGGGATTTCCTTCGGCTCTGTTATACATGTGTGAAACTACTGGCATCACAATTAATACGGCCATGAGTAAAATTAGTAAAACTGCCTGTCCTGATTTTGTTATGTCTTTCGGAATACGATAGGAAATATCTAGCAACAAATACATCAAAAGTATGATGAAGGAGAAGGAATAAGTAAAAACAAGACTAAAACTGGAATCATACCCCGTTATTGCCAGTCTTACAGAGACGAGCAGAAATAATACTATGGCTGTCAATGAGATTGCTCTATTCATGACCAGAAATTTTTTGATACTTAATTACCCAATACATGCCCAAATGTATTTTTTTATCGAACATTTTTTTGAATCCATTTTCTTCAAAAAACTTTTTCAGTTTTTCTTCTGAAAATTCATGAACATGAACATCATGCCATACTTTTCCTTTACTTTTAGTCCAGACATACCAAACAACTTTAAATAATATGTTTTCTCGTGGGATCCCTACAATAAAAACCCCACCGGGTTTTAGCACTCTGTTGATTTCCTTAGCAACAAAATCCAAATTTGGTATATGTTCTACAACATCAAACGCAGTCACGGCATCAAAATAATTATTTTCCAGATCAATTTTATTTTCAACATCTGCAGCTTCAAACTTCAGTTTAGGATATTTATTGCGAGCATATTCTATTGCATTTTCTGAGATATCAAGCCCTAAAATATCATCACCTATTCTTTTTGCGATCTCGTTAGTAAAATAACCGCCATGGCAACCAATATCAAGCACTCGAGAACCGACTCCCGTAAGTACTTCGGGTAATATATTTGTTCTTCCCTTATGCCAAATCCGCTGGAATATGTTCTTTTTTATTCCTTGATCATAGTAGTTGGGGGGCACGCTACGATGATGTTCGTTTAACTGTTCTTTAGAAATTTCATTCATTCGTATCTATTTGATAAATTTTAGATTCCATATCCTCATACACTAGCTTAAAATGAGAATCCTGTTGAAAGTTCTGATCCATTGCGCTGTGATCTTTTTCTAGAAACACCGTAGCGTTTTGAAAATCTTTTGTAATTATATCATACAAATCATCGCTTTCTTTGCCGATAGTAATATTCACCCATTTCCAATATCTATCTTCGTCATAAACATACATGAAGGTTGGATCAAGACCCACAATATAGCGATTATGCGAGTTGTGATAAAACAAAATTGGAAATTCATCCCAGTCACTATGCAGTACAATAGAGTCTTTGGGGGTGTTCTGTTCTAGCCATTTACTAGCCGATTCAAATTTGTTGTAGGGTATTCCATTTTCGAAGCTATTTCTTTCCTGTTTCAAGTCGCGTAGTGCGATAGCCGGGATTGTTACTATGAAATATATTAAAAGGATTGTAAAAACTATTCTTCTGCTGTAATAGAAAGAAGGTATCTTTTTTACTAATTTCGAAATTCTTACATTCTTGAAGATTGGGTTAAGAGCAAACGCTCCAAACAGCATGCTAAAAGGAACAAAATATTCCACATACCGACGAGATTTCAATGTAAGCACAAGAAAAAATATTGCTAATACTAAAAGGGTAGTTGATTTTTTGTCCTGTTTTTTTAGAGTAGAAAAATATACTACCAGAGCAAAGATAAATACTAAAAATAAGAAAACTGTATTGGGGATTAGTTCAGTTATTGTATAAGGATACCATTCACCTCCAACACCAATAATATTTTGATAATTAACTATTCCAATCTGAACAAGCTGTGCCCAGTAATATGCCAGGTTGTTTGGAAAATATGGATTAATCACCAATCCAACTAGTACGCCCATAACGCTTACTAACAGTAATCCTAACTCTTTTCCGGTAAAGATTCGCATAATCCATGATTTTTGATTGCCAAAAAAATTTTTCAGCAACCCAGATGTTTTATTTTTGCGTAAATCATACAAAATACTTACCAACCCAAAAACTCCTGTCAAAACAACTGCTAGCAAAAATCCTCCATAGGCCCAAACAAAAATTGCAGAAGCAATAAATAGAAATTTCGAGCGATAGTTGAAAAGACACCACAAAATAACCAAGAGGAATATTAAAGATACTGAAGGCGCCTTTGCTAAACTGATTCTGAATGTGAAAGGTTCAACAAATAGTAGCAATATACTATACCCCCAGGCAAAACGTATCTTTTCTTTTTTTAGTAACCAATAAAAAACTGTAATTAACATTGCGCCTAAAAAAACTGTAGCGATCTTAATCCCAATTGCCGGTTCAAATATACTGACAAACGGAATAAGAAATACATGATACAAGAAATGCTGATCAGTATAAGCTTCTCCTAAAATGGTGTAATCCGAAAGCCATGGAAAATTTTGTGCTAAATTTCCATCTCGGATTAGAAGTGACATCTTCATGTGGTAGAAAGAGTCGGGGTCGGGAAAAGCCGGTGTATATTGGATGTAGAAAAATACCCCAAACGCCACAATAAAAATCGCCATGAGGCCATATGGAAAATTGCCTGTGGTAAAAATAGTGACAAATTTTTTCAGATTATTTTTCATTTTTTAATTGCAAACGCCCCCGCACCTTTTGAAAGAAAGGATTCTTATCAAGCATGGAAATAAGAATCATATCTAAGGCGAGAGGGCATTAATCAGTATTCTGCCTACTATTTTTTCAGTTCTCTCTTAAAGTAATCAACCCAAGGAATGGCGGCGGGATCTTTGACCTTATTTAGAATGGACAGATAGTAACTCAGATAGCTTCCAAAAAGCAATACTTCAAATGACTGCAACAATTTGCTTTTTCCTTCGACTTGATAAGAGGAAATTTCTATATTGTTCTTTTTTACAACTTTTTTTGTTATTGGAAATCTTTTTTTGTTACGCGAATGATACAATGCGGACTCAATAAAGAAAAATCGTAAAGATTCGGCAACTGACTTTGGTGCAATTAGCCCTTCCATAAGATGGTGGTTTAATTCTGACAACATGAAATAAGCTGAAAAATTCTTGCTGTTTTCGTTTAACTGATTGGTAAGGGCGTGAACATTGCCAGTAAGAAATTCTGCAGCGACATTGATTGGAATTGAACCGTGTAGCTCTTGAGCAACAGTCTTTGCTGGATTTTTTGATGTTGGGGTTTCAGCTGAAAACTTTTTATTCATTTGTGCAAGATGCGAAATAACCCCCCTTACTTCTCGATCACTTATATCAATAACTCCACAATGTTTAAGCAGCCCCAGTATCCCAAAAATTGAATAGCCAAGACCCATTCTTGGTTGCTTTGAAGGATTATGGATTGGATTAATTATAAAACAGGGGAGGTTGTTCTTTAGGCAGAAATTTTTGACATCACCACCAGTTGTTATTCCTATAACTTTTGCTCCTCGTTTTAAAGCCTCTTCAGCAGTTGCAACCGGTTCTTCTGTTGTCCCAGAATAACTGGACAATACATATAGAGTTTTTTTGCCAACATAAGCCGGTATCGAATAACTATGGATCACTCTAAGCGGGATTGAAAGCTGGTCAAAATATAGGGAAAATAAAATATGTGAACCTAACCCAGACCCTCCCATACCATTAACTACAATATTTTGCACCGATCGATATGATTTTGGTATCGTTACACTTTGTATATCTTCCCAAGTTTGCTCAATTTGCTTTGGAAGTGCTGAAATCGTTTCCAAAAACTTACCAATATTTTTCTCTATTATCTTTTTTGTGTCGTCCAGTTGATTCATGCTCATACATTTTAATGTGACTCAACTATAACAGGGATCTAGCTAGTTTACAAGCAAAAAAATGTTTCATGCTACATTGACTTTGGCTCATTTTTCTGCTATATTATTAAGGTATAGCCTATTAATTTAATTTTACAGTTTACTTATGTCTGGGCATTCTAAATGGTCATCGATTAAAAGGCAAAAGGGAGTGACTGACGCAAAAAGAGGCACTCTTTTTACTAAATTAGCAAATGCAATCACCTTAGCAGCTCGCGAAGGTGGTAGCGACCCCAATGCAAATTTTAAACTTCGACTCACCATTGAAAAGGCAAAACAAGCCAACATGCCAAAAGATAATATTGAGCGTGCTGCTAAACGTGGGACTGGTGAAGGTTCAGAAAAAAGAATTGAAGAAGTAATATACGAAGGTTTTGGCCCAGATGGAGTTGCTATTTTAATTGAGTCACTGACTGATAACAAAAATCGTACAACTCCAGTTATTCGCGGAATTCTTGGCAAAAAGAATGGGAGATTGGGTGAAAATGGAAGTGTTAGTTGGATGTTTGAGAGGAAAGGCGTAATTCTCGTGCTCCCTCCTGAGGGTAGTAACAAGGAAGAGATTGAGCTTGAATTAATAGATCTTGGGGCTGAAGACATAAAGAAAGAACCGGAGGGATTCACAATATATACCACACCGGAAAAACTTGAAGAAATTAAAGAAGCTTTAGATGGAAAAAATTATTCTGTTGAATATGCCAGCATAGACCTGGTAGCAAAAACTATATTAGGTGAATCTGATATTTCTGATCCGGAAAAGATTTCTGATTTGCTAGAAGAGCTGGAAAACAACGAAGAGGTAACCAACGTATATTCAAACTATGAATCGTAAGAGGCCCGTTACAATTCTAGGAGTCGACCCTGGGGTAGCATTAGTTGGCTGGGGAGTCATTAAGGGGGTGCATGACAAGCTTAGTGCAGAAGACTATGGCTGCATAGAAACAGATAAAAAACTTCCTTTAGAAAAGAGGTTGCTGATTATCCATACAGAGCTCCAAAAAATAATGAAAAAGCACAGACCAGAAATTGTATCAATTGAAGAACTTTTTTTCTTTAAAAATGTGAAGACGGCTATCGCAGTAAGCCAGGCAAGAGGAGTAATTATGCTTGCTGCTGAACAATCAAAAACACAAGTACAAGAATTCACCCCCCTTCAGATAAAACAAGCAATATGTGGGTACGGAAGAGCAGATAAAGCCCAAATCCAAAAGATGATAAAAATTATTCTAAAGCTAAAGTCTATTCCAAAACCTGATGATACTGCCGATGCGCTAGCAATTGCTGTATGCTCTGCAGTGTCAAACGATAATCTTAAATAAACATGCAACATTCTCTTAAAATAGTATCCGTCTCCTCTGAAGTTGATCCGTTTTCTAAAACAGGGGGTCTGGCAGACGTTGCGCGCTCTTTGCCTAAAGCTCTGCGTAAACTTAATCATGATGTTATTATTGTAACCCCCTTGCACGGGATTGTTCAGGAAAAAAATTTCAAACTGGAACTGCTGCAAAAAGATGTTTTAGTCACAGTTGATAAATCGACAAAAATAAAAGCTGACTTTTGGAAAAGCTCCCTTCCGTCCGGTGTCCCTGTTTACTTTATAGATCACCCTAAATTCTTTTCTTCTCATAAAACCGTTTACGGATCAAAAACTGAAAATCTTCGGTTTTATTTCTTTAGTATTGCTCTTTTTGAATTATTAAAATTTCTTAATTTCAAACCCGACGTAATCCAGTCTCATGAATGGCATACCGGTTTAATCCCTTTCCTTTTGCGCACTCGCTACTCCAATGAGCCCTTATTTAAAAAGACAGCTTCCTTATTCACTATTCATAATCTCTCATTTCAAATGGGGAAAAACTGGTGGGAATTGGAGACAAAAGACAAAGATGACGGATACTCCAAACTCCCCCCCTTCAAGGAAAAAGGTGCTATTGAAAATTTAAATTACGCAAAGCGGGGGATAGTAAATGCCGATATTATCAATACCGTATCAGAACAATACGCCCAGGAAATCATGACAAAAAAGTATGGCCAAGCATTGCACAGAATTTTATTGAATCGGAAAGAAAATCTTTTTGGTATTGTAAATGGTATCGACTACAACGATTTTAATCCAGCAACCGACCCAGGTCTGTATAAGAACTATGATTTTAATTCCTTACATTTTAAAACAAAAAATAAGGTCCACCTGCAAAAAATGTTTCAACTGCCTGAAGATCCTAAAATTCCTTTAATTGGTGTTGTTTCTCGTATTACAGAACAAAAGGGGTTTGACTTGATTTTCGAAATCATGGAACCATTGATGCGGTTAGATATACAGGTTGTAATATTAGGCGGTGGAGAAAAAAAATATGAGTCCTCCTTCAAAAAACTGATCCGAAAATACCCTAAAAAAGTAGCGGCTCACCTTCAGTTCAACAGTCAGCATGCAACAAAAGTATATGCCGGTTCGGACATGTTCCTGATGCCCTCACGCTTTGAGCCGTGTGGTTTAGGCCAGATGATAAGTCTCCGGTACGGATCTATCCCGATAGTAAGAGCGACGGGCGGTCTAGCTGATACTATCACAAACTACAACCCCCGTACACAAAAAGGTAATGGATTCACATTTAATACATATGACTCGCGGGATCTACTTGTTGCAATAACTCGCGCAATCGAAAACCATAAGCACAGAGAGGAGTGGATTGAGCTAATTAAAAAAAGCATGCAGCTAAGTTTTTCCTGGAAAATACCGGCAAAAAAGTACGTTTTACTTTACAAAAAAGCTATAAAAAACAAGCAGTTATACTTAGCTAAGAACCAATGATAAGAACTGTCTGGGCAAATCTATTACATATTTACCAACCACCCGGCTGGGACGAGAAAATTGTCAGAAAAGTAGCTCGCGAAAGCTACATACCCCTTTTTCGTATTCTGAAAAAAAACCCCCAAATTAAAATCACTCTCAATATCAACGGTTCTTTAACTGAGCAACTGGCACAGTACAAATTAAATGAAATTATAACAAACATTAAATTGCTCGCGGGAAGGGAACAAATTGAATTCACTGGGAGCGCAATGTATCATACTGTTTTGCCAAAACTTCCTGTTTCAGAAATACGACGACAAATCCATCTTAATACAAAAGTCAACACAAAATATTTTGGAAAAATTTATCAGCCAGTTGGTTTCTTCCCTCCGGAGATGTGCTATAGCAATAAAGTAGCCAAAGTCTTGGTAAAAGAAAACTTTTCTTGGATAGTGCTGGATGAAATTTCTTTTGAAGGAAAAAAGGGAGTAATGAATTGGGAAAATGGCTACAGAATAAAGGGCACTTCGCTTAAGGTAGCTTTTCGAAACCGCAAAATTTCTGATCTGTTCGCCGTTAAGCCTCAGGCAGAGACCAAGAAAATGTTTCGGGAAAATTGTTGTACTGGCGAACCTTTATTTGTTGCTATGGACGGAGAGACCCTTGGCCACCACCGGCCAGGTATGGAAAAAGTATTTGAAGAATTAACTCTGGATAAAAAAGTTCAAACAGTTACTTATAGCCAAGCATTGAGAGCATACGGTTCATTTAAATCAATCAGCCCCTATTCTTCCAGCTGGGCGTCCTCTGAAAGAGAGTTGAAAAAAGGAATCCCTTTTGAACTTTGGGATCACCCAAAAAATCCAATTCACAAATTACAATGGGAGTTATTCAATCTGGCAATAGTAATTGTTACGGAATCAAAAAGTGACAAAAATTTTAAATCCGCTCGGACATTATTGGACAAAAGCATGAGTAGTGATTTTTTTTGGTGGGCATCAGCTCACCCATGGTGGAGCGTAGAAATAATAGAAGAAGGAGTTGCAAGGCTACAAAAACTGATCAATTCTCTTAATAATCCTCCCGCCATCAAATTAAAAAAAGCAAATTTATTAGCTAAGGAAATTATTGATCTAGCCCGTCAGTGGCAAGATTCCGGTCATGCTTATAAAGAAAAGAAAATGTTTTTGGCCGGTTATAATTATAAACCGTACATGGCCGGTAAAAAAGAAACTTAAACGAAAAATCAATGTATTGGATAAATTTTTTACACATTTATCAACCTCCTACCCAAAAGTCTTTTTGGGTAAAGAAAATTGCAAACGAAAGCTATCGCCGACTCACAAAAGGATTAAAAGAAAATCCTAAAGCAAAAGTTACGCTAAATATCAACGCTGCACTTGTGGAACTTTTCGAAAGAGACGGGTGTATGGATGTTGTTAATGATTTAAAAATGCTCTCAGAAAGAGGGCAAATCGACTTCACGGACTCCGCTAAATATCATGCATTTCTTCCGCTCATGCCGGAAAAGGAAATTGAGCGTCAAATCAGACTAAATCATGAAACGAATAAGAAGTATTTTGGTGACTCATATCAGCCGAAAGGATTTTTCCCGACAGAAATGGGGTACGCAAAAAAAGTTGGTGATATCGCCGCAAAACTGGGGTACAAGTGGATTATTCTTGACGAGCTTGCCTTAAACGGGACTACGGGCGAAATGAAGCCCGATACTATTTATAAGCTCAAAGGCAATAATGATCTGAATGTTTTCTTTCGTGATCGCGAAACCAGCTTTAGAATTCTTTCAGCTGAGATTGGGATGAGTGTTTTTTCCAGTGACATGCTCATAAAACTTTTGGGTGATAGGGTAAATAAAAAAGAATATCTTATCACTGCAATGGACGGAGAAACTTTTGGCCATCATCGCCCTGGACTTGAGGATCTATTATTTGATCTTTATAAAGCAAAGGAGTTGGAAAGTATATTTCTTTCTGATGTTGACCAGTTCTTCACAAAAACTGAAGAAGTAGAACCTCTAGACTCTAGCTGGGCACTTATGAAAAAAGACATTGAGCGCAATACTCCTTATTCCAGATGGAGAAGTGATGATAATCAGATTCATTTGTGGCAATGGGAACTAACCAACATGACAATTGCAGAAGTAAACAATATGAATAAGCAGGATCCTGCGTATGAAAAAGCTAGAAACGCATTAGATAAAGCTGTGCACTCAGATCAGTATTGGTGGGCATCCGCACAACCTTGGTGGAGTATCGAAATGATTGAAGTAGGGGCAAAAGAGTACAAAGATATCTTGCAGGCATTACCAATTGACCGGAAAAAGAAAGATAAGGCGCGCGATTTGTATTTGAGTATCATTCAAGAATCGTTTGAATGGCAGCGCAGTGGAAAAGTCGAGGAGCTGAGCAAATTGGCAGACGAAGATGTTACCCAAAGAATTACCGCTGAAATGCCATACATCCCTCAGGAAGAGTTCGACAAAATCGTGGGAAATCTTGAAAAACAAATGCTCACCGCAGCAAAGGCTCAAGAATACGAAAGAGCGGCTCAGATTCGGGACCGCGTTACCGAATTGAAAGAAAAGGAAAGTGAACTAACCAAAAAATAAACTAAATTATATATGAAAAAAAAGGACCGCCGTATTCTCCGGCATGCTATAAGCGCTAAAATGATGGAAAGTTTCTTCAAGGAGACCATCATCCCTAAATTTTACAAAGGAGCTGAACTTGTTGGCTTCAAATTAAAGGATCAGAGTCCTTATAAATTTAAGAAATCTGTACGGTATACTCTGAAACTAAAATACCCAGACAGCAAGATTGAAACGAAAGTGATAAGGGCAAATGTTCCAAGTGCTCATCAGGATTGGGAGATAAAAAACTCAGATCAAGCAATGAAAGCTATTTATGATCATGGCTTTGATAAAGGAAGATACCAAATAACCCGACCACTTGGCCATTACCCGGAATGGCGCATGCTTGTATATGAAGAATACCCCGGTGAAATCTTCACTGATTTATTATTAGCTGGTAAACAAAGACTGGAGAAGAAAACACTACTTGCCTCAAATTGGGTTGCTCAATTCCATAACCTAAAGATGAAAACCGGCAGGACAAAAACCTTGAAAAGAATAAAAGAAGAGGTAGGATATTTTGTAAATGACTATAAAAAATTCTCCCCGGAGCTTCAAGCGGAAGGAAAATTGATTCTTGAAACATTCCTCAAACGATACAAAAAATATTATCGCCCAAACCAACATCACCTAATTCACGGCGACCTAAATTCGAACAATATCATCTTCAATGGAAACAATGTGGGAGTGATTGACTTTGGCAACGCCTGGAGATTTGATCGTTTTTGCGATGTCGCAAACTACTTTGTCCAAATGGAACTTTTAGGATGGCAAAAGAGAGCGCCTTTAAAGACTATCCATAAGCTCCACAAAATATTTCTTGACAACTATCTTAAAAAAACGAACCAAAACACAAAAGCGGCCCGTGAACAGATTGACCTATGGAAAGTATGGTGGGTAATGCAGATTACAGCTTTTTGTGTTTCTATTCTAATTGATACAAAAAATAATCGGGAAGCAGTACAAAGGACGATTATTGACCACACTTTCCCAGAGGCAAAAAGACTCCTTAAACTATAACTTTCAGCTTATATGAAATATTGCGACTTACATCTTCATTCTCACTACTCTGGAGGTGATTTAAGCTGTGAAGAGTTGGTGGATCGTGCAGCAGAAAGAAATATCACAGCAATTGCCCTCGCTGATCATAATACGATATACGGAGTTGCAGAAATGATTGTTGCAGGAAAAAAGAAGGGTGTTGAGATAGTGCCGGCCGTTGAAATTTATACGGAATACAAAGGAAAAGGCCTTCATTTACTGGGCTATAATTTTGACTTAGACCACCTAAAACTGAACCAAGTTCTAGATAATTTACAGGCCCAACATGTCGATAATGTTAAAAAAGCATTTGCTAAATTGAAAGAATATGGATTTAGCATTGACTATAAATCAATCCAATCACTGCCAACAAAGTACATCAGCGTAGCAGCAATAATAGATGTATTATGTGGTCCCCCGGAAAACTATAAGATAGTTCAGAAAGACTGTGGTAAACCAGATCCTGATTTATTTGAAATTATTAACAAGTACTTTGCCAAACGTTCACTATCTCCAATCATTCACTCTAGTTTGCTAACCCCAGATGCTATTAAGCTCGTAAAAGAAGCGGGGGGGGTAGCAATTCTAGCACATCCTGGGCACCGACTAACCTGGGAAGAGGATACAATAATCTTGGAACTCAAGGAAGAGGGTTTGGTGGGGATAGAAGCAATCTCTTCCTATCATAACTGGCATCAGGTAGAGCACTACCAATATTTTGCCAAAAAGCATGGATTAGTAATAACGGGGGGGTCAGATTTTCATAGTGAAACCAGATCTAGAGGGAATATTATCAACAGCATGCAGGATTATATGCATATCCCTTATGCAATTTATGAAAACTTTAAAAACATCTTATGAAAGAACTTCTATCAGTACCAAATATTGACCCTCAAGAAGAAGCACGAATAAAACGACAGCGTGCTGAAGGTGAAAGTGGATTAGCCCCAAGAGAAAACAAAAGACGAAGAGAACTAACGGAATATATTTTCAAATGGTGGCAGGGAGATGCTCATTCACATTCCACAAGGAGTACTAGGGAAGAAACGGGGCGTTTTGAAGGGCTTTATAATATTGCAGAAATAATGGAATATTATGAAAAGTTAGGGCTTCGGTTTGTAGGATTTGCGGAACATACATCCGACCCTGGATCACCAAAGCGACTTTCCCCAAAAGACCCTATTTCACAATCACTTATTAATGAAGCAGAAGAAATAGAAAGAATAAACAGAGGAGAACAGTTCGAGATGGTTGCCCTTGCTAGCACAGAAGCAAATATTATGTTTGATAAGGATGGCCAACCAATGCTTGATGTACCAGATGAGGTGTTAGCCAAATTAGATCTAGTAGTAGCATCACGCCATGCAATAGAGAATGAGAAGGAACCATCCGCAATTAAAGAGTCGCTTCTCGCCGCAATCAGAAACAAACACGTTGACGTAATTGGCCACCCTGATCGTTACACAAGAAAAGATAAGGAAAAATCTTCTGAATATTGGGAAGAGTATTGGGGAATTTGGCAAGAAATTTTAGATGAAATGGTTACTCGGAATAAAGCCTTTGAAATAAATTTGAGTAGCCAGCCATCCAGAAAGCTTCTAAAAATGGCTGCTGAAAGCGAAGTAAAATTCTGTCTTAACTTAGACGCTCATGATTTCAATCAATTCAAATCTGGAGGTACGGAAGTACATGGGGAAAAGAAAAAATGGGCCGCTGATGAAGCATCCGATGAAGACATGGAGATATTGGACAAATACAGGATAGAGCGAATGACAAGCGGGCCGGGCGTAAGGATAATTAGTCGTCTTGTGAGATATCTAAAAACACTGGAATCTCTTGGCGTTACTCCTGATCGGGTTATTAACTCCTCGCCAGAACGCCTGGTTAATTTCCTAACTAAAACAAGAGGAAAAAGCACAAGCAATTTGCTGTTTTTAAAAGAGAAATTAAAAATATAGTTTAAATAA
>JAHJEX010000026.1 GCA_018825385.1 Patescibacteria group bacterium
CTACTTGTCTAGCGCTCCAACCAGATCGATATAGTTTAACCGCCTCTTTTCTAACCATTGGCATATGGGGATTTGTTGTATATGGCATATTCATAACAGTATACCTTAAGGTGGTGCCAAGCTATTGAACCATAACAATATATTGACATTTACCTTTTTCTATGCTACAATGAAGATGAAAATAAAAACAAAAACAAATTGAGATGCAAAAAAGCAATATCTTAATCCAAGAGAAAATTTTGTTACAAGGAACTATTGTAATTGAAAGATGGACAACAAAAGCTTCTTGGTATGAAAACGTACTAAAGGCACTTTCATCTCCACTGCGGGTGTTTTTTTAATTAGTAATCTTATAATATTATGACGTTAGATGATTTATTATCAATTGCTGTAGAAAAAAGAGCGTCAGATCTTCATATGGCTGTTGGAAAACCACCAATTCTAAGAATTGATGGAGCACTCACCCCGATGGAAAGTTTCGATATTATTACTCCTGAAAATGCACAGGAACTTGTTTTTGGTATTCTTTCAGACATACAAAAAGAGCGACTGATTAAGGATAGAGAAATAGATATTTCTCATGAGATCCCAGACGTTTCTCGTTTTCGTGTAAACATCCATTGGGAGAAAAACTGTATTGGGTTGGTTGCTAGAGTTGTAACCTCGCTTACACCAACCATGGAAGAACTAGAGATGCCAAAAGTGGTTTATAACCTTTTGGATGAAAAACAAGGTCTGATTTTAATTACCGGTCCGACAGGTTGTGGAAAGTCAACCTCTTTGGCAGCAATGATCAACTACGTTAACAGTACTAGGTCAGCAAATATTATTACATTAGAAGATCCAATCGAATTCATATATAAACCAAAGAAAAGTATTATAAAGCAAAGGCAGCTTGGTTCGGACATGCTTTCATTTGCCGATGCTTTGAAACATGTTCTTCGTCAGGATCCAAATGTCATTTTAGTTGGTGAGATGCGTGATTTGGAAACTATTGCCGCCACTATTACTTTGGCGGAAACAGGCCATTTAGTGTTAGCAACATTACATACTTACAGCGCTGCTCAGACTGTTGATCGTATAATTGACGTCTTCCCTCCATATCAACAGTCGCAAGTTCGACTTCAACTTTCTATGTTCCTGAAGGGTGTTATTTCTCAGCAGCTTATTCCTAAAGTATCTAAAGGAAGAGTAGCTGCAAGAGAGATTCTTATTAATACACCTGCTATTAGTAACCTTATAAGAGAAAACAAAATAGCACAGATTAAAACTGTTATTCAAACAGGAGTAGCCAACGGAATGAAAACCATGGATCAGGATCTAAAAAGATTGTATAAAGAAAATATCATATCAAAAGATATAGCCAAATCCTATATGATGAATCCTGAGACGATGAAATAATCTAATAGTGTGTTCAAGAGGACTTTAATTAGTCCTTTTTGATTTGCTTATTAGTCTTGATAAAACAAAACATGTGTGCTACGCTCATTGTGATTTGCGCCCGTACCCTTCGGCTTCGCTCAGGGCAAGGCTCAACAATGATCAGCGCCCGTAGCTCCCTGACATCCGTCGGGGCAGGCAATTGGATAGAGCGCGTGGCGCCCTGTGAAACTTATTCATTATGAAGCATATTTATTAAAAGAAGATGCAGTACGCAGAGAAAGATATTTAAAAACCAGTGATGGTAAAAAATTCCTAAAGCAACAGTTATCTACTTTATTAAAAAAGTTAGGATTAAAGAAAAATAAGCGCCCGTAGCTCAATTGGATAGAGCGCGTGGCTTCGGACCACGAGGTTGGGAGTTCGAGTCTCTCCGGGCGCACCACAAAATACATTTGGGAGCATAGCTCAGTTGGTAGAGCAGTTGCCTCTTAAGCAAACGGTCGGGGGTTCAAATCCCTCTGCTCCCACCATAGAAAGTATCTTGGATCATCAAGGTATTTTTTTATTAATAATCATATTACATTAATGATTTGAAGCCGACCCGACCCTGAGCGAACGTAGTGAGTCGAAGAGGAGGGCGGCAGGCTTCGAAGGAAAAAGCGACCTGCCCGCTATTCGCTTCGCGAAAGCGAAGCAGGCGGGGGAGACTTGCAACGAGCTTGGATGAGAAGAAATCCCTGCCTGCCGGCAGGCAGGCCTCTAGCCACCCTATTAAAAAATATAAAAGCCCCCCTTTACGGAGGGTTTTTGAATAAAAAAACCGACGATTACATTTTGAATGTTCGTCGGATGTGCAAATAACACAGAAAGACTGGAATCTCACAAACCCCGCTGCGTAGGGCCATGAGATTAACAACGAAGATCTAGCTCAGGATCAGAGATGGTGCCAACCATCCTCATACTTACCTGCACGAGTGTCGGCAGGTCATAGTACTGACCGACCTTGCATTTACAGTTGGGGCACTTGGATCCTACAGGTTTCGGATCTCCGAAGTCACAGTGGCAGAGCGAGCAGTACCGGCCATCACTCTTGCATTGCAGTGCCAACATAGGAATATTCAGAGTGTTGCCAGCACGGGGGAGTCGATAGACCATCTGGCGGATATGACCATTGGTGCAAACCACCGCACTTGGTGAGAATTTAGCACCACAAATGGAGCACCTGCCAGTGTTATCATGAGCACACTCTCTCAGGTCCTTACCACGCCCATACAGCTGTTGCATATAGGGCATACGTGTGTTCATTTTAGCCATTGAAAGAACCTCCTGTTGTGAAGATGTGTCTGGATAAACAGTATTGCACCTTACCTTTTTTTCTTTTTAAAGTCAATTTCTCCAACTTTTATAAAACGATATATTCTAAATAGCATAAAATAAAAAGACGGGCACTTTACAGCATCGCCTTATAAGGGAGTTACTGCTTTACTTGATAACGATAAACGTTTGTCGTTCGTTTTTCAAAGCCCAGTTTTAAATAAAGATGATTGGCCGCTTCCCGATGAGGCGCAGATGTTAAATCAATGTGTCGCGCACCTTCTTTTCGAGCACGTTTTATGGCTGCACTGACCAATTGAGAACCGATACCTTTACCTCGCGCCAGCTGATCAACCACTATATTTTCAATATATGCGTGTCGGCCAACCGCAATTCTATATACCAGCAATATCAGCATTCCATAAACAATATTGTTTTCTTGCGCAGTAAATAAAACCGTATGCGGAGAATTAATAATTTCTGCCAGTCCGCTTTCAGTCAGAGCAGAAGCAGAATCAGACAACTGGCTAACCAAGCGCGTTATGTCATGTGCTAAAGCAGGAGATGGGTTTTTTTCTTCAATAATTTTCATAGGTATAGTGTATAGTATTGCTTATATTTTACTATGAATCACAAAATAAAAAAACCGACAACCATGGAAAGGTCTGTCGGAAGAGCAAGTGGTTAGATGTGCCATATACCTACTAGCACTGGGTCTGAAAGTACGGAAGAGTGTCCGCCGGTTTTGTTGGGCAGTTCTTCCGGTCATTAAGCTTTTACCGGGAGAGGTCTATCAGCTGCCCTAGATCGTAGTGCTTCCCGATCACACACCCACAGTAGGGGCAAGGTGCACCGTTGGGCTGCGGATCTCCAAAATCGAAATGGCACAGCGAGCAGTGCCGACCATTGTTCTCGCACAACAATGCCAGCACGGGAACGCGCAATTTGTTGCCGGCACGGGGCAACCGGTACACTTGTTCTCGAATGTGTCCTTTGATGCACACCACCGCCCTAGGTGGAAAACGTGCTGCGCAGATGCTGCATCGACCTCTGTGGCTATCGCATTTCCGGAGATCTCTACCGCAGCCATATAGCCGCTGCATATGGGGAAGTCGGGTGTTCATGCTAGCCATTGAAAGAACCTCCTGCCTGAATATTGTGACACCTTTCCGAACTGTTTTGTAGCTTACTGCTTTCCTTATTATGAGTCAATAACTGTTTTTATTTCTTACTATTCATAATATTGGCAGTTTTCAATTCACAGATAATAAAGTAAACTGAATGCATGGAACAAAAAAATTTTACTGTGGGGAATTCAGATAAAAAAACAAGGCTTGATAAGTATCTGGTCGCAAAACTGCCTAAATTCTCAAGATCTTTTCTGCAGAATTTAATCAGGAAAAAAGAGGTAATTGTAAACGGGATGATTTTTGGTGCTGCAGACAAGGTAAAAAACGGTGACAAAATAAGTATTACTCTTAATGAACCGTCAAAAATTTCTTTGAAGCCAGAATCAGACATCAAACTTAATATCATACATGAAAATGAAAATTATCTTATCACTAACAAGCCATCTGGAATTGTTGTACATCCCTCACAAAGCACCCCAACACATACTCTAATCAATGGCCTAATAGCATATTATCCTAGGATTATTACTGTTGGAGATGATCCAAAAAGACCGGGAATTGTGCATCGTCTCGATAAAGATGTTTCAGGAATAATGGTAATTGCTAAAAACCAAAAAACTTTTGAACATTTAAAAATACTGTTTAAAAATAGAAAGGTAAAAAAGAAATATACCGCGCTTGTTTATGGAAAAATTGTTCCTCAAAATGGAAAAATAAGTGCACCAATTGGCAGATCTAAAAGCAAACCTAATAGGATGTCAGTAAAAAGGGTCGGTGACGGCAGGGAGGCAATAACACTCTACAAAACCATTAAAGAATATCAGAATTATTCTCTGTTGGAAATTGAAACGAAAACCGGCCGAACACATCAAATACGCGTCCACCTTCTTTCCAAAGGTAACCCAATAGTCGGCGACACCATCTACTATTTGAAGAAGGCGAAAAACAACAGAGAGCTTGATCGCATTTTTCTGCATGCGCATAGTATTCAATTCACAGATATGAACGATAATTTACTAAAATTTAGAGCTGATATTCCAAAGAATTTGAAGCAGTTCCTTGCACAGTTGACTAAATAGAGAATCATGGTATACTGCCATTCGATACATATATTAATTAATTAGTATTTTTTTATGACAAAAGAAGAATCAAAAGCTGAAAGTCCCAAGCAAGGCCAAGGGGAAAAGAAGGAGAAAAAATCAGAGGAAAGAGAAATTCCTGAAATAGAATCCGGTAATGTTGTTAAAGTTCATCAAAAAATTACCCAGGGAGATAAAACTCGCACTCAAATCTTTGAAGGGATTGTTATTGCGAAAAGAGGCAAAACCAGCGCTGATCGAACCATTACAGTCCGAAAAGTTTCAGATGGCGGATATGGCGTAGAAAGGATTTTTCCATTAGAATCCCCTAACGTCCTCAAGATTGAAGTACTAAAAACACCAAGGACGCGCAGATCGAAATTGTATTATTTGCGAACGGCACCTCGTAAACTTAAAGAACTGAAAGACAAGTAGCACGCTCGGATGGTGCCTGCCTGCCGGTAGGCAGGGAATTGCCATGAACCACTAAAGAGACTCATGGCTGTCCCGTATCCTTATTAGTGGTTAGGATGATAAACTTTGATAGATACGCTTTTGCTCGGATGGTGCCTGCCTGCCGGCAGGCAGGGAATTGCCATGAACCACAAAAGAGATTCATGGCTGTCCCGTATCCTTATAGTGGTTAGGATGATAAACTTTGATAGATACGCTTTTGCTCGGATGGTGGAATTGGTATACACACTAGGTTGAGGGCCTAGGCACTTATTGTGCGTGCGGGTTCAAGTCCCGCTCCGAGCACCACAATTTATGGGTTCGTAGCTCTCGCCCGCTTGCGCCTAAGCGCAAGCGATGGTGAGCGGGCACTGGCTACTTGCCCATCTTGCTTCGCCGATTAAAAACAGAATACATAGATTATGGGCTCGTAGCTCAGTTGGTTAGAGCGTCTCGTTTACACCGAGAAGGCCCTCCGTTCGAATCGGAGCGGGCCCACCATAAGTAAGGAGAGATTAACAATTGCATTAATACAAGGTGAAGCAGGTGGGAAGCGCTTCGTTTATATTTACCCCGTCATGAGCAAAGCGAATTAACGGGACCGAAGAGGTCACCCCGCAAATGCGGGGTCGAACCTACCATTAACAAAAAAACATGGGAAGATTCATTTTCGGCATAATTGGAATCATCATCGGCTCACTGATGGTGATCAAAACAGAGTGGTTTTTAAGGTTTTTTGGAAAAATAGAATGGGCGGAACAGCACTTAGGGCTGGACGGCGGTACTAGTCTTTTTTACAAGTTACTTGGGATTGCCGCTATAATTTTAAGCTTTATGCTTATGACCGGGATGCTAGAAAGTATATTTGAAAAAGTATTTTCAACAGGAAACATATAAATAATTTATGGGCCCGTAGTTTCCGCCGAAGGCGGACCGGCCTCTGGCTGGCAGCAACTTAACAATTATGTGCCCTGTGTCTTCTTATGGGGATATAGCTCAGTTGGTTAGAGCGCCGCATTTGCAATGCGGAGGTCGTCGGTTCGAATCCGACTATCTCCACCAGAAGACACAGGGTTCGAATCCGCTCGGGTCCACCAAAAACACCCCACAAATTAAGATGTTTTTTTGCAATTACTTTTCTATTCTAATTGCCTTTCCAGAAATAATTGCTTCTGCAATTTTTTTATTCGCTGATGATAAAATTCGTTGAAAAGTACTTTGCGATACTTTCATATTTGTGGCGCAAACTATTTGATCAAACCCTTTAACGTATTTTACGCGCAATGCTTCAACTTCATCTATCGACAGCACTACTTCCTCTAAATCTCTCAAAGGAATACCTCTTGGTTTATAATAAAGTACTTTTGGATTAAACTGTATTTTTCTTATTTTTCTTGGTCTTACCACTTTATATTCTTAAAAAATTATTACCCAGATTCCCAATGCAACCATTATCAAACCACCAATTAAATGAAATAATCTAATATTCTTATCTTTCCACTGGCCCACGCTTTCTATTTTAGAAAGACCAAAATATATTAGTATAGTAATTATAATCAATGGTAATACAAAGATTAAATTGTAATACAATAAGAGAGGAAAAATAGTTGACCAAGACTCATTATGGGAAAGCAGGCCTAGCACAAAAAAATATGGGCCACCTGTACAGGGAAGTTCAAATAGTATTACGACAAAGCCGATGAGGAAAGCGCCTATTGGAGAAGTTACACTTCTTAGCATTTTTTTCATTCTCGGCCGCCAGGATCGTGGAATTTCCATTACAAATCCCCCACCACCATACCAAAAAAAGTCCTTTAAATTAAATAAGCCTATCAGTATGGCAATTATTCCAACAATTTTATAAAACCATCCCGAAAGACCTGATACTTGTAGAGTATATATTATTCCTAACCCAAAAAGTAAGTAACTAATATATATTGATACCGTAAACGCAATACCGCCTAATAATGCTCTCTTTTTTTCTTGGGCAAGCATCAATGCACTTATTAATATCACTAGCACCGCAATAGCACACGGATTGATAGAATCAACAAGCGCTGCCCCTGTCACTGCCCAAAATGATATAGGATGTGATTCAGTGTCACCATTAGTTTCAGCAATATTTTCAACTGAAGGTTCTGTTACTACATTTTCATCAGATTCTGCTTCAGAAGGAGCATCCAAATAAATTAGGATTTCACTTTCCAAATTTTCTTGAATCTCTAAATATCCAGAATAGTATTTACCATTAGCAAACAAAATAGGAACCCCCCGTGGATAAGGAACATTATGGGAATCATACATTCCTTGCAACAATATTCCATTATCAAGATCATGCCAAACTTCCAATTTCTCAATCTGTGCTTCTGGATATTCAGATTTAATCTGGTCAACAAATGGAGAAACCTTTGCACAATACGAGCACCCATCACCGTAAAAAAAGTAAATGGGTGATTTTTGAGCTTTCAGTACCGAAAAAGGAATAAGAACAAAAATTACTACTATCAAATATATAAGTGAGATTCTTCTACTCATTGTTTGTTTCTTAAATACTATATTTTGACTATTACAATATTAACAAAATTTTTCTTAAAAATAAAGGGGTTCTGACCCGTAACTTTATGTTGCGGGGCTATTTTCTATTTTTTCTTTCCCAACTCAGTCAGACGTTCTTTAATTTGTTTCAACTCATCTTCCATAATTTCTGCATCATTTGTCAGTATTTCAGCCTCATCTTTATTCGTCATACGCAGTGGCATTCTTCCAAATCCCACACCTCTTCTTGAACCTCGGCCACACCCAAACTGAAAACCTCCACCTCCGTTACAAGGGCCCATCCCTCGTCCGGTTAGAGCTCCCATGCCTTGTGGGCCAGTTCCATCTAATCTTGGCATAATAATCACCCCCTATCCCTAAAATTGTTTATATATTATGAGTATATACCCATAACTATATTATTGTCAAATTGATTTATTAGTATGCTCACTAAATAATTGATACCGCATAATTTATTTTTGTTCCTATGAAAAAGCAATAAGAAACAGTTTGTGGATAACTATTGCTTGTTTTTTTAAAATAGTTTACAATTATATTATAAGATTATTCCTTTTGATTTTATATTTGCCAAGAGAGGAGGTGATATGATGGCGAAAAAGAAAGCAGCAAAGAAAAAACTTGCTAAAAAGAAAGTAGCAAAACGTAAGCCAGCTAAAAGAAAGGTGGCTAAACGCAAGCCTGCAAAAAGAAAAAAAGTAGCTAAACGCAAGCCTGCAAAAAGAAAAAAGAAGAAATAAAACTTCTTTTCAATAAAAAAAAGTCTCCGAAATCATGGAGGCTTTTTTTATACAAATCTAATCAACTCTAGTAATTTGAGTAAGTTCTCCTCCTTGAACAATAATGTCTCTACCAGGAATACCTAATTTCATTGTATTTAAATACAAACCTAGCTGTTTGGGGGATTTTAAGTAGACTTCAAATGTAGCGGTTTCACCAGGTTGTACCCCGTCTTCATTAAAAACAATATTACCATAATTATTATTCCACGAAGAATCGAAAAACACGCTCACATTTCCTCCTAAATCAAAAATCTGAAGGATCATATCCTTATTCCAGGATCCGATTCCAGTGTTTTTGAATTTGACTGCTACCGGAACTCTCCAATAATTTAATACTGTCAGAGGAACAGTGTGAGATACTAACTCTGCAGTATATTGTGAGTCAACGCGAGTTATAGAGAATGATTCTCTCTGAATAACATCTTCTGGACCCATAATTCGATAAATATTTTTAAATAAACCCAATTCTAGCGGTGCTTCTATTTTAAAAGTGAATGTTGCAGTTTCTCCTGATCCAACGCTAGGTTCATTAAAATCAATATTGCCGTTTTGTCCCGGCCAGTCTTGATGGTAAAGGCGACTGACTTTATCACCAAGATCATATATATTCAAATACACTTCCCCCTTTTCCCATGTGCTCATACCTTGGTTTCTAAATTTGAATGTTGCTGTTTGTTGATCAGCGGCAAACATAGCAGGTGTAATCATATCGGAAGCTAGTTTGGCCGCATATGATAAACCTGTTATTTGAAGATTCAATGTAAAGTTTGTATCCTTGATAGAAGTATCATCAATTGCAAGCATAAAGTTCTCTGATACCTCTAACAGATCGACTGGGGCTTGTATTGAGAACGTAAACCTACCTGTCTCTCCTGGAGCAATATTTGAATTGTCTGCCACTGTAACATGTGTTTGAGACTCCCAGTTACTTGCCTGAAGGTTAGATGAACCATTGCTAGGAATAATATGAGATGAATATTGTCCATATGTTCGCCAAGTAACATTGCCAGTATTTTTGAACTCAACCCATACTTCTTCTTCTTGACCAGCATTAATGGAAATTGATTTTGTGCTTTGTCGAACAAACGAAGCATTGATTACTGGCTTTGCCAAACCTCCTAATTCATCATACAAATTTTGAGATTCAGAACGGATACTATCTAATTCTTGATACAAATTAGCACCTGGACAAAGCGTGCAGTCTAAATCTCTGTGCCCCACTATATTTGGATAATTATCATCAACTAAAAAACTCTCTTCACTGGGTTCTATAGCAAAGTCTTGAGCTTTATTAGCAATAAGGCTGACTAAAGCATTGCTCACCTCACTATTCAACTCCATATCCTCATAATCTCCCAAAACAGATATACCAATACTTCCCTTATTAAAATCAGCTTCAAATTCTTCTCCGCCAAATCGCGAAATTGCACAAGCTTTGTTGCGATATACATGTGCTGCTATAGAACCATCGCCTCCAAACCTTCCTTCGTAAATTTTTCCGTCTTGATCAATAAGATAATTATAACCTATATCCCCCCAACCTAAGACGACCGAGTGCCAATAGTAAATACCTCTTACCGTTCCTTCGGGGTCATTACCTCCATCACCACCCGCTGTATGATGAACAACAAATTTTTCCGGTGTTTGATATTCGGTAGGCCAGATTTCCTTATCTGCTCCATCCAGTCGCCAGTCTTCATCCGCCTCCCATTCAGAACGGGTAATAATATCTAAATTATTTTGTGCAGAAACCTGTTTGAATATTTTTATGGGATTCCATTTATCAAACTGGAGTTTTCTTGTCTCACCAAGATAAATTAGTTTCAATTTATCAAGATTTCCAGAAATAACTGAATACTGAAATTTTGTAGCATTGTTTGAAATAACTGGCTCTTTTGTAAAGTACCAGTCATCTTTTTTTACTGTTTCTTCAATTGAGTACCAATCACTCCATTTATTTGTTCCATAATATCGTACTGCAAGCTCTACTGGATCATTACTTTGCCACGCCACTCCTATCATTTGAAAAGGAAAATCAGATGCAATTACTTCAGAAACTGTATCGTTAGTAACATTTAAATGGATTACTTCACCTTTTTGAATCTCTTGTTTTGACGAAGCGTGGACTTGAGAAGACAAAAAAACAACTGCTAGGAAAGCAATTGTCCCGATAATAAAAACCTTGGTTGTGCTAGGACCTTTCATAATGGCACGTTTTGTTTTTGTTTTTTATTTAACTTTGTATTTCTATTATAGCGTAAAATTGGACTTTTGTCCACCCCTTGATTGATTTGAAATATTTTTTTGACTTACCATAAAGCCAACAATTATCCAAAACAAAACAGCTAGATCATTTTTGAAGTACGGAACATCAACCATCCCATAAGCCAGAGTAGCGATTAAAACGCCCATAAGAACAATTGAGAATCTAAATTTTGGTATGGGATACAAATCTATCGTTCTTTTTCTTATACTGTGTCCCTCTTTAAAAAACATTACCAATAACCAAAGTAGCGCAATCAAACCAAGTATTCCTAGTTCAACCCAGAAATTCATAACTATATTATGAGGATACAAAAGAAACTCAGTATGTTTAGCAAGTTTGTATTCCTCATATACTGTAGGGAATCCTGCCAACCCGGCACCTTGAAGCGGACGATCTTTAATCAGATTCCATGTTCCCTGCCATAATACGGTTCTTACGTCAGTGGAAGTATCTTTAACTGTTACAATATCCCATACAGTTGTGCGAGTTTGAGGAATAATAAGTACTGTCAGTACTGACACAACAATTGCAATCCAAATCCATTTCTTAAATCGACTGAAGAAGCTAAAAAACAGTATCGCTGCTCCGATACCAAGTACCGCACCGCGCGATACTGAAAAAGCAATCGCAAGTAATGCAAATATGACCACACCAGTAATAAATTGT
Source organism: Patescibacteria group bacterium (assembly GCA_018825385.1). Taxonomy (GTDB): domain Bacteria; phylum Patescibacteriota; class Patescibacteriia; order UM-FILTER-42-10; family UM-FILTER-42-10; genus JAHJEX01. Next base: position 11,627 of record JAHJEX010000026.1, read on the forward strand.
CTCGCCCCCTTTGCTAATTTATTATCCGCTTTTTTATCATGCTTTTTCGCCAGCAACAATATTCCTAAGAACAGCGTTGCAATGGGAGTTAAGTATAAACCAACTGCATTTGGATACTCAAATATTGAAGTTACCCTTTTTGGTGATTCAGATACCCAAGGCTCATAACTAGGAAGAATCTCGATATATTGCCACAGCGCTATTACCGATACAAAAAGTGCAGAAACTCCCAGAGCCCAAAATATTAAACGTATTCTTCGCGGTGAGTTAATAACATTTGTGAATACTATGAAGAATAAAATCGCTTCCACAAAATATGCCTTATAAATACCTAGCGCCGATTGCAGATCTGGAGAAATAAATACAGCTATTGTTGCAGAAACAAACAATAGAAGTAATGGCCATTTAAACTGTGTACACTTTATATCCTTAAGCTTATCAATAAATACTTTTTTTATCCCCCACACTATAAACAACAATAATATCATTATTTCGAGCAGTGTAGCAGGAATTGAAAATACCTCAAACCGTATTAAATAACTAGGCAGTAATAATACCGTAAGCATCAGAGCTATTTCTATCTTTTTCCATGCAAGTAGAAAGAAAAAGAAGCTAAAAATGATTAAGAAAGATATTTCCATTATGCTTTTTTGAAAATAATATTTTGTACTGCTACCATCATACCAATTACAAACCAAACATGCATTATATAAAGAGTTGAAAATGTTTGATACTGAGCTAAGATACCCAGAAATACAGCTAGAAATCCAATCATTATTGCCCGCAAGTATGAATCTTTAGCTACTTGAATAGCTTTGATGGAACGAAAAATTACTATAGCTAACATTACAACAAAAGACAGTAACCCTAAAATACCAACCTCTGCAATCAATTCGATTGATTCGTTGTTAACTATTTTCCATCCATCATTTGGTTCGACATATGGGTGTACTGAAGCATAAGGTCCAAAACCTCCAACTCCTACCCCAATCCAAGGATGTTGGTAATAACCATCCATTGCTATTTCTAATGTTTCTACCCTCTCACTATACGCTGCACCATAAAAGGCATTAGTAACGTGCCCTTTAAATATTTCCAAATTGACTGCATTCCCAAATCCTAAAAAACGAACTGCAATATAAGCAATTACTAACGCCGCAACTAATAACATAGGGGTTTTTCTAGAAGTGAAAATTCGCTTGAAATAATAAATCCCCAATACCACTAATATCACGATAAATCCCAAATATCCTCCCCTAGAAACTGTAAGCACTAGATTCAGACCAAAGAAAATAATCAAGAAAATCAAATAACTATATCGAATATTTTTTGTCTTCCCCAGAAAAAGAGCACATAACAAACCTAAAGGAATCAAAAGATAATTAGCAAAGTATAATGGCTCTAATGCCGTTGATTGAATTCTTGGAAAACCTAACACTTCTTTTGTATAAAGATCACGTAAACCCGTAATTGATTGAGGAAGCCCAATCATATCCCCTAAAAATTGAAAAATGCCGAATACACCCACAATAAACGCACTGATCACAACTAACTTTATTATTATTTTTACATGGCTCTCCCTGTTGACTAACTGTGGAATAAGTAGACTAAAAGCAATTGTAAAAATAGTAAATAATAATACAGAGGCAGAACGCTCAATGTTTTCAGCGTTTAGTAAAGATGCCACATTTACAACCACAAAGAGAGCTAAAGGAAAGATCAAGGGGTTTTTGCGTAGAAAAAAGCTTTGCTTGCGAAGGCCGTCAAATATCCATCCTCCTATAGTTACTATTGTTAATATCTGGCTTATCCTGATAGTCATACCAGCTGCTTCTATTGCACCAATCCTCTCAAAAGGGAGCAAGAAGGCGATCAGAAATATCCCAAGGACCGGATTTCGAAATATGAAAATGCTTATCACCACTCCAATTATTCCACCTAATACCATAAGGGGATCTGTCCACTCTCCTGCGATGCTTACAGAAATCCCAAGTGGTACAGTAAGAACAATAAGCAGTACAAACTCTTTGATAGAAAATTCAAATTTGTTTGCTATCTTAATATTCATCTTGATAAAACAATAAACAGTTTTTCAAATTCATTCAGCATTTTTTGCTTAGTGAAACTTGTTTCTATTTTTGCGCGTGCGTTTTTGATTATTTCTACAGTTTCTTCGGGATGGTTATAAAGGTAAATGATGGCATTTGCAATCTCTTCTGAATTTTTAGGTTCTACTAAAATTCCTGTTTCCTTGTGATCAACTATCTCAGCAATACCACCAATTTTACTTGCCACCACGGGTCTTAGATTAGCCATTGCATCTATTAATACCATGCCAAATGATTCACGAATTGCTGAAGGTAAAACAAACACATCAAAGTTTCTGATCCACTGATTGATGTGATCCTGAAATCCCACAAATTGTACTCTTTCTGTCATTTGAAGACTGTTTACAAGCCAATTCAAGTTACGACGTTCACTGCCATCACCAACTACTATTAGTTTAATCTTAGGAATAATGTCTTTTACTATATCAATAGCCCTTATTAGATATTCTATCCCTTTTTCCCTTTCCAGTCGGGCTATTGTACCAATTATAAATTCCCCTTTGTTTACCCTTGCTTTAATATCTTTCAACGTAACCTCCGGTAAATCTGTACCACTGTAAATAGTCACAATATTTTTGGGTTGGATATGAAGCTTTCCAATAAGCTCACTTTTTATTGACTCAGATACAACAACAATCATTGCCAACATAGCATACATTGTATAGAAAACACGAAGCGGATTAAGAGTAAGCCATCGATTTGCTGAAACATGTTCCATCCACACTACTTTCATACCAAGCATTCTTGCCGGAACAGTAATGAGAATTTTTTCAGTAAGTGAAAGGCAAAATACAATTTTAACTTTATTACGAAAACGGAAGCTTAATAATAAAAATGCTAATCTGCAGAAGAAAAAGGGAGCAAAAAAAGGAAAAAGCAATAGGCTTTTCTTTGATACGGGCTCTTTGGGTGCCCACATTTTTTTGCTGTGCCAATTGCGCTCTTTAAACTCTTTAAGCAATACCGGACACGAACTAGCAAGGAAGAATGAGAATCCTTTCTTTCTCAACCCCTCTACCAAAGTAAGCGTGTGTCTTTCTCCCCCACCGAAAAGAGAGGCATAGGGAAATTTCAATATGAGTATGTTTTGTTTTGACATAGGAATTATTCTGAACGCAATAAAACAATCTCCTTTATCATTTTTTTGGAAATGCCCTTTAATAAAAGAAGAATTACAAAGTAAGTTACCGCTCCCGCTAGAATCATCAGCAATAGTGAGCGGTCTTGCAACAAGAATAATACAGCTGCCATGCCTGCACATGCTACCAGTACTTTAAAGAATAGCTGCAATGATGGAAATATTTTTGTAGCGCGCCAAACTACATATATAGTAGAGATTGTAATAAGTAATTCAGACACTACTGTCATCCAGGCAGCGCCCATATATGAGTAAATGGGTATGAAAATTAGATAGCCCGTAACTGATACAACAGCGATTGCTGCATAGTATTTTAGAATTTTCTTTTGTTGATTAATCACTACTACCGTATTCCCGAACAAATTTCCAATAAAAATCGTACCTGTAGCAATTATTAAAACCTGCAAAACTTTTCCTGATTCTACAAACTCCTCTCCAGCTATAAAATCTATCACCGGTTGAGCTATAAACAATGTACCAACTATTAAAGGAAGTGATATCATTGATAAAAAATCAAATGCTTTCCCCAAAACCCGCTTAAATCTTTCTTTGTCCATTTTCCCATAAGCATAAGTCAAAACTGGGATTGTCAATCCAGCAAACATTGCAGGAAAAGTAACCAGTACTTCCAGTATCTTATATGGTGCTCCATAAATCCCAACTTCTTCTTGCGATTTAAGAAGTGAAAGAATAAGTGTATCTGCCTTGAAATACACTAAGTTAAAAAGGATCGCAAGTGCGATGGGATAGGATTCCCAAATAATTTTCTTCCACACTGCAAATTCAAATCGTAACTTGATTTTTACAAACTTCCTTGAATAGAAGAAGGTAAACATGAAATTGGTAAATGAACCTAAAACCACAACTAGCAAAATAGTGAGCAGCCCTTTGTTTAAATAGACAGCTGTAAATGTACCTCCGAGTAAAACAATCCTGCCTAATACTTCAGAAATAGTTACTTTTATCATTTTTAAGTGCTTTTGAAAAACACCCTGCAAAACCTGATTAAGAGTAATGAACAAAAACGAAAGGCTTAATAATGCAACTCCTGTTTTGACGATTGTAGGATAGGGAAAAAACATAACTACCAGAGGTGCAATTCCTAAAAATACAACTGCAGAAATTAGTCGGATTGTGAAAATATTTCCGACTAACGAATCTTCATCAGCACCGTCTTCTGAAATTTTCTTGGTAAGAATTATATAAAGACCCATATCTACCAAAATCCCAAAGAACTGCAGAAATACCATGACCGTTGTATAGTTCCCGTATCCTTCTTTTCCAAGATACCGAAAAAGCATTGATGCAACTATTAGACCAATGACAGTTGAGACAGATTTTCCAACAATCTGAATTATTGTATTGTGTGCTATTTTCCGGGTTAAAGACATTTAGTCAGCTTGTATCCTTTTCTAGAAAACGGGACCATAGAGACCCCGTTAAACAATATTATATATGCTCCATTTGCATGATATCATTATTCAAATCGCGTTGACAAATGGCCATTTTTATGATAAGATAAACATACCAGAAGGAACGAATTCTGGCAAAAACAAAAACCAAAGTTACAACTTATGAAATCATCATCACAACGACTGCAAAGTGCTTTGGCTTTGGTTCAATGAGCACTTTTTTGTTTACTTATGAAAACACAAAAACAAAAATTGCATTTCCAAGAAATAGGTTGGCTACTGTTAGTTGTCATTGTTGTTGTTGCTATCTCTTTCACTCTTGGAAAAATTGGTAATTATTTCGAAAACAAGCAGGTTGTTACTCCTGCTCATGCATCAACATATAATAGCGGAACATTGAAACCGTACAGTGCCAAATTGGTTAGTAGAAGCTACGACACAATCAATATTGACCCCGGAAAGAGAATTACTTTTGAAGCTGAATTTGAAAACACCGGATCTGAAACATGGTACAACAATCTAGGAAATTTTGTAGCATTAAATAATACCAATCCTCCCGGAAGAAACAGCGATTTTAGGGATATTTTTTGGCCGAACTATTATCGACCAACAGTTATGAAAACTCCGATAGTTGAACCAGGAGAAACTGGTCTTTTTCGTTTCGCCTTAACTGCTCCACAGGAAGAAGGGATTTATGCAGAAAAACTTGGATTGGTTGCTGAGCATCTAACTTGGATAGATGGTGGTGATCTGGAAATTACAATGCGAGTAGGCAATCCCCTCCCTCACTTTTCTGCCAAAAAAACTGCGCAGTCACATAATGAAATTGATATTGAACCGGGCAATGCCATAACTGTCTGGGTAGAATTTGAAAATACGGGTTCTCAGAACTGGGATCCGGACAGTAATCATTTTGTTGCCCTCAATGTAAACAATCCGGTTGGAAGAGAAAGTGTTTTCAGACATGAATTTTGGCCCGCTCATTATCGGCCAACTGTTATGAAAGATGGCATGGTATCAACTGGAGAAAAAGTGCGCTTCGAATTTGCCTTGCAGGCTCCGGATACTGTGGGAAGCTATACAGAAGATTTTGGGCTGGTTGCTGAGAACCTAACGTGGATTCAAGGCGGTACTGTAACAATAACAATTAATGTAGCATATGAGCCTGAGCCCGTTGCCGAAATAGAGGGCGAGCCTGACGTACGAATTGGTTTATATCCAACCTCTAGCGAAGTAACCCTGTCAGCTAATGGAGACTATGAAATTAGAAATACAGAGAACACCCTTCTTGGTAGCTATAATCAGGGTGAAGTTAGCACCATTGAATACGAAAATGGAATATATTCGCTTTCAATCCAAGAATCAACAATAAATTCTACCTTACCTCTTCGAGCAGTCCCAAAAAGCTCTGAAACAATTTTAGAAATCACAAATTATGAACACAGACCGGAATGGGATGAGTCTTTAAACGATAATCTTTTTCGAGGTATACTAGAAATTAGTTTTGCAGAAGCAGCCGAGCAATTATGGATTATTAATGAATTACCTCTAGAATCCTATTTGAGAGGAGTTGCAGAAGCAGGTAATGACAATGATCAGGATTATCTGAAAGCTCTTCTAACCGCAGCTCGAACATATGCAATGTATCACTATCAAACTGGCACAAAACACGCTGATGAGAATTTCACCATTGATGCTATTTACGATCAGGTTTATCGCGGTTATGGTTTTGAAACTAGGTCACCAAATGTTACTCAGGCAATATTGGATACGGAAGGAACAATAGTAACTTATGAAGATGAACTTGCCATAACACCCTACTTTTCACAATCAGATGGTAGAACAAGATCATGGGAAGAGGTTTGGGCCGGTGGGCCATATCACTGGCTAGTCACTGTTGATGATCCCGCGTGTGAAGACAAAGAATTACTGGGACATGGTGTAGGAATGAGCGCCTATGGCGCACGTGCAATGGCGGAAGACGGAGAAGATTATGAATCAATTTTAAAACATTACTATACTGATATAGAGCTTAAAAGCATATATTAATTAATACAAATTTAAAATTACTTAAACAAAATATAAGAAGCCGCGATTTCGAAATCGCGGCTTCTTATTAATAAATTACATTTTACTTTCTAGCTAACTTTAGCTATGATGCCGGTAGGTATGTGAACACACTGTTAGGTGACATTCCCAAATTTCTATGAAGAAAGAAAAAGACTTTTACCAAATATCACTGAAAGTGATTATTGAGAATGCTAAGGGTGAAATATTACTCTTAGAGGCAGATCCGAAAGGAAGTTATGCCGGCTTTTATGATTTACCTGGTGGTCGTATAGATACTGATGAATTTACCACACCTTTTTTTGACATTATAAAAAGAGAAATTGCAGAGGAGGTTGGAGATATTAAATATTCGCTTGGCACTAAACCTGTAGCAGTTGGTCGTCACTTAAGCCCCGATTCAATGTCAAAAAATGGCTCTGACATCCATATTCTATATCTTTTTTTTGAAGCAAAATATCTAAGTGGCGACATTGCTATCAGCAATGAACATATCGGTTTTAAGTGGGCTAACTTTTCAAAAGAAGAGCCAGCAAAACTACTTAAATCTGGAAACTTGGAAGGAATGAAAATGTATCTTTCTAAAACAACGGAATTTAAAAACATTACCTAACACCGTGTATGCAGTTTATTATTTAATCAGCATCGCATCACAAAAATTGTAGAAAAAACAATTTTTTTCAACAAAATATAGGCACAAATGGCAGGAAAAATTCCAAATCAAGATATTCTAAGCGCTTTTGGTACCTCGGGAGAGCCAATCTTACTTCCGGGCGGTGAAGGCACCTGCTACCGCGTTGGAGATATTGTTCTCAAACCAACAAAAGATGTTATTGAAGCTTCATGGATAACAGAGATAAACAATAATCTAGCAAGCGATAAATTCCGTGTTCCCAAATCAATAAGAGCAAAAAACGGGGCATGGAATTTTGATGGTTGGTCTGCCAGTGAATTTCTACAAGGCAAACATCGGCCTGGTAATTATGCCGAAGCTATTGAGGTAAGTATGATGTTTCACAAAGCATTGGCAGACATACCAAAACCAGACTGGTTTAATAAAAAGACAGATGTTTTTACAATGTCCGATCGAATGGCATGGAGCGAAATGCCTATTTATGATTTTGATATTGCTAATAAACCTCTCAAAAAACTTTTCAGCCTTCTTAGAGAAAACCGACTACCAAGCCAACTAATCCATGGGGACTGGGGTCTGGAACAAATATTGTTTCACGACACGCTGACTCCGGCAGTACTGGATATGACACCTTACTTCAGGCCTAAGAACTATCCAATTGCCGATATGCTTATTAGTGCTATGGCAAACGATAGTGCTGATGAGTCAATTCTTGATTTGGGAAACGATATCAATGACTTTGACCAACTTATATTACACGCCATGATATTTCGTACATGTACATATATTGGATTCCAAATTCACCCGGAAAACAATTATGACTGGACTTCTACTATTATTAAGTACTTGGATTTAGTTAATCCTGTTATCGAAAAAATAGAAAATTAAAAATAGTTTACATTCGTCAACACAGCGTATGCGATTCGCAGTTTAAATAAAACTATGTCAAACACATGAAACTATATCATGGTTCAAAAAATAGCAACTTAAAGACCATTAGAAAACAACAAGCTGGCGCTGGCGAAGGTATTGATGTACCAAAAGATGAACTATTGGAAGCAATCTATTTAACTCCTGATTATGGCTTTGCCTTAGCTTGTGCAGCCAGACCAGATGGCGTAAGTCATATTAATGAATCGCCTAAACTATTGAGTTTGAAAATCCGGAAGCATTTGATCCTGATATGGAAATTTATGTGTACGAAATAGAAGTTCCAGATAATGAAGCAAGGCAAATTGATGAACTGCAGTATGTTGTCGATAATAAAGATGAAGTTGAAATAACTGGAGTTTTTACACACAAAGCAATAGATGTTGCTCAATATTACGAGCTGATAAATTGGAAGAGGGAAAACAAAGAAGATGTTAATATCGAATTGAAAATGAGATGATTTTGTTCTTTAATGCTCGATCATCCGAACACTCATACACTTAGTCGGTTTTTATTTAATCAGCATTGCATCGCCGAAACTATAGAAACGATAGTTTTTTTTCTTTGCCGTTTCATAGGCATTAAGAATGTTTTTTCTACCGGCAAAAGCTGACACCAACATCAGAAGCGTTGACTCAGGTAAATGAAAATTGGTAATCATCGCATCAGTGGATTTGAACTTAAACCCGGGATAGATAAATAGATTTATCCATCCTTTAAACGCCTCTTTGGGAGGAGTTTTTTTACTATTCAAATCGGCCATAACAGTTTCCAGCACGCGGACGCTGGTTGTTCCCACAGCAATGATTTTCTTTCCTTCTTTTTTTGCCTGCCACAACTTTGTTAGTGTTTCCTTTGGCACTTCAACAAACTCCGGATGCATTTTGTGTTTTTTTATATCATTAACTTTTACAGGTTGAAATGTTCCTAAACCAACATGCAATGTAACCGGCTGGAATTCGACGCCTTTCCTTTCTAATTTCCGCATTAGGTTTTTCGTGAAATGAAAACCGGCAGTAGGCGCCGCCACTGATCCTTCTTTTGTTGCATATACCGTTTGATATTTCTTTAGATCAGATTTTTGTTTGATATATGGAGGGACAGGCGCTTCACCTATCATTTTATATATTCTATCAAAATCTTTGCCTCCTTTATTAAAACGGATTTTCCAAACTCCTTCCGACATTCGTCGTAAAAGTTTTCCCTCCAATCCTTTTGCAAATGTTATTACCAAGTCATTTTTCTGACCCTTGCCTCCAACCAGCACTTCCCACTCATTGTCAGAAATCTTATGCAATAGAAACACCTCCATTTTTCCGCCAGTTTCTTTTTTTCCCCATAATCTTGCCGGAATCACTTTTGAATTATTCATTACTACAACATCTCCTTCAGATAAATAGTCGCCTATATCATAAAAGTGTCTGTGCACTACTACTCCAGTTTTCTTATCTAATATCAAAAGCCTCGAGTGATCTCGAGGATTCATAGGTTTTTGCGCTATATACTTTTTAGGAAGATGATAGTTAAAATGTCCGAGATACATTGCTTTCGTCTGACGAGTGATCATTATGTAACTGACTGCCTGGTCTGTGTGCCCTTATTCTTCGCTCTGCCTCTCTATGCAATTCTGTTATTTTTGTAGCCACTTTTCGCGGTTCTGGGATTTCAGAGAAAATAAATCTTTTTTCTTCTGCCGCTGTCTGAATATGCACATCACCAAATTTCAATATTGTCGCCATTTTCCCTCTTACCTCACTTGTAACATCCTGGATTTTATCCATATTCAATTCGGATACTGTACGTGAAAACAGTCCTTTTTGTTCTATGTTTATAATTCTTTGATCAGTTACTACCCAAACGTCCAGATAATAATCTATCCAATGATGAAAAAAGAACAGCCAAATAAATAAGTAATAAGAACTGGCACTCAAGAATATTAATACAGAAATTGGCGATCCTTTTTCCCAAGCAAATTCTGAAAATCGAAGAAAGATTACAAATATTATAATTGGTAAAACTATTTCTAAAATAAAAACGAGAAAATACCTGGCGATTGCGTGCCAATGTCGCCTCAACAACAAAACTATTTCTTCGTTTGGTCTTCTGTCTGAAAAATACTTATACGGATCCATATAGTTAGTCAATGGAAAAATTAAACTCTACATTAGAAAATAATGTGATTGATTCGGACCAGTCAATATCCATAGAATATACGATAGTAGATATTAAAATAACTAAAGACCCTGTGAAATATAGAAACACCATTAAGCGAGTTGACGAGTCCCAATAACCAAAACGGAATATATGATATAGCAAAACCGCGCTGAAAATTAGATAGATGATAAATACTACGATATAGGCTATTAAAATTACATAAAGAGGAAATGTCATGCTGCTTTATATAAGCTTATTTTGATAATCACTAGGTAGGTCAATTCCCAAATGTTTGTATGCCTGCTCTGTTATTACCCTGCCTCTGGCCGTTCTGGCAATGAATCCCATCTGCAACAAAAAGGGTTCATAGATTTCTTCAATTGTTTCCTTTTCCTCGCTGGTCGCAGCGGCAATGGTGTTTATCCCAACTGGCCCACCATTAAATTTTTCTATTACTGTTTCTAAAATCCTGCGATCAACGACATCGAGCCCTAAAGGATCAATTTCAAGGCGCCCAAGAGCATCTTTGGCAATTTCTTTGTCAATCTTATCCTTAGATTCAACTTGTGCGAAATCTCTTACTCTCTTGAGAATACGGTTAGCAATCCGAGGGATTCGTCTTGATCGCTGTGCTATTTCTTCCAACGCACCAGGTAACACGTCAATCCCGAGTATTTTGGCTGATCTTTTTAGTATCTCTTCCATATGTTTGTCAGTATATTCGTCCAGTCGATATGTGATGCCAAATCGGTCTCGAAGCGGGGCAGAAAGCAGGCTAGCTCTAGTGGTTGTACCAATTATTGTAAATTGGGGAAGATCAAGTCGTAGAGTTCGTGCTGCCGGCCCTTTTCCCACTACAATGTCCAAAGAGAACTCTTCCATCGCCGGATATAATGTTTCCTCTACTATTCGGGGTAATCTGTGAATTTCGTCAATAAATAGAATATCCCCATCACCTAAATTAGTCAGAATAGCACCCAAGTCTCCCGCTCGTTCAATTGCCGGTCCTGAGGTAACACGAATATTCACTCCCATTTCGTTCGCAATAATATGAGCAAGCGTTGTTTTTCCAATGCCGGGAGGACCGTATACCAAAGTATGCTCTATTGCTTCTTTTCGTTGCTGTGCCGCTTTCATAAAAATCTGGAGGTTCTTTTTGATTTTCTCCTGTCCAACAAATTCTTTTAGAGCACGCGGTCTCAAAGTAAGATCAAGTGTTTTGTCCTCTGGCTTTTCCTTTGTTGTAATAATCTTCTCTTCTTCCATTTTTCGCTATTTTTAGGTAAAGATACATCAAAATCTTATCACTTCCTAACCCCCTTGACAAGTTTTTCAAGACGTGGTAATCTGTTCAGTTCCCTTAAAAAAGAGAATGAATTGTGTTTGGTTCACAGGCAGTATCTATTAACCTGCGCTCACGACAAGCATGGGAACTCATCTTTAGGTTTTTTCTGGGTTCTGCCTAGAACTTTCCTCTGATGAATTCTCTTGAGCGCAGTTTAATGGATATTATAGAAACCCCGCTATCTGGCGGGGTTTTTGTTATTCCGTATAGTTATATGCTATTATCAACATGAAATCCTATGAAAATCCAGAACAGTTTTGCAAAACTAAATGATTTCAAAAGAATTAAAAAATTCTTTACGCTTCTTGACAATGAATTCTTTCCAAAGCTTTCTGAAAGAAAACATGGGGAAGACCTAGACTCTCTTTTAAAAAAATCATTCGGCAAAGGTAATATTGGAATTGCGGAAATAGATAATAATATTGTAGCAGTATGCACATATTGGATTGAAGAAGAAAAAGCAACAATAACTGCAACTGGAGTTCTAAAACAGTTTAGAGGGACACCAACTCTATATAATCTTTCCGCTTATATGTTGGAAAAAGAAAAAGAAAAACCCATCAGAAAAATTAGAGTGAAAACTTGGTCATCTAATAGCAAAACCAAAATGATTTTAAAGAAAATAGGATTTAGGAAAATGGAAATAATTAGAGAAGACCTGCACAAAAACAGAATATCTGAAATTTATGAAATAGATTTTGACTTACTCAAATCGTATTTTGGTATCCCCAAGCATAACTCTTCATAGCATCTGTGACTGAATTAGATATTATAGAAACCCCGCTATCTAGTGGGGTTTTCGTTTATTTAATACCAGTGAAATCTAGTTCTTCAGGAAAAACCCAAATCTCCTCAAAATTTTTCAATGGGATAAGCTTGCTTTGTAAAACATCGTGTGGTTTATCTTTGACTGATTCTAGTTGCTGAGGTGAAAGTATTCTTTCAACATAACTGTCTCCTCTTTTCTCGATTACTCCAAAACCTGTCCAGAATTTTGTTACCGATGAACTGGATGTACCGACAGTAAGCGACCCGCTAGGAATTGGAGTCGCTGTTAAAGCTATTTTACCAACTCCCCGTATTACCTCCCTAACCTTTGAAAGTCGGCAATATCCGTCGTGGACAATCGGCCCAAGCCGAATTTTTTCTTCTTTTTCCTTTTGAGGAATCTTTTCCCAATTTTCAGCGCCTTGCCACTGTATGTTAAGATTAGATGACATCTTTTTCATTTCCTTACGCTCAGTCGTCCATTTATTATTATACTCATCTTCAACTTCTGTTATCATCTGGTTAAGTTCGCTTAGGTATTCACTTTTATTTGAATATAGAACTTCAAATGATTTTAATTCAATTATTAAATTCCTAGGAAAATATGAACGCAATGTATCCAATAATTTATTAAATGACTCATGATATGCCCTACAATCCTGTTCTGGAATATTACTTTGGTACTTCATTACCGAAGGATGAGCCGCCCAGAAGATAATTTTAGCTCCTGGTTCGTAGACCGAAACAATATTTGAAACGTATTCTATTAAATATAGTATTGTAAAAAGTTCTGCCCAATCAACAAGTGGAGATGATGGAAATCTCCACAGTTTATAACCACCAAAAAACCATGCTAGTTCAAGAGGTTCTTTTTTTGTAACAATATGGGTAATTGATCTTTTCATTTCATTTGCATATTCGTCAACGATTTTCCACTTCCTAAACTTCTTAGATGTAAGTATGCGATAAATAAATTTTTCAATTCCTTGGGATTCTAAAAACTCGCGGTCAACAGGTCGCAGTTCTGTCTGAGCGCAAGTTTCTAATTTTGTTTTTAGGTATTCTTCTGGACTCATTTCTATTTTTTCTCAGATTCTCATTAAATTTATTCAGACTGCCTGCAGAGCAAGCTCTGCACCTACCAATAACATCAAATAATTATTGCTGTTAAATATTGTAGGTGGCGAGCTTGCTCGCCCGTATTGTACATTACTATTCTTTGTCTTCAGATGAATCATCTTCTACTTCAGGTTCTTCTTTTACCTCTTCTACGCCTTGCAAACAAACCCTCTGCCAAGGCTTATATTTGCTGGTAAAGGTTTGCTCATTAATCGTTTCATCCGGATAGGTTACTTTATAATCGAAAGATGCTGTCACTCCAGTATGAGCAGCCTCGGTGCATTTTTCTTCACCTGGTGTCAGATCAGTTGTTTCAATTATTTTAGTATCCGGTGGCTTTATCCAATTGGAAAGTATAGGAACAGTCTGTTCAATCACTCTTCCATCATTTGTCCCATACATCTCAAAAGACATAATGTTTCCCTCAATTTTAGTTTGAATCAAAACATGATGTCCCGTATCGTTAATAAAACTAAAATCTGGCGCCGGATCATATATGGTCGCATCTGTTCCTATGGGAAAATAATATGAAACAGTATATGAATGATTTTGACGGTTAGTAATTGGAAATCCTGTATTAAGTGCAGCTCTAAACATAGTTGTTCCAAATTGGCATGCGCCACCACCCAATTCCGGCACAGTCTGATTCCCCTTAATCACTAGTTCTGGTAACCATCCTTCTGACGCTTCAAAACTTCCTAAAGCAGCGAGAAGTGAAAACTCTTCGTCAGGCTCGATTAGTACACCATTTAACTTTTCTGCACCCAGCCTTATGTTTGCTCGCCGGTTTGTTGGACTACCTGAAAAATCCGATCTCCCCACGCCAATAAGCTCATTAATCCCAAGGTCATTTACGTTTCTTGTAGTTATTTCAGGTTCTTCTGTTTCAACAACCAATCCGGTCCTAGTACCTTTGTTTTTTATGATATCTTCAGTGATTTTTCGGATAGTTTTTTCCGCATTAATTATTATGCCGGGCCTACTAGCTTGAAATTCTACTACTCTACCTTCTTCCATCTTAAATTTTCCCTCTTGCACCGGCACATCTACTTCTTCTCGCAATTCATCTAGATATGACTCCACTTTCTGTACATTTAATCCAATGACGATGTTTGGTTGGCTTTCGCTTGGCAGTAATTCTAACCATGTGCGGAAAATCTCGTTTGAAATTTCCCATGTTTTGTCGTCATAATCAATATTAAAAGGAGCATACTGCGTTATTTTTTCAGCATCTGATAAAAACTCAGTGGCTTGTGTCTGGTTTATTTGTATTGGATCATTTTTTAGCTCTAAATTTATTGATCCTGTTTGAAGAGATCCAATATTTTCTCTTACATTTTCAGTTATTACATCATATTCAAAGACTTCTCCTGGTTGCTCTTTGGCAATAGAAAATGACAAATCTTCGTTTACCACTAACGATGCATCTAAATGTGGAGATTCAAATTGTGAAAACTTTTCTTCTAATAGGAGCTTAACAATCTCTATATCCAGAAAGTATTCAACTGGGATATCTCTGCCAAACAAGAATGCGGAAGACTGTTCTTTAAGTTTGTTCAGATAACTACCCTTTCTTCCTATAATATATGCCTGATCTACCATTGTGCTCGCATTAAAAGTAAAAACATCATAAGACACACCGCTTTCTATGCTTGTCATGCTAGGTTCCAGAATCAACTTTGCATCTTCATATGTAAATACCAATCCGTCATCGTTAATATCAATTATTGCCAGCTCTATCTGGTCTAATACTTCTATGTAAGAAAGACCTTCCACCTTGTTTCCTCCGATAGTGATTCCTGGAAATATTTTTTGTTGATAGAGATTTGAATAAACTGCTACCACAACTACAAAAAAAACGACGACGCATATCAATACTACAAATATCGTCGGGAAATTAGTTCTTTTTATCTGTTTTACAGTTTTCTTTTTGTCTGTCTTTTTTTTCTTTTTATTTTGGGTCATGGGGGGAGTTATCTTTGCTATCATAATTAGTTAAAGCAAATTCTAGAAAGCAGCATCAAAGTCTAATTCCGGTATTTCTAAATCTGCCTCTATTGCACTTAGGTCAGAAATATCAATCTCCACCTCCATTATTTCTAACTCAGCAGTATTAATTGGCGTACCCGCATCAGCATCAGAATTTGTATTTGTTACTGAACTGTTCACATTTGTCTGGATATTAGCATTATTTACTGGCATATTTACAGAACTATTTGTGGCTTCAATTGTTTTTTGCTGAAAAAACCAAATTACTCCTACAATTATGGCTATGCTTATTATTACAATGACTGCATTAGATAAATTTTTCATAATACTACCATGAAGAAGTTGATTCTATATCTCCTGATTATTGGTTATATAAACGCCTCTTTTTTAATTCTGATACAGAAGCCTGATAAACTTGCCAAGTTTCTCTAATATATCGATTGGCACTGGTTAAAAAGTCTTTCCCTTGCTTGAAAAATAACTGCATATTTTCAGAAGAATCAATTCTATTAAACACCCCTTCGGCACTGGTTGTCTGAGTCTTAGTCATTTCCAATTTCTCATCAAATTCTTCTAGAAGACCTTCCAGCCTCCCCACCTCTTGATTGTTTTCTTGCAGTTGAACAATATATTTCTCTACTTTATTTTTTTCTTGCTCTAATTTATCTATAGTCTGATAAGTTCGAGTTGCCAATAATACGCCAACGTATTTTTTTGCTCTAATCTTGATAGAAGCCCATTGTTCTCGGATAGAATTAGTAATAGAAGTTAGGGCACTGCTTTCCGATGTATTTTCAATTTGCTCTAACCTTTCTTGTAGCCACGCTATATCAGAATCTATCTCTACTATGATTGTGTTTCTCTTTTCTTCATCTATACTACCCGCATTCTCCACTCGGATTTTTAATGTCTCCAAATATTTAGACATAGTTATGACAGTTTTCTGAACATACTTCCTCGCCAGTTCAAGAAGTTGCTCAGAAGAGATTGCAGCTGATTTTTTCCGATATTTGTTGCGAGCAGATAAAAAATCGCTTCTCGTCGATCTATACTCTGAGAGCGTATTTTGATATCCTTCTTTTATTTCAGCATATGTATTGACTACACTATGTTCGTTTGTCTGTGCAACAACATTCGAGGCGGTAAATAGGGTAATAGAAACAATGAAGGCACTAACCAAAGCAACTGTTAGAATATGCTTCATAATTTCCCGCTAATTATTTCTTTTCTTTAACTTTGATACTTGTTGATTTTGCTTTAATTGCTCTTGGTAGCACAACAGTCAAAATTCCGTTTTCTAGCACCGCATCAATCTTATCTTCTTTGACCTCAATCGGAAGAATTATTGATCTTGAAAATCCTCCCCAATAGCATTCTTGGTAAAAATAATCCTCCTTTGCAACCTCTTCTTGTTTTTGACGCAAACCTCGAATCGTAATCATGTCATTATTAATTGAAATATCAATATCTTCGGATTTTACTCCGGCAATGGTTGATTTGATTACGATACTGTTTTCAGTTTGATAGACATCAACAGACAGTTGGCCGTCATAGTTTTCTTCCATCCATTCATCGTTATCCACTTCGGAAGAAACAGAGCCTGCTTGCTGTTCTTTTACAGCATCAGCCCAAAATTCTTCTTCAGCAATATCGTTTGTCATTATTTTGTCAGAAGACTTTGATTTAATTTTTGGCATTTAAAACCTCCTGTTTATATTTATATATACTTTTATATTATAAAATATTATTGCGGACTTGACAAATAGTCTGTTTTGCGCTAATTTGTAGTGTTCTAGCCACGGAACGAAGCTTGAAATCTAGCACATTGCACCCTGGAAAGGGGGTGAACCATGAAAACAAAGCAGTTATTTAAAGTATGCCCGGGTTGTAAGAGATCCGTGCAGGCAGAAAAAACCATCTGCCCCCATTCTGGTTGTGAAAGCGACCTCTCCTCGGAGGACACTCCTCTGTTTTGGCAGTGTCAGAGCTGTAGAGCTTTGGTCCCCCAGGACCAGGATGACTGTGCAAATTGCACTACTACCTGACCCACGTGTTCTCTTTTTACCTTACTAAGAGAGCGCAACATCAACGACACCATGAAAGGTGGTGATCACGATGACTACTAATAGCAACCATCACGAGGACAGAACGGTCCTGACGCTGTACTGGATCAGCATCATCTGGACCATGTTCCAGATCGTGATGCTGATGGGTGTTACGCTCTGGGGTGGGAAGGAACTCCCCGGATATTTCACTCATGCCTGGCTGATGGTGCTTGGCACCTACGCAGCCAAAAAAAGGGTACATCGCTGGGGCAAGGAGCTCCGGAATGTGCGACGAGGTGAGATGCTCGTCTACGTTCTCTGGGTGGTGACCGCCTTCCTGTTCGGATGGTACATTTTCCATTCGAGCGACGTTGTGCTCTCCGAGCAATTGATCGAGTCCTTTGGTGGGATTACTGCTATCTTCTTCGGAAGTGAAGTGGCAAAGTCCCTGGACAAGAACATTCAGGAGAGACGCGCTGGAAGGGGAACAAAGAGCGCGGCCAAGTAACACCGGCCAACCGGCGGTGAAGAGAGATTTCCCGGTCTTTCTTCACCGCCTTTTTTATTTCCTGATACTGTTGACAATATTTTTGATTTATGATAGCATTGGGTTTCAAAAAAACTCGACCTGTTCTCAGCACCCCACCAAACCGAGGAGTTACCATGGTCGCTATATCAGGAACAATGCCTGGTAAAAGACCAGGGCACATCGGAGAATGGATTCTGTGTCCAGGTTGTCAAACGTCCATCAACGTTCCCAAGCCTAGATGTCCGCGATGTGGACATGCCTTTCCAGAATATCAGCCGCAAACAACGCCTCCTGTCGGGAAGCGGCGGCCGGGAGTCAATTGAATCGTTCAACTGCTCCCATTTTTTTACTGAAAAAATTATTTTGTCGCAAAAAAAACAAGGTCACCTTCTTTCACCTTCTGGTCAACCTTTATTCCAACTGAATCACCTTTACCTGCCTTTTCTACGCTTTCATGCTCAACCTCCATTGAAGAAATGTTTTGCTCAAAGTCAGTTGAATTGCCTTTAATATGAATTGTATCCCCTTGTTTTAGGGTATCAGTTAACTCAATAATACCCACGCCAACCTTCCCATAATAGTGGGATATTTGACCTATTTCCTTCTCTTCTTCCAATTTCATCACCCCCCTTCTTATTTAGAAGATGATTTATGCACCTTCAGTATAGCTTATTATATACAAAAAGATAATTAGTCTTCTTTTTTTCCTTAAGGGGTATTTTTGTTTCTTTAAAACCTCTTATGTTTTCTATGGGAAACATGTAAGACAATATCATCGCGCCTTTTAAGAGCTCTTTTGTCAATTTTTCCTCAATACTTAATATTCCTTCTGGCGTTAAAAAACACATAACGATATTTATGTTTCCAAGGGGATATTTTGTAAAATCACCACGGACAAATTTGATTTTTCCCTTTCCTTTCTTTAGCAGTGCCCACAAACGGGATATGGAGAACAATAGACGAGATTTTTCAATTCCTATTACTTCTCCGGTATGATGTTTAGCTACTGCAAATACTATTTTTCCTATACCGCTCCCCAAATCGATTACCTTATCGCCCTGCTTGATTTTGGCCACTGCTATCATTTTTTTGATAGTTTTCTTATCCGTCGGAACATAAGGAACAGGATTTTTAAAACTCTGCATTACATATCCCATATACAAAATCATTCCAACAGCTGCTAGTAGCAAAAGAAATTGAATTCCCGCCAAAATACAATTTATCATAAGATTATTATATCACTTAGTAAGCCATTGACGAAAAATTTATTTTCCGCTAGGATACGTTACGTATACACTTGCCGCCTTTCCTTCGACTCCCTATCGGTCGCTCAGGACAGGCTGTGAGGCATGCAAAAATAAAAAGGATGCAACTGTAAGAGAATGGCAATTGAAACACCATAGCCAACAAAAAGAGATTTTAAAAGCACAAATTAGAAATTCAATAACATCAATTATGCCGCCTTCGTCTAGTGGTTAGGACATCAGGTTTTCATCCTGAAAACAGGGGTTCGATTCCCCTAGGCGGTACCACTTAGTTCTATACTGAGCGCAAATGTCAATGAACTATAAATACATTACTCTAATAATAATTGGTTGTGTATTTTTTTTGTCTATCAATTTTAGTGGTGCAATTAACTCGTCTATTGATTTCGCACCCATATATTACTCATCTCAAATATTATTTGATGGAGGAAACATCTATGATAATGATCTACTAAAGGAAATAATTATTAACAATGGACATTCAAATACAGCTATACATTATCTATATCCCCCTTTTGTATCTGCCCTAGCTCAACCACTGGGACAATTGCCCTTACGCGTCGCATTAACCATGTGGCTATTAATCAATACGATTGCATTAATTCTTGGTTTTGGGATTTTAATAAATACATTCATCCCGGATAAGATCAAGTATTATCTAATAGTATTAGGTTGCTGTTTAATCTTTTATCCGGTTATTTTCAATTTGCTATTAGGTCAGATAAATCCGATTGTTTTGCTTTTACTGTCTGGTGGACTCGTTTTATTATTAAAACAAAAAAACACGGGCTCTGGTATTTTAATTGGAATTGCCTCATTGATTAAAGTATTTCCAATAATTTTTTTGATTTACGCATTATTCATTAAAAAGTTTAAGGTTTTCTTCTCAGGAATATTAACAATATTTGCTGGAATTTTACTAACTTGTTTATTATCTGGATCAGCGGGATTAGCAAATTCCATAGAATATTTTAGCTCTGTACTACCTTCAATTTTTTCTGGTAATTTATTGGGGTGGTCGCCGGGCAATAGCTCTCCTGGGTTTCTTGATATTTTATGGACCACAGCTCAATCAGCTACTATTTTGAGTATTGCCACAAAGATTTTTATTACAATTTTCTTTGTATTTATTGGCTATAAATATTTGATTAGAAAACAAATCATAGATAGAAAATCCATAATATTAGAATATTCATTTTTAGCGACTATATTGGTTATTGCTTCTGCTTTTAGTTTTCACCATTATCTTCTTTGGTTAGTTATACCTTTTATTGTGCTATTTTATATATACCTGAATAATAGAAATAAATATTTTCTAATAAGTTTGCTTTTCGCGTTTTTATTGTCAGCAATTCCTCCTTTATTTATTGAAGTTCTGTTGCCAACAAATATCAATGATTCAATTTATCCGTTTATCAATCCTGGGCTCTGGTCCGTTGTGATGGTTCTGGTTATTATCATTAGTCAATACTTTAACAAATCATTACAGAACAGGTAAGTAATTGTGATTGTTTGACCAATCAAGCACGAAATAAAGATTAAGATGCTTGGGGATTTTGCCAATAGCAACCTTGGAGAGATTTCTCACAAGTATTCGTTAGCGCTTCCTCGGGGAAATAAGCTCTGGTTAAGGTAAAAAGGATTACCTGTCTGCGCTACCCCAAATGGGTAACTCACTTGTTTGCTTTTTAAACCGTACGTGCGTTTTTTTATTGAAAAGGAAAAACTAGAAAAAGATTTAGGAAAATAAACCGGCGGCAAGTGATACTAGTATAAAAAAACGACTAACTCGAGGTCATGCCTATTGCTAGTCGTGAATCTTGTTTGTCCATATTAGAGCGTACAGGCTACCAGTTGAAGAACAACTCGTCCGTCTTCTGTTCTTTCTTCGCCTGAGAAACGGAACTCTCCAGTAAAAAGAAGCGTTCCGCCAGCAGATGTAAGACAATATTCTAAAGGTGCCTGATCATGTTTTACCGGTGCACCAGTAGCATATTTCTTTTTGAAAGTCAGGCCATACTTGCCGATTTCACCCTCGATTTTTGCCTGACCATATTTGTCGACAATTGTGCCTGTGACTTTCCCTTCGGCAGATATCTCCATATATCCTCCGAATGGGAATCTGCCTTTTGCTACACATACTTCAACTATCGGAAGTACAGTGCATCCTGGTACAACATTGGTGTACCAACCAGCTATAGCGAATCGACCACTTAACATGACTACCTCCTACTTCCTATCCGCAAAACGAATTTGACGGATGTTGTAAAAATTCGCAATGATCGAATGATCGATCGTTTCAGTTTAGCAATTCTAAACAATAGTAAAAAGAATTGTGTTATTTGTCAAGAAGTTTCATAAAATTGAATCTGGACGGAGAACCAGATTTTTTCAATACAGCAGCATGGGTTCTATTAAAAATAAAAAAGCCATTCCTCGTCAGAATTCAAGGAAAGGCTTGGGAATGATCAATATAAGATGGCTATCTAGTAGGACGGGTATTTCGATTACATGGAGAATCCATTGCTCTGGACATCACAGTCGTGTACAACCCAACCAATAGGCACACAGAACAATAAGTGACAAAATAACTCCGATAAAAGTCATCACCACGATGCCGTATGGAAATCCGACCACAACGCTGATTCCGATCCCAGGTCATTTTTCATCACATTTCTCCTCCAGACAGAGGTAAGCAGGTACCAAAACTGCTTCCAAGTTAGGGGGCATTTTTTTGTTGTAATTATCGCTAACAGTGCTATACTGCAATACCCGTAACTTTTTGCTCTTTTCACCAAGAGGACACAGAAGGAGGTGAAGCAATGGAACGAGTCAAATGGTGTTCGATGATTTCTGGTGGTGGGACCACCATGGAGGCAGCGCTTAAAGAATGTCATTCTGGAAGACTATACAAGATTGAGCCAACTCTGATTATCGCCAGTAGCAACCATGCTGGCGGGATTGAAAAGGCCCGAGATCTGGGCATCCCTCATGACGATATTGTCATAATTCACCGCAAGCATTATGGCAGTGCTAAGACGTTTGGGGAATCAATTCTTGCAGCATGCCAACAGCGTAAGGTAGGAGTAATTACCCAAAACGGCTGGATGCTAAAGACTCCACAGAACGTCATTGATGCATTTTCAGGTAAAATCTTTAACCAACATCCCGGGCCTACCCCCGATTTCGGCGGCAGGGGTATGTTTGGACGACGTGTTCATTGCGCCAGACTTCTGTTTGTCCAAATGACTAACCGTGCTTTCTGGACCGAAGCAATAATTCAACGGGTCGCTTACCGATACGATGAGGGAGCGATTGTCAAAAAACGAATTATTGCCATTCATGAGGGCGATACTGTCGAAGATCTTCAGGCACGCGTTTTGCCAATCGAGCACGAAATACAGATTGAGATGCTTGAGGATTTCGCCAATGGTTGCCTTGAAGAAATTTCTCGCAAGCATTCGCTAGTCCTTCCTGGGGAAGAACAAGCCCTGGCGGAGGCAAAAAGGATTGCTTGTCTGCGCTACCCTAATGGTTAGGAGAAATCGGTGAAGAAGATACTGATTGTAGGGGGTGGTGGTCGCGAAGCAGCACTCGTTCAAAAACTGTCCGCCCTCGAACTTGAGCTACACTGTGCGCCAGGCAATGCCGGTATTGCGCGGTTTGCTGAACTGCATCCGGTTCCTGCCAATGATCTACCTGCCCAAGTTGCTCTAGCTCAGAGAACGAAAGCTGATCTGGTTGTAATTGGACCGGAAGATCCGCTGGCTGCGGGCTTGGTCAATCAGCTTCGAGCCAAACAGATTTCAGTTTTTGGACCTTCAGCAGCCGCGACGCAGATCGAAGCAAGCAAGGTATGGTGTAAACGGCTGTTGCAGGAAGCCGGCATCCCCACGCCGATTAGCATTGTGTTTTCTAACCCTGCTTCGGCTTTGAACATACTCCGACTCCGCGAAGCCGAGTATCCTCTGGTGATCAAGGCAGATGGTCTAGCACAGGGAAAAGGCGTTAAGATCTGCCGGAATTTCAAGGATGCCGAAGCTGCCGTTCGGCAGATCATGGTAGAGAGGAAGTTCGGCGATGCCGGCAAACAGATCCTGGTGGAGGAATTTCTGACTGGGAGGGAGTGTTCCCTCATGGTGTTGACTGACGGCGTAAACGTGATTCCATTGCCGTTGGCTCGGGATTTCAAACGAGCTCAGGAAGATGACCGCGGAGAAAACACCGGTGGTATGGGCAGTTTCGCTCCGGTGCCGGACGTGGATTCCGCTCTGAAAGCGGAAATCATGGAGACCATCATCTATCCCACACTTGCGGCATTACGCAAGGTTGGATGCTTCTATCAGGGCGTACTCTACGCTGGGATCATGCTGACTGACCGCGGGCCCATGGTTCTGGAATACAACTGCCGTTTCGGAGATCCGGAAATCCAGGCTGTTTTGCCCCTGCTTACAGCGGAATGTTTCAGCGACCTGTTGTTCCGTTGCGCTAGCAGTAGTTTGCGTGACGCTCAGATTAGCTGGGTTGATCAGAGCGCAGTCTGTATTGTTCTGGCTTCTGGAGGCTATCCCGGTCCTTATGAAAAAGGATTGCCAATCTCCGGGCTAGACGCGGCGGGAGCACTTGACGGCGTTCAGGTCCTCCATGCTGGAACAGCCCTGGACAATGCCGGTAGAACCGTTACTGCTGGCGGCAGAGTCCTGAACATTGTCGGAACAGCGCAGGATCTTCCGACTGCCAGAGAAAGAGCTCTGCAAGGTGTTCGCCTGATTAATTTCGACGGCATGCAGTTTCGTTCTGACATTGCCAAGGACATCTAGCAGTAGTGCCTTTGTACCTCTCGTACTCATCGACCGCTCCATATCGGGTTGATGAGTTTTTTTATTTCGTATTCGTACAATAAAAAAAGCCGTTTCTCTTTTCTAGCTTGAGAAAAGGCTTAGGAATGATCAATGTGAGATAGTTACTTGGCAGGGTGTATAGCGCAAACACGTGGCCGCATCTTTCTACCATAATCACGATGGAGAACCCATCACGCTGGGTATCATAGTCGTGTACAACCCAACCAGTAGGCACGCAGAACAATAAGTGACAGAACAACTCCGATAAAAGTCATCACCACGATGCCGTATGGAAATCCGGCCACAACGCTGATTCCGATTCCCGATCCTAAAATGCATCCGGTGAAAGGGAATATGAAAGGATCGCTCTCTGCACTTCCTTTCGGAGAGCACACGAACCAAGCGAAGAACAGAACACATACTACCATAGCCGGAATCCAGCCAATAAACTGATACGCCAGACCAGCTACAATGGTAAAGAATGCCACATGGGCAAAATAGGTGCCTTTGCTATCGCCAGTGGACAGAAAAAGGATTCCCAGAACCAGCAGCGGCGTCAGAATAGCCGCCGAGATGAAGTCGAACCACGCACGTGGCACTGCCGGAAATAACTGCCATTCTATACCTGGCAAGATAACGAATGGCTGTGTTAGCGGGACAGCTTTTTCCCACAGTATCCAAAGGTACCAGAACGCGCCCACAATTAGAAGGCCGTCACGAATCGACAGCACCAGCTTTGATCCCAGGTCATTTTTCATCACATTTCTCCTCCAGACAGAGGTAAACAGGTACCCAATCTATGACAAGTGGTGATCTTTCTAGGATGTTGAAGAGCAAAAAGTATTTAACTTTACCAATATTTATCCGTGGCGTCAATGTTGGGTTTTTGATACAATACACCCATGATTATTTTAGGAATAGAAACTTCTTGTGATGAAACTGCAGCCGCTATTGTAGAAAACAAACGCGGTGTTTTTAAAGTTCGATCAAATGTAGTTTCTTCTCAAATAAAAATTCATGCCAAAACTGGCGGGGTAGTCCCAGAAGTGGCCGCCCGGGAACATATAAAAAATATATTGCCAGTTGTTGAACAAGCTCTAAAAGAAGGAAAGGCTACACAAAAGGATATAGATGCAATTGCTGTAACCACCGGACCTGGGCTGATTACTTCTTTAATAGTGGGAGTGGAAACGGCCAAAACACTCGCTCATGTCTGGAATAAGCCTGTTGTTTCTGTAAATCATATCGAAGCCCATTTATATGCTAATTTCGCTTCAAACAAAAAAGTATCTTTTCCTTTGCTTGCCTTGATTGTTTCGGGCGGACATACAGAGCTGATTCTAATGAAAAAACATGGGCACTATAAACTAATCGGAAAAACCAGAGATGACGCAGCGGGTGAAGCATTTGATAAAGTCGCAAAAATATTGAAGCTGGGATACCCGGGCGGACCAATTATCTCTAAATTAGCAAACAAGGGTAATGCAAGAGCTTTTGACCTGCCAAGACCGATGTTGAAAGATAAAACTTACGACTTCAGTTTTTCCGGTCTAAAGACCGCTGTTTTGTATGAATCTCAATCAAAAAAACACAATTTTAACAGTAAAAAGAAAATCGCTGACATGTCCGCTTCATTTGAACAGGCAACTGTTGATGTTCTTATCAAAAAAACTACGCGAGCTACCAAAGAACATAAGATAAAAACTGTCCTGCTCGCCGGCGGAGTGGCCGCTAATAAAAAACTAAGAGCTGATTTAAAGAAGGAATTACAAACAGAGCTCCCAAAGGTAGAACTCTTATTGCCTGACCTAGATTACTGCACCGATAATGCCGCCATGATTGCTGTAGCCGGATATTTCCATGCCAGAAAAAAAGAATTCACACAAATTAGTAAAATACAAGCGGACCCTAATTGGGAGCTGTCCAGTTAAAAGAAAATATTATATAATACATTCATGGAAAAGAGAAAATTAAAATATGAAATGCTGGAAAATATCGATGCGGAAGAACATGATCCTTTTATGGACCGACATTTTAGTAATAACCTTAAACAGCTAAAAAAACTGGACGAGTGGCTGAAAAAACATAAAATGGCTGGAACATGGACTTTAGATGAAAAACTTTCATTTTTAAGAAATGTAGAAGCAAATATCAGAACCGGAGCCTCTTTTAGAAGAACGCAGCTTTCCTGGCTTGCTTTATTAATTGCATTATTAGCCGCTTTATCCGGATTTTTCATTGGCACCCTTATCAAATAGAATCAATATAGATAAAAACGCTACATAGTGTTTTTTTATTTTGAAAAAATTATGGGAAATAAAAAAAGGTGGAGGCATCATCATGTAATGCGTCCACCATCTTGCAAGGTGCGTCGGCGTAGACTACCGCTGTCCCGCCAAAAAGGCGGAAACATTCCGGACCCAGGCATCGCCCATCATCAGGTTGGTCATCCAGCTGATGGTGTCGTTGGTGCAGTCCCTGCTCCAGTCGAATTCTGCCGCCGCCAGGTTGCAGGTCACGGCATACGGATCCAGACTGGCCAAATGCTGAGCCAGTTCGTTCGTCGCCTCGAGGATATTGTCCTCGTGGTAGAGGCGGTTGACCAGACCGCGGGCCATAGCGGTCGCGGCGTCGATGTCGCCCGACTTCTGATCGCCGGCAGCGAGGAGCATCTCCTTGATCCACATCGGCGAACACAGGATCTTGCGCAGGGTCTCGGGGCCGCACCAGCCGCCCATACCGCCCAGCAGGATCTCCCGCATGCCGAACTTCGAGCGGGGAGTGGCAAGTACCAGATCGGACAGACCGAACATGAACTCCATCCCGCCGGCGAGGCAGGGACCGTCCACCATGCCCAGCACGAGTACATGGCCAGGATCCTTGGGATTGAAGGTACTTCCGCGCCGGCAAAAACGCCGGATGTTGTGGATCGCGCAGGCGCCTTCCAGCAAATGTGCATTGCCGTTTTCGACGGGCTGAGGGTTCTCGGGATCGCTGATGTCCACCAGATCCTTCAGATCAGCACCGGCTAAGGGAGCCAGGTATTTCCCCTCCACTTCCACGCCGCGGAAGATGACCACGCGGGTCGCGGGATCTGCACAGACGGCCTCAAAGTCAGCCACCAGTTCTGCGATGATCGCGGACGACAAAGCATTGAATGCCCTGGTGTTGTTGACTATGATCAGCCATATCCCCGGTTCCAGGATTACTCTTGCCATTGCTGGCTCCTCTCGATACAGGTAAGTGTCTCAGCTTGGAGAAAACTAGACTCTCCAAGCAACTAATTAAGGCAAGGCAAGACAGCTCAAATTAGCATGGGTGCAAGATTATGTCAATACGGATGACGAGACTGCCATTTTGGGTTAAAATATACTATATGAAGGAACTACCAAAAGCATACAATCCAAGGCAAGTTGAAGCCAGTATTTATAAAGCCTGGGAGGACTCAGGCTATTTTAATCCTGACAACCTTCCAAAAAGCCATAAGAAACCCTTTTCGATTGTTTTACCGCCACCAAACGTTACCGGAAAACTGCACATCGGTCATGCGGTAATGCTGGCTATCCAGGATATTTTAATCAGATATAAGAGAAAGCAAGGATTTAAGACTTTATGGCTCCCCGGAATGGACCATGCTGCAATTGCTACCCAAAATGCCGTAGAAAAAGAACTGAAGAAAAAAGGAAAAACTCGTCATGATTTGGGTAGGAAGAAGTTTTTAGAAGAAGTAGAAAGGTTTGTCACCGAATCTAAAAGCACTATTACCAAACAGCTCAAAAGCATGGGCTCTTCTTTGGACTGGTCCAGAGAAAGATTTACGCTAGACGAAAATCTTTCCAAGACAGTAAAAGAAGTGTTCCAGAAAATGTATGAAGACGGATTGATTTATCGCGGAGACAGGGTGGTCAACTGGTGCCCGCGTTGTCAGTCCACTCTTTCTGACGACGAGGTTGAATACAAAGAGACAAAAGCGCCATTTTATTATTTTAAATACGGTCCGGTGGTAATCGGCACCGCTCGCCCGGAAACAAAATTTGCTGATAAGGTGATAATTGTTCACCCCAAGGATAAGCGATATAAGAACATAGTAGGCAAGGAATTTGATGTTGATTGGATCGAAGGGAAAATCAAAGCTAAGGTAATTGCTGACCATGCAGCGGAAATGGATATGGGAACCGGTGCTATGACTATCACCCCTGCTCATTCGCACTTGGATTTTGAATTAGCAAAAAAATACAACTTGGAAATAGAACAAATTATTGATAAGGACGGCAAGCTTACGGCATCTGCAGGGCAATTTGAAGGAATGCTTGCCTCAGAGGCCAGAGAAAAGATAGTGGAAGTAATGAAGAAGAAAGGCTTAGTGGATAAAATAGATGAAGATTATGTTCACAACCTTTCCATCTGTTATCGCTGTGGCACTTCCGTAGAACCACTTCTTTCCAAACAATGGTTTGTCGATGTAAACAAAAAAATAC
>JAHJEX010000027.1 GCA_018825385.1 Patescibacteria group bacterium
CTATCTTTGTTAGTAATTCGGCAGCATCTAATGCTGAATTCCCACCCCCTACTACCGCTACGGTTTTGTTTTTGAATAGTGGGCCGTCACAAGTTACACAATAAGAGACCCCTTTATTTTTCAATTCATTTTCTCCAGGGACTCCCAGATCCTTTGGTGTAAGCCCAAACGCAAGAATAATCGTCTTACCAATAAATTCTTCATCTCTTGTCTTCACTACAAATTGCTCTTCGCCTTTTTCAATTGCTTCCACTTCTTTATAAATAATCTTCGCTCCATGATCTTCGGCTTGCTTTTTGAATAGCTCCATGATTTTGATGCCTTTTGCTTTGTCCACCCCAGGATAATTCTCCACGGTACCAGCCAAAGATGCCTGGCCGCCAAAATCTTTGGTGATGATCACCGTTTTTAATGTTCTACGGACAGCATAAAGTGCCGCTGTTAAGCCGGCTGCCCCGGCACCAATGACAATACAATCATACTCTTTTGCAGAAGACATGGATTTCTATTTAATTTAGTTAGAGATTTTCGTCTATTACTTTTTGTAAATCATCTTTAGATTGAGCACCTATCGATTGGTTTACAACTTCTCCTCCCTTAAAGAAAAGGAAAGTGGGGATACTCATTACTCCGAATTTTTGGGTAATTACTTGATTCTCATCAATATTCATCTTAGCAATCTTTACTGGTTTATCTTTGTTATCTTTAATCAGTTCCTCCATAACTGGGAGCATAACCTTACACGGCCCACACCATTCTGCCCAGAAGTCAACCAATACAGGTTGGTCTGATTTTAAAACTTCCTTTTCAAAATTTTGGTCGTTCAATTCTATTTCTGCCATTATATTTTTCCTTTCCTTAACTTGATTATGTTAACTTAAATAAATCTGATGTAATCTTTTCTAAATCCTGCGATTTTTTCTTAACACTACCCGTACCTGATAAACATTCCCTAGATTCATTGCGCAAAACATTAATCCCCAGTGTCTCAAGCGACGCCCTAACAGCCATTAGTTGGGTTATTATTTCACCACAACTACGCTTATCTTGTAGCATATTTTCTACACCCTTCAGCTGCCCGATTATACGGCGAAGGTGTATTTGATTCGTAGGTATTTTAGCAGATTTTTTCATAATAGGGTAATTGTCTACATACCCCTAGGGGGTATATTGAATACTATACTATTGCAGTCCCTTTGTCAACTCCCTAAATAAAAAATCGCCTCAACCAATTAAGGTGAGGCGGGAAGCTGGGAATATAAGAGAGGCGGTCTAGGGCTGGTCTTCGTTTTTCCTGGTTGGGGGCTTACCGGCCTTGATATCCTCGTAGATCTCATACCGGTGAACTGGCACTGAGCGAGGCGCATCGACACCGATTTGGACCAGATGGCCTTGGATATCAACAATTGTTATGGTGACATCATCACCGATCATGATTCTTTCGTTCTTCTTCCTAGAAAGGATCAACACTTCTCTTCCTCCTTGAAGGAACCATCCGATACTCCCAACGAATTAATTTATGGAAGCAGCTAGAAGGGTAACAGATTATAGTATTACGGTCAACCCTCGGCCATTGTGATCACTAGAGAATTCATAAACCTAAATCAGGATAATAAAAAAAGGGTGCTGACTTTGTTTTGCCAACACCCCGTTGAGAGTGTTTAAAAAACGAGCATCGATGTAGGTTGGATCCTAGATGATGAGGCTTCATTGATGTCGCCGAGTGGCCACTGAACAGTCCCACTCACAAAGAGCGATTCTGTTACTTCAAGCTCAACCAATGGCCCAAGGAATAGTTCCGAATCAAGCTTTGATCCAACGGTACCATCGAACTGCCCCCCGAGGAATAACGGACCGTTTTTGACGCGGTGGGCTCCGATTTTTTTTGCATACCAAGTATGTGAGCCTTTTCCAACATTGTGAATCGGAAAGCTATTGATTAACCATGTCTCGGCATGGGCTTGACTTACACCCGGTTCTGGCAGAAGTAGAGCGTTAAATTGGGGGAAGATATTATTAAGCTGCACCCCTGTTGAATCAACATGCCCATCCACACAGAGCATAAACTGCAACCCCCATGCGCCTTTCTGTATGAATTTCCCTAGGTCAAACTCGAACCCCCCACTAGTGGCGGCAAACAATGCCCACATCGGCCGAGTCTCTGACTGCTGAATCAGCCAGAAAAGCATTTCGTCTCCTATGAAATCTGTGCGAAATGCATTGACTGGGACTGCCTCGTCTTCAACAATGCATACGGCTAAGAACGGACCAACTATACAGACCACACTGAAAAACAGTGCAACCACTACCACATTAACTTGGGCGACGAGTGATTTATTTTCCTTCTTCATTTTTTCTCCTTTTGTTTGTCAACGAGCATACCGCTCAGCATCACTATTTGATCCAA
>JAHJEX010000028.1 GCA_018825385.1 Patescibacteria group bacterium
AATTGTACCCAACTTCACCTCAAATCCTGCGGTGAGCGTATTTGTCGCTGGTCCGCGGTATGGTGTAAAGGACCAATGGTGGATCGAAGTGATGGGTGGCGCGCTTACTATAATGCAGGAGAGTCAACCACTCATCGATCTTCGAGGATCATATGACGTAATTGATCCGATCCATCTTTGGACTAACATTGAGTACTTCCCCAAGGAAGGCAATTGGTACGCCTACTTCGATCTGAATTACCGCTTACCAGTAGTTGGACTGATTGGAATAGAAACAGAAAACAACCTTCCAAACCATGGAAGAGCTGATCTAAGTATTGGACCAAGGATCGTTCTGCCATTCAGCGACGGTAAATTCGTTCTAATCAGCGCCTATCAGTTTCACAAGTCAGAACTTGGAGGAAATCAGCTCTGGATCAGAACAGTCTTCAACTTTTGAAATCGCACAAACCAATACCCCACCTCTTTACACTGAAAATGTGAATTGAGGTGGGGTTCTTTATTTGACTAAAGAATTATATTGTTTTAGAATGAATTCAATATGAATTATGCGGTAATACTACAAGTTAAACGATCAAAGAAATACCCAACCAAACGTTGTGGAGTTTCTTTGTGCCAAGCTACGTAAAAACCGCTTAATCAATAGAAATAGAAGAACCTCTACAACAGAGGTTTTTTTGATGTTCTTTTTCAGCGAAAGGAGCGCTAATGTCTAGAGAGCCTAATCCCAACACAAGCCAGATGACCGCGGAGGAAAAACTGTGGAGGCGCTATGAGCGGCTTGCAGAGATTCCCATCCAAGACCGCCTCGGCGGAGAAGCCCTTAAGCTTTATCTTCAAAGGTTGATTTTGCAAACAGAAGGAGTTAAAGCAAAGTGAAAATCTGGCAGCACGCTACTTTTTTGTAAAGAGACTCTACTATCAAACTAGTAGAGTTTTTTTATCCGAATTATATAAAAACAATGACTAAATTAATGCTTCTGATTGAACAATAATTCACGCACTACCTTGCAGTAACCCCATGAGATTATTATCACAGGACAATAGATTTTTCATGCTGAAATCTAAACATACAAAACCGACACCCGGCTACTAGCAATGCCCGTTCTCCGTTGTTATACCATTTGCTTGACAATAGAAGTACATGTTGATAGGTTTTAGTCATCTCAATCGTACGTTCTTCGTACGGTCTTCGTTCGTCTTCAATATGGAGGTTTTTCATGAAGTACCGACTGACCAGTGCGCTCTTTGTACTCTGCTTGCTCTGTGCAAGTATGACGTTCGGTCAGGTCGCAGGTCCGGAGCAAGTCATTATCCCCGCTGATGTCCAGCAGACGCTCCAGCTCGCGCTCGATGATCCGTCGATCACCCCTAACTGGCTCCTCGCTGTGTGCAACCAGCCACTAATCATGCAGTACTGCGAGTTGTACACCGAAATCGTGATGCAGTTCGATGCGGGAACGCTCTACCTTCGTACCGGTAAGACCGCCGCCCAAGCAGGCGTCAAGCCTGCGTTAAAAGGAGCGTTCATGGAGCTCGCCAGTCTCGCTGACACACGCTCCTACGAACGTGAACGGTATCCCATTCTGGCGGAATTCGATCGGACGCCACGTTCCGTTTTCTGGCAGTGCTTCAAGGAAGCATTGCAGCAAAGGCAATACCCAACTGCGATGCTTGGTTTGAAATGAACAGCGTATCCTCCCTCCCGTTCACCCACGAAGCCCGTGTAAAAATCCTACTAGCCATACTATCGGCCTTCGGCTTCACGGCCAAAGCACAATTTTCCCCGTAATGGCACTTCTGTCTGAACGGGGTTTTTTATTTTTAAAAATATAAAAACAACATCCCAGCTACTACTAAAACAATTCCTAGGCTTTTTGCCAGCATGTTTTTGAAATCCATCTTTTCTTCTATTATGTTTTTGAATTTTACAGAAAGAATTATAGAAAATACAAACACAAATACTGGCTGGAAGGAAAGCAGTGCCTCTACCAAAGCCACAGCAACTAAGGAAATTGCAACCGCATACAGAATAGAACCGACAATAGAAACAGCCTCGCTGCCGATTAGGGTTGCTTTAATTTTTGCCGGTGATGAAAGAAACTGCTTAATTTTTTTCCGAACTGAAGGGAAACATAAAAGAACAAGAGCATGCACAAACATGCTGATTCTAATCCAAACAATTCCATTCCAAAGATTGGTTTCACTGAATATGTATTTCAGAAGAACAGAATAAACCGCGAAAAGCAGAGTGGAAAGGAGCATCCACCATACTGCTTTACTCCAATGCATTTTTCCATTAGAAAATTTAATTGCCACTAACATCCCGCCAAAAACCAGTAAGCTAAATGCGATCGCCTGCATATAGGTTAATGTTTCTCCCAAAATCGCAAAGGATATAAAAAAAACAAAAATTGGTGAAAGCTGCCATAGTGCAATTACCCTAGAAACTTCTTCGTACCGTAAAACAATAAAATAGGGAAAAACAGCATACATATAAATCCCGCCAGTTACAAAGATTAGTAGAAGCAACATGGAACTGGGTATCGAGAAATCAATAAAGGGAATGGCCAGTAGAATAAGTATCCCCAATAAACCAAAAGCAACTAGAAAGACCATTGGTTCCTTTATGTGCTTTTCTACCAGAAACTTGTTAACAACATTAATGACAGACCATAGAAAAGCAGCAGCAATTGTTAATATCACCCAAGTCATCTTAGTTGTTCATGTTTAGTGGCAAACATTCGATCTTCAGTCATAAAAGGAATTCTTCTAAATTATGAAGCCAGGGTAAATTTTCTAGAAACAGTTACCTCACTTGATTCTGACTCTCCCTCCGGTTTTGGATAAAGCACAACTTCTGCTTCACTTTCTGTGTCTTTTCTGATTTTATCTTGAGGCCGTAGCTCCAAAATTTGACCATTTTTTAAATTTTCTTCAGTCCCCAAAGTGGCTTGCATAAATTTGGCTGGCAATTCCTCGTGAGTCAAGGTTACTATTCTGATTATCTTGCCAGCCAGCTGCTGTTTTGTCTTCTCGTTTAAATAATCATAAATATTTGTCATGTGCCTCAAATAATCTTCAAACCTAGTATTAATTTCGCCATAATCTTCAGTAAATACTTCTTTTAACTCTTTACCCAAACTGGCTGCAATTGCCTTATGCATTTTATCAGGAGAGCCCTTAAAACGCATAGGGTCTTCTTCTCTATATTTTTTATCAGCGGCTATCCACTCGGGCAAATCTTCTTTATTAGCAATATTTATTTGTCTGAGTTGCGAAGTTTCCATTGTTCTGCCTGAATTTAAAAGCGTAACGCCATTGGAAACAAGCACATCTTCAATCACTAAAGCCGTGGAATGGGCCCTAAAATTTGGACTAGTCACCAATATAACCACTTCATTATCTTTGTCTATTGTTGCTAAAAGCTGACGAGCAGCTCCTTCAGCATCGGCAATGCCGTCTTCATTCAAATCAAGATGCTCCGTATCCAAAGTAAAATCTTCAGCTTTAGAATCAAAATTAAAATTCGGATCTTTGAGCTCTTTGTAGTCTGTACGGCCATGTCTGACTATATCAATTATTGGCACTTGGGGATTTCTTTCTTTTTCTACTTGTGATTCCCCGGATAGGATTTGATTTTCATAGTTGGCTGTCTTCATAATCTTTACTTAAATATTTTTTTAAACTTTGATTTATTCCGCAAAAGATATTTTTGAGCGACGAGTAAATTATCTATCCCCCAATAAACATAATCCCGTTTCAGCTCTTTTCTGTGGACTTTGAAATAAACATCCACAAAAGAGTGACTTAAACAAGAATAATGCAAAGCTTTTAACATATTATCTTTTTCGGCTTTAGTTAATTTTCTAACCTCATTATAGGCATCATATACAACTTTTACCTTTTTCAAATCAAACTTACCATTTTTAACACATAACCACATCAAGGTATGAGCCAAATCAAAAACCAAAGGTCCAATATATGAATTATCAAAATCCACGACTCCCGATAGCTGCCCGTTCTTAAAGAGGATGTTTTCTGGCTTTACATCAATGTGCATAGCGCCCTCAGGCAAAGACGGCGGCAGGAGATATGTCAGCATATTTTTTTCAATGTAGCCAATGGCATTTAAAAGTTTCGCATCATTCGTTTTTCTGGATAGTGTAGCTTGCCGTTTAAAAGTGGTTGGGGAAATATTATATAATTGCATTCTATTTACTAATGATTTGAACTTGGTCGTTTCATTGTGTAATCTCCCCAAAAAAATTCCCAACTGCTTATACATCGAAACAGAAAATCGACTCAATTGCTTACCAGGCAAATATTTATAAATAAAAGTCGCATGGTCTTGGTGTCTTAAAAACAATTTATTATTTCTTGCTTTCACTATTTCCGGGATCGGTAGACCTTTACCTTTGAGATGTTCTAATAGTTCCAGTTCGTATTTGAATCTATTGTTTGGATTATTTCTGACCACAATCTTTAAAATATATTCTCCCTTGGTAGTTTTCAAATAAAATACCCGATTAGCAAAACCTTTTTTGATATGTTCAATGGACACCAAACTACCAATCTCATAATTGGTCAAAAAGCTATTGATTTTTCTTTTGTTGATTTTAACATCCATGTTTGCTACCGTTGAGTATTTCTCGCACTGTCCTACGGTCGTCCCATGGCACCTTTTTTCCGTTTTCTATCACCATGTTCTGCTCCGCACCCTTGCCGGTAATTACTACTATGTCACCTTCATTGGCTAATGATAGAGCTTTCTCTACACCTTCTTTTCTTTCCAGAATCTTCCAAACATTTTTTCCTAATTCCTTACCATCAATTTCCAATGTTCCTGCAGCAACTTCATTTATGATTTCCATCGGATCGTCATCATAAGGGTCCTCATTAGTGACAATTACATAATCAGTATAGCTTCCTGCTAACCGACCGAGTACCGGTCTTTTTCGCTTATCCCTTCCACCGCCCTGTGATCCTAAAACACTGATCAGCTTATTGTGTGGGAATGGGGACACGGTTTTGTACACCTGTTCAAG
>JAHJEX010000029.1 GCA_018825385.1 Patescibacteria group bacterium
AGAATTGCCTCAGGCTTGACTGGATAGAAGTACATGGCAACATCCATTGGGATATTAAGGTTTATAACAGGAGCAAA
The DNA here is from genome assembly GCA_018825385.1 of Patescibacteria group bacterium. Taxonomy (GTDB): domain Bacteria; phylum Patescibacteriota; class Patescibacteriia; order UM-FILTER-42-10; family UM-FILTER-42-10; genus JAHJEX01. The sequence continues at coordinate 78 of JAHJEX010000029.1, forward strand.
CCATCCTACGCTAATGTATCTGGGGTAGGTTACCACGAATACAGTACTAACAAATTTTGTACCTAACTGCACAAATCGAGAATCAACTTTAAAAGCAGAAGGTGCAATAAGATCACGTACAGAAACCACACCATGTTGGAATGAGCGTTCTGCCTCAAGTATTTCTTTCTCCTCTTGAGCTCGTTCTCTTTGGTGTTCAGCTTTCTTTAACGAAGCTTCCTCTTTGGCGTCGTCATCTTCTTTAATATCTACTTTTTTGAATAGTTGAACCATAGTTTTCCTTTTTTATTTTTTATCCTTTTCATCTTCTATTGAATCGTCATCTTCTTCTACTTGAAGCCTATCCAACTCTACAAGCTGTTCCTGACTAGAAATTTCCGGGTTGTAAGTATTATAGAAAAGTTCAATAATACTTTGGGTATCTAGTTGTATAGACTTCAATCCTATTGAAGACAGGCCGTCAATAACATAGTCAACTCTTTTAAACAATTCGTTTCTATATTTATCAAACTTTTCTCGTTTTAGATGAATAACAGATGTAGGCGACAATGCTTCCTTTAATCTAGCAAAATATTTCTTTTGTTTATCCGAAACTGGTGAATAAGGCACAACTACGTAAAACCTTTTACTCATTATATCGGAAATTTCCACTAGTTCTTTAATGTATTGTTGATATTCCGCAGTTTGCATTCTTAACAGCTCGTTTGTTTGTTCTTTTTCTACTTTTTTGAGTCTTTCTAAATACTCTTCTATATTCAATTTTCGAGATTGAATAACAATCTGAATAGAAAAGTCGAATGAGTTCAAAAATTGTGTATACCCCTGAATAACCGCAACCTGTTCATCCTCTGATTTTAGGGCAAAGTTGATCGAAGAAACCAACACAACGGCTCTCAAAGTACCATCTTTCAACACAACTACATTGTCTTTGATTTCCAATATATCAAGATGGCTTTGAGTAGAAGCTTTTGGTTTTTGTCCTGCTAATTGTTTAGAATGCATATCTTTGTTTTAGATTAGACTTTAAAAGATGTTTCTTCTTCCTCTTTAAATGCTCCTCCTGTATCAACTACCAATGACAAACGAGTCAATTTGGAACTTGTGGCCATTTTTTTTGGAGGAGCAACCACAGCCGTTTTGATGAATTTTTTATGACTTTTTGCAGATCTGTCATGAACAATTTCTTTGTTCCAAACTTTAAGTTTTGGTTTTCTGATTGTGTATAGAATATTTAAAACAAAGTAATGAAAAGGTTGTCCATTAACTCTTGCAAAAGCAGTTACTCCTGCCAGTCCAAAAACAAAAATGCCGGCAAAAAGAAACATTATAAAGCTCATAATGTTGTAAAGAATAAAGATAATAGCAAATGCAACCAGAAAGATTACAAATTGCCGAACTGAAACTGGTCCGATAATTTTGTCTTCTACTTCTATAAATTGGGGAACGACAAACCGCATATGACTTTAAAATCTTAGTTGCTTATTCAAATCCCCTACTGCTTCGAATTCTTCATTTGTAAGGTATGAGCGCCCATCCATTTTTCTGCTGGTTATTACATCCTGAACAGACTTGCTCTTATTCATGCCCTCATTTCCTATGTCCAGATAGATTTGATATATCTCTGATTTTTTCCACGCCTGAATAGCTTCAGCCTTCTTGGTAAACGATTCTTCTTCCAAAAGGTCTACCTTTTCTTTAATTTTTCCAATCGCTTCTTGAGGATTTTCTCCTAGTCTTCGAAAATCTACAAGATTCAAACTTCGTATTTCCTCTACCGGACCCATTAACCTAGACGGGGTTTTAATATCCACAATCTTTGGCCTGTTATCAAATTCAGGCATAGGCCTTTGCATTTTTGGAATAATAGGAGCAAATTTTTTCTTTTTTGGTTCTTGAGGAATAGGCTCTGGTAAAGGCGCCGGTTCAATTTCTTTTTCAAATTCATTTTTCTTTTGCAGGTCAAGCACTGCTTTTTTGATTTGTTCATGAGCAACCGCTCCTCTCATCTTCTCCTGTTGAGTTTTTTCTTTTTCTGCTTCCTGCATTTTCATCCTCTGCCTCATTTCCATTGTCTTAATTGTATCATTGTCGTGGAATGTTTTTGCTTTCTCATCAGTTGCTTTCACAATTTGGTCTACTTTTTCAGGATCAAGTTCTAACCCGCCAACCTTTTTTGAACGTGCTAGTAATTCTCTAAGTTGAACCGAAGTTCGAATATCTCTGAGACGAGACATAATAAGACTTCCAAATCTCTTTTGTAAAAGTTCTTCTGAAAATCTGACCCCGGCTTGATCCGCTATCTCTTTGACAACTGCACTATAGTCAATTGCACTTGGTACTGAAGAAATTTCCTTCTTATGGATTTTCTGTACATCCTCTTCATCTTCAACATCAAAATAGAAACTAGCGTTAACCCCCTTATTAGGCACTTTTCTGCTTTCTATTGCCGATTTCATTTGCGAAGCTGTCACCTGTTTCACGCCGTCTTCTTTTTGTGGGATAGGTAGCGGTAGCTCGCCCGTTATCGGCTTCGCTGTTGGCGAAGGCGGGCGCGGTGACACAACTTTCACTGGCTCATTTACTGGAACTGATATGGGTGCAAGTGGTTTTGGTGGAACTGGCACTTTTTGAGTTGCTAGTTGGGCAACTGCTTTTTGAACAACAGAAGGGGTTATTGTGCTTTCCTCAGGTATTTGTGGTGGCGGAGCAGTAACTACCACTTTATCCTCTCCCAAAAGCTTTGCGCCTTTAACATAACTAAACTTGCCCTGTTGATCTTTTATTAAAATCTTGGCACCTTTTAATATATTCTTTTCCTCATCATCCTTTTTGCCATCACTAACTTTCATGGATACCGGGGAATTGCTTTTGTTTTTTTGGTCCTCCATTTTATTTCAGTGTTGTTATCGGTCTTGATTGTGTAATATAAATTTTGTTTTTTTCTAGTGCCCACTCTATGTCTTGAGGATGTTTGTAATGCTTTTCGATTTCCTCACAGATTTGGGATAGTTGAATAATTTGTTTCCCACTTAGTTTTTGCTTTTCTTGTTTTGCCTTAGGAACCTTTATATTTTTTACTCCTTTAGTTCCATTCTGAACAATCATTTCTTTCTGTTCAGATATATTGATATCTAAAATAGTGTTTTCTTTTTTATCAATTACATAAGTATCTGGTGTAATCTGCCCGGAAACTATCGCCTCTCCTTGTCCATATCCTGCTTCTATTACTATTTGATTTCTATCATTTGTAACCGGATGCGCCGTAAAAACCACTCCAGAAATTTCAGAATTTACCATCTTCTGAACCACCACGCCCACACTAACCTTAGTTTTATGCAGTTTCTTTTCAAACCGATAGAAAATAGCACGTGGAGTAAATAACGAAGACCAGCATTTGCGAACCATTTCGGTCAGATTTGCTTTTGTAACGAACAAATATGTTTCCAATTCGCCTGCCCATGATGCAATTGATGAATCTTCTGCGGTGGCTGAAGAGCGAACCGCAACATATTTTGTCTTTAACTTATCAAAGGATGCTGTGATTTCTTTCTTGATATCCTCTGGCACCTTGAAATCATGAATTAGATCGCGAATTACATTGGAATACCGATCAACACTGTTGATATCTTTCAAATTTACCTTCTTTAACTGCGCATCTATCTCAACATCTAGGTCAGTCTCCTTTAAAAACCGGTCGAATGTGCCGGCAAGAACAACAAACCCCGGTGGAACCGGCAATTTTTTAGTAGTCATCTCCCCTAGCTGTGCCCCTTTTCCTCCGGCTTCTGCTACACTTTGTTTATTTAGTTGTGAAAAAGTTTTGGTAAATTTCACCATAGAAAATCTTTCATATTATAGCATATCTTTTAGTAATAGACAACTTGCTATTAAAGCGCATGCAGGCGCGAATTCGAATTCGCGCCTGCTTTCCTCGCTCTTGACAAAAACGCTAAAAGGGTATATAATGCTGAGTTGAAAATAGAATGGCGACACTCCTATGCCAAGGCTACGGAGTGTAGAGGAGAGTAGTTGAAAGCACGCTGTTTTGCTGGAGCTAGCCGCGAATCCGCCCGCTTGCCAACGCCTGAAACCGTAGGCTGATGGCGGACAGGTATTCGCGGAACCACTCAAACGAATAAGCGTGCTTTTGCACGATTTGACAACTGAATAATCAGAGGACACGTCCTCTGTCGGTAATACTGACCCGGAAGAATGAGACGATTTACCCTGTCAAAGGAGAATCAGATGAGCAAGAACGTGATCATCGGTGTGACCCCCGAGAACATCTGTGATCTGGTCACCATTCCCACCCCTGCCGCCGACGAGTGTGTGGTGCTGTACATGCGCCACCTACCTCACAAGCGACCCCTAAAGAACGTGACCCCCACGTCCTTCCTGGCCTTCTACGAGACCCTCGGCGGCGCCCTGCAAGGGCACGTGAAGATCAGCGCCGCCTGCGCCACCCCCCAGCCCCGGAGCTACTCGCACCTGTACGCCTTCTGTGTCGGGAACGGCAACATGCCGGAGATCCGGACCGAGGAGCGCCAGGACGCCGTTGTCGGCGAGGGTCCCGAAGTCGTCGCGAAGCTGAAAGCTGATGCGACCGCCGACGACTCCTCCATCGAGGTGGTATTCCTCGGCAACGACGACTTCGCTGAGATGCGCGCGCGTCGCGGTGCGGAGGGCGCCGAATCTCTGCGTGAGCTCGCCGCGACCAACTGTGGCAAAATCGTCGCCCAGGGCGGTCACGGTGTCAGCCGGATGGAGATCTCCATTGCCGCCCTCGCCGGTCGCGATGAGCTTCTCCACATGGTAGACCGCGGCGGTTGGGCCATCCTGGTCATTAAGAACGACGGAACTCTCGTCTCCGAGAGCTACGTCGAGTTCGATCTCTCGCGCTGCGAGTAGAACGCTCTTTCCCCGCTTTTTTAAAGGTTCCCATTCATAACCCTATGAATGATCGGAACCTTTTTTCTTTGGCAAAAAATGATAACGCAGGCGCGAATTCTAATTCGCGCCTGCATTCACATAATTTGATTTTTCGTTAAAATAAAGCTAAACTGATTAAAGAATATTAAAGAAAAAATATGAAGGAAACAATACCAATTCCAAATGAACATCCTGAACAAGACAGAGAAAGAGAAAAAGAGTTACCGAAAATGACTGTGTTTTTGCTACGGCACGGAGAAAGTGAAAAAGACAAAACCAATCCAAATCGAGGGCTCACCGAAAAAGGAGTGAAGCAAGTAACAGAAAGTATTAATCAGATATTAAATAGTTTACTATTGGAGAGCAACCCAGAATTTGAAGAATGGGAAGATGAGGAAGTAAGAACAGCAGCTATTCGAGGGGCAATCCGGAATGTTGAATTTCATTTGAGAGATTCTGGCACAACCAGAACATTGGAGCAAGTTTGGCTAGAATACGAAATACTGACACAATACGGTGTACCTGAAGAGCATATTTATCTCCCCAAAGGCGCTTATGAATATTTGGAAAGGGAGCCAGATAAAAAAGCTGGCCCTGGAATAGCAAAAAGATTAAAAGGAGTTAAAGGAATGGATCAAAATCCAGAATATCGAATGAAAATAAAAGACAAAGCATTTCAAGAAGCACTTGGCGCTAGTGGCGATATGATGGCATGGGCTGTTTCCCCCGAAGAAGAAGTTCCTAGTAATGTAGAAAAAAGAAGTCAAATGGAAGCACGCTATGACAGTGATATAGCCACGCTTGATAAAGTGGTTGCTCATAAGATAAAAGATTATCCAAAACGCGTTGTTGCAATTGCCAATGCCCACGCTTCCATTGCCACTGTTGCTGCTGCTAGAGAATCCGGAGTGCCTTTGGAAGAAATTATGAAAAAGATTGGAGAAGTACCCGAGGCTCAAGGTCTGAGATATGATTTTTATCAAGGAGACACAGAACGAACAGCAAAACCTTTTGGCCCAGAGATTGAAAAGGCAATTGAAGAGCTAAAACAATAAGCACAAACTAAAACCACCCCACATATGTGAGATGGTTTTTTGATTCAAACTATTTAATCTTCACTGTACCATTATTACCATCTACCTCCACTATCTGCCCATCTTTTAGAATCTTGGTTGTCATCCGTAAACCTATAATCCCAGGTATACCCGCTTCGCGAGCCAAAGTAGCCGGATGTGAGGTAATACCCGGTCCTCCATCACATATCAATGCTGAGGCAAGAGAGAGCACTTGAGTAAACACAGGCGTTGCTTGTAGAGTTGCGATTATATCTCCCTTTTTAACTTTATAAAACGCATCGGGATTGATTACTATTTTTACTGGCCCTTTGGCAATACCTGGTGAAACAGCCATGCCAACTAGTTCTTTAATATTTTTGTCTATTTCTACAAACCTTTTGTGATACTGCTGAGCTTTCTTTCCTGTATATAGACTAGTTTTACCATTTTCCATAATAAACGCACATAGTTTTATTCTTTCATTTAGTTCGTTACTCATATCAACATCTTTAGTGAGCATTAGCCTGACATCTGCTGTTTGGAAATGACGCGCCTGACGCATAGAGAGTCCCCCACGCCGAGCTATTTCCATTAGAATAGGATCATAATAGTATAGAGTTTGTGACACAATGCTTTTTCGTAATTCTTTGTAATAGATTCCTTCGCGCATCGTTTGAAACAAACGTTGATGTTTTTTATCTATGTTCAATTTCTTATGAATCTCATTGATTGTAGTTTTAATTATTTCTTCTTCTTTCAGCATCTTTTTTAAGGCACTGGCTGAATTCCCTCTTAAACGCGTTTTGAAGCGCTTAATAAAGTCCTCAAAATTAATATTGGATCATCATAATCTCTAGTAATCCAGAAGAACTTTTTCTCATGACTCTTCATTAATTTCAATAGTTCATTGTCCTTTTTTATGGAAGCAACAGTATTTGCTACACTTCCTTTGAAATAGCTGGTCCATTTTTTTCTCTTCGTAATTATTGTACAAAGCTTTAAAGCAGCTAAACTTTCTTGCCTATTCACCATTGCCTTTGTTTCTGTAATAAGAGCATCTACATAATGTGCCGCTTTTTTTGAATCTGATTCTTTGGTAGCAATATACTTTTGTAGATACTTGAATAAGTAGTTTTCCATAGCCAAAACAGGAAAATAATGTGAATATACTTGCTTGTAACGCTTTACATATTCTTCATGCAGTCCTGCCAAATGACCATTGCTCACCGATTTAAGTCTTGTTGGATTATTATTCTTCTTTAGAAATGCATAGAAGCTTTTGGCAAAATCTTTTTGCTTTTTACCAAGCTTGATAAATATGTCAGGTTGTTCAAATACCTCCTTCAACACAGTTTTTCCAACTCGTGCATGATCTGCTTTATCAAAATACAGATACATGTGGTTTTCTTCAAACATAAGGACTATGCGTTTATATGCAACACCAACCACACTTTTCATTTCCTTACCTATCGACTCCATAGAAAGATAATTAGGAAAAGGACTCATGCGCTGCCGTTGAGACAACTGGAACCATTCAATTTTTTTATTATTTGGCATGGTTAAGATAATGATATAATTCTTTTTTAAACTGACTATAATTTTTAACAAATATAGTTTTTACCCCAAGCACCCTTGCGTCTACCAAATTCGACTCCTGATCATCAGCATACACAACCTCTTCTGGCCTTACATTAAATCGCTTCATAACCAATCGAAGTGTTTTTTTGCTTGCTTTTGGCAAATTAAGCTCCCAGGTATTAATAATGTTTTTGAATTCTTTTCTA
>JAHJEX010000004.1 GCA_018825385.1 Patescibacteria group bacterium
AGATCGATGAGTGGTTGACTCTCCTGCATTATAGTAAGCGCGCCACCCATCACTTCGATCCACCATTGGTCCTTTACACCATACCGCGGACCAGCGACAAATACGCTCACCGCAGGATTTGAGGTGAAGTTGGGTACAATTCCCCAGGCAGCAACTTGCCAGTTGGATTGTTCAGTAACCGGCTTGACTCCGTGAAGTAAAAGTTTGGTGTTTGTGGTGGTTTCAGCAAGAGCGGTAACAACTACGAACATCAGTGCTAGAACGATGGCTAGCGTTTTCATGATCTACTCTCCTTTTTCTGTTTCAGTTTTCCTTGAGCTGGTAGCAATTGCATGAGCAATGCGACCTTCAATGGTTGGCTGTGCGCCTCGGAATAAGGCGGCCATATTACGTTCTTGTTGTTCCATTGTCTCAATCTGTTGTCTGAGAGTAGCATTACTAGAGCGCTCTTGCTCCAACTCTTTGGTAAGACGAGCGATCTTGTCCACTAATTTTTGCGTGGTCATGATGGCTCCTTTTGTCCGAGGCTAATTCTGGCTACTAAAGGTTTGTCGCTTGAGGTGGCACAGGATCATAATACCAAGTGGCACTGTAGAAAAGATCACAGGTACTTCCGTATCCCTCTCCGGCTTTGATGAAGTACTGTCTGCATCCGATACAGCGGACCGTACCGCATCCTTCTGACTGGAACTTTGTTGATCCGCAGTTCTGACAGCAGACATTCATTACAAACATGGAACCGGGGATCGGCACAGTGTCTCTCATCTGTGGCATGACTATTCCTCCTGTTTAGTTGTCAACTTGCCTTCGTTTCAATTCATACTGTCTTGACTTTTAACCGGGGATGATATAATATAAATAGTGAGTGGCAAATATCACCACAGACAGAAATTAGTGAAAATAAGCTAATATTAGCAAAAATAGTAATGTATGTAGAAGTATTGCAACAACTGGGATTGCCTAGGAATCAGGCGAAAATATATGAATCCCTGCTTGTCTCGGGAAGTTCCAATATCTCTTCTATATCCAGTAATGCAAAGGTAAACAGGAGAAATGTTTATGATTCCATCAAATGCTTGTTAGAGCGTAAACTGGTTCTATGTATTTCAAAAACTGGTGAACAGCAATATGAGGCGGTGGATCCGGAAAAACTGCGGGAAATTCTTACATCAAAAACAAAATTAGTTCAAAATATATTGCCGGAATTAAACAGTCTCTATTCTTTAAAAAAGGCATCTGACCAGGCATCTATTGAACGCGGATGGGAAGGAATGAAAAATTTCTGGAAGTTTGTTCTTGCTCAAAGAGATCCGGTTCTTTTTGTCGGCGGTAAAGGGGCGTGGCATGATCCCAAAATAGAAGAAGAGCGGAAGGATTTTTTTGCTGCCTGTAAAAACCGAGGAATTCGAATCCAGGGAATTTTCGATAATGAAATTCATCTGACTGGCAAGGATATCTATGAAAACTATGATCCTCAGTGGATTCGATTTTTCCCAAAAGAGTATTCTACCTTTGCATCTATAGATATTTGCGGTGATCAGGTTATTCACTTTTCTATGCCTAAAGAGAGGACAATTGAAGATGTTTTAATATTTAGAATAATAAGTACTGATCTGGCGGATTCCTACCGAACTTGGTTTGATTATCTCTGGCACCAAGCCAAATCAATAAAATAAACAGTAAATATGGAAACAGCATTAACAAAAGAATTGCAGACACTGGGCGTTACTATGAGTGAGGCACGAATTTATCTCGCCATTCTTGAGATTGGCGAATCGCGAGTATCGTCAATTGCTAATAAAACAGGTATTAATCGCAGAAATATTTATGACTCGCTTAGCACATTGATTGACAAGGGATTAATTTTTCAGATTGTTGGTGAGAAAGAAGGAATATATGCAGCCGTTGCCCCAGAAAAACTTCATCAATTGATTCAATCAAAAGAAATTGCCCTAGGGGCTGTTTTGCCGGATATGAAAAAAATTTTTCAATCCGCAAAGGTTCGAGAGAAGGCCGTGATTTATCGGGGGATAGAAGGATTCAAAAAATTTATGCAAGATATGCTTTCTAGTGAGACGCCCATCAGGAGCATTGGTGCCAAAGGTGGATGGGGCGACAAAAAACTTGGGGACTATGCAAATTGGTTTGAACAAGAAAGAATAAAAAGAAAAATTAAGGTTTATAATTTGTTTGATCATGAAATGAGGGAAGTAATTGGAAAATCCAAACCACTTTACAATGCTTATGGGGAGTATCGATTTCTTCCCCCTGGTTTTTCCACAAACTCTTCTGTAGATTTTTTTGGCGATACTATTGTGATTTTTACAGGGCTTTATGTAGAAAGAGTCGTTGAAGATGTGACATTATCTGTGTTTGTGAATCGGAATTTGGCGGAATCTTACCGTATTTGGTTCCAATGTATGTGGGATGCAAGCTCAAACTGATAGAACCATGTGGATAACCTGTGAGTTTCATGTTTTGGGAGGATAAATTTCAAAAAAAAATCTATGGAAGCGACAATCAAACAAATATAATAAATCATGAATTGGCTAATTTTAGCCAAAATCGTAGAAACACCCTTGCTTTTTTTCAGAATACTTGACAAAATGAAAAATTAGCTGGTAGTATCTATTTATCAACAATCTAATAAAAACCCGACTGGAATAGTCCTAATCATTCTTTCTCGCAAACAAATAATGAGAAAGATCTTTTAATGGCCGAAAACCAACGATCCATAAGTCGCAAGTATTTTAAGAAATTAGATCAACCAATACCTCTCCAGAACCTAATCGACATCCAAACGATGTCGTATAGTTGGTTTATGAAAGAGGGGCTGAAGGAACTTTTTGATGAAATTTCCCCCATCGAAGATTTTACTGGGCGTGAATTGGAACTATATTTTTCTGATCACTACCTAGACGAACCTCGTTTCGATGAAAGAACAGCAAAGTCCAAGAACCTTACATTTGAAGCAGCTCTAAGAGTCACTGCTCGACTAGTTAATAAGAGAACTGGTGAGATTAAGGAACAAGAAGTTTATTTAGGTGATTTCCCACTCATGACAGAACGTGGGACTTTTGTTGTTAATGGAATTGAAAGAGTAGTAGTAAGCCAGCTTATTCGGTCAGCTGGTGTATTTTTTACTTCAGAAATTATTAAGGGAAGAAGATTATACGGGGCAAAGATTATTCCTAATCGCGGAGCTTGGTTAGAACTGGAGACCGACGGCCATAATGTCATCAATGTAAAAATTGATCGAAAGCGCAAAGTTCCGGTAACAGCACTGCTTAGAGCTTTTGGTTTTTCCAGTAACGAAGAAATTAAAGATATCTTCAAAGAAATTGATATCCATCCTGATATTCGCTATATAGATACAACAATTGCAAAAGATATTTCTCGCTCAGAAGCAGAAGGCTTGAAAGAAGTCTACAAGAGAATCCGTCCAGGAGACCTGGCAACTGTCGACAATGCAAGATCACTGATTCATTCCATGTTCTTTAACTTTGATCGATACGATTTTGGAAAAGTGGGGCGCTATAAACTGAATCAGCGTTTTGAATTTGATTTTCCTCTGACAAAAGAGAATCGCATATTAATGAGAGACGATTTAATAGCGATTGTCAAAGAGATAGTGAGACTAAACACCACTCAGGAAGAACCAGACGATATAGACCATCTTGGTAACCGTCGTGTGAGGGCAATTGGTGAGTTGGTTCAGAACAAATTCAGGGTTGGTCTGGCAAGAATGGAAAGAATTGTTAAAGATCGCATGAGTACTAAAGATGTAGCAACGCTCACCCCAAATCAGTTAATCAATGCACGTCCAGTTATTGGTGCGGTTAAGGAATTCTTCATGTCTTCTCAGCTTTCACAATTTATGGATCAGACTAATCCTCTAGCAGAGTTGGAACATAAGAGAAGGCTTTCAGCCATGGGGCCCGGTGGTTTATCCAGAGAGCGTGCTGGGTTTGATGTTCGTGATGTACATAGAACTCACTACGGTCGTATTTGTCCTATTTCGACTCCGGAAGGTCCAAATATTGGTTTAGTAGGACATCTTACAACTTATGCCAGAGTAAATGAATTTGGGTTTATTGAAACACCATTCCGCAGAGTATTACATGATGTTCCGAATAAATTATCTGTGACAGAAGGAAAGACTATCAGAGAAGATGTAGTGGATAAAGATGGTAATGTTTTAATGAAAAAAGGTGAGGTCATTGATGCTAAAAGCGCAAAAGAACTAGAAAAAGCTGACATAGAAACGGTGCCGATTGTACCAGTTGTAACAAATGAAATCAACTACTTGGATGCTTTTGAGGGAGAGCGCCGTATAACAACCGCCGCTACTACACTTACTGATGAAAATGGATATTTTATTAATGAAAGAGCAGAAGTAAGGAAGAATGGTCAGCCGACAATGGAGTATGTTTATAATATTGATTATATGGATGTCGCACCAAATCAGATTATTAGTGTTGCTACAGCGCTTATTCCATTTTTAGAACATGATGATGCGGTGAGAGCACTTATGGGGACAAACATGCAACGTCAAGCAGTCTCTTGTGTGCGGCCGGAAGCTCCATTAGTTGGGACTGGTGTTGAGCTACAAGCTGCTAAAGATTCTGGTCAGGTAATCGTTACCAAAAAGTCTGGAAAGGTCACGGCAGTTTCTGCAGCGGAAATTCAAATACTTGAAGACGATGGCAAACTGACAACGCACGAGTTGGGCAAATTTATCAGATCAAATGCATCTACATGTATGAACCAGAAACCAATCGTTGAGAAAGGACAAAAGGTGAAAGCGGGAGATGTGGTGGCGGACGGAGCTTCCACTGATCGGGGTGAGTTGGCATTGGGTCAAAACATTTTAGTTGCTTATATGCCTTGGGAAGGTGGTAATTATGAAGATGCAATTTTAATATCAGAAAGACTGGTTCGAGATGATCGTTATACTTCTATTCATATTGAAGACTATACAATTGATGTCAGAGATACAAAATTAGGATCCGAAGTTATAACAAGAGATATTCCGAATGTTTCTGAAGAGAAATTAAAAGACCTTGATGAAGAGGGAGTTGTTAGAGTCGGTGCTAACCTTTCATCTGGAGATATTTTGGTAGGAAAAATCACACCAAAAGGGGAAACAGAATTATCAGCTGAAGAAAAATTGCTTAGGGCAATCTTTGGTGAAAAAGCGAAAGACGTAAAAGACAGTTCACTTTATCTTGAGCATGGGGAACATGGTAAGGTGGTTGGAATTAAAGTATTTTCACGAGAAAAAGGAGATAGACTTCCTTCAGGTGTCATTAAGACTATTCAAGTGTCAGTTGCTCAGCTTAGAAAAATACAGGTTGGAGATAAAATGGCGGGTCGCCATGGAAATAAAGGTGTTATTTCTAGAATCGTAGCGGTAGAAGACATGCCCTTTCTAGAAGATGGTACGCCTGTTGAAATCATGCTGAACCCTCTTGGTGTTGCTTCTCGTATGAACCTGGGACAAATTCTGGAAACTCATTTGGGTTTAGCAGCAAAAAACCTCGGTTATCATGTAGCAACTCCTGCTCTGGATGGAATTGACGAAGAGGATATTAGAAAGGAATTAGAAAAAGCAGGATTCCCAAGAGAGGGAAAAATGGTTTTGTATGACGGCAGAACAGGCAAACCTTTTGATAAAGAAGTAACGGTTGGATATACCTATATGCTAAAGCTTAATCATTTGGTTGAAGATAAAATTCACCAGCGTTCTATCGGCCCTTATTCATTGGTAACTCAACAACCACTTGGTGGTAAGGCCCAGTTTGGTGGTCAGCGTTTTGGAGAAATGGAAGTATGGGCATTAGAAGCTTATGGTGCAGCAAATATGTTACAAGAAATGTTGACCATTAAGTCTGATGATGTACCTGGACGTTCGAAAGCATATGAGGCTGTAATTAAGGGTGAGCCGATCAGAAACCTCAATGTTCCTGAATCATTTAATGTTTTAGTAAGAGAACTCAAAGGGCTTTGTTTGGATGTTGATTTGATCACACAGGAAGGCCACAAGGAAGAAAATAAGCAAGAAGATAATGTAGAAAAGAAGGAAGATGAAAAAGACAAGAGCGAGGAAGAGAATAGAGACTCTTCGACAAACTCAGGGAGTAAAGATAAGGAAGAAAAAAAATAATTTTGAAATATGATCCAAGAGAAAGAACAACAAAGACTTAATTTCAATGCTATTCGTTTGAAGCTTGCTTCTCCTGACGAATTGCATGAATGGTCACATGGCGAGGTGCTCAAACCGGAGACTATTAATTATCGTACTCAAAAGCCGGAGAAAGACGGTCTATTCTGTGAGAAGATTTTTGGTCCATCAAAAGATTGGGAATGCTATTGTGGCAAGTACAAAAGAATTCGATACAAAGGAATTGTCTGCGATAAATGTGGAGTTGAAGTAACACGCTCTTTGGTTCGAAGAGAAAGAATGGGCCATATTGATTTAGCGGTCCCAGTTACTCATATTTGGTTTTTGCGAGGAGTTCCTTCCAAGATCGGCTTGATACTGGATCTTTCTGTACAAAATTTAGAGAAGGTAATTTACTTTGCCAATTTTATAATTACAAAGGTAGACGATGAGCTTCGCCAAGAAACTATTAAACAGATTGATTCTGAATATAAGAGTAAGAGAAAAATTATAGAGTCAGATTTCAACCGAAGAGCAAATGAAGCAAAGCAAGTGGAGGCAAAACTTCATGCAGTAGAAAAAGATACGAAAGTACATAAAAAGGCTGTTAAGGAGGTTGAACAGGAATTGATTAATAATGCGGTTAATCGTGATGAAAAACTAAAAGATTTACAGGAAGCAGTAGAATTAGCTCGCAAGGAATTAAAAGAGCTAAAGCCATTACAAATCATCTCTGAAAACAAATATCAGGATCTCTCTTTAAAGTATGGCCATGTTTTTGAGGCTGGGATTGGGGCAGAGACTATTAGAAAGCTTCTCGAGGAAATTAATTTAGATAAGTTAATTAAAGTATTAGAGGCTGAGACTGAAAAAGCAAGCAAGAATCAGATGCGAAGAGTTGTGAGAAGACTCAAGTTGGTAAAAAACATAAAGAAGAATAATATCCGCCCGGAATGGATGGTTCTAACTGCAGTTCCTGTTATTCCTCCTGATCTTAGACCGATGGTTCAGTTAGATGGTGGTCGGTTTGCCGCATCTGATTTAAATGATTTATATCGACGTGTTATCAATAGAAATAATCGTCTCAAACGACTTTTGGATCTTAATGCACCGGAAGTTATTACAAGAAATGAAAAAAGAATGCTACAAGAAGCAGTAGATGCTCTTATTGATAATAATGCCCGTCACGGAAAAACAGTTACCGCATCAACCGGTCAAAGACGCCAGCTAAAGTCATTAGCTGACATGTTAAAAGGTAAGCAGGGAAGATTTCGACAGAACCTTTTAGGAAAACGTGTTGATTATTCAGGACGTTCTGTGATTGTGGTTGGTCCACATTTAAAGTTAGACCAATGTGGTATTCCAAAAAAGATGGCTTTGGAACTGTTTAAACCCTTTGTTATTAGCCAGCTGATTAAGCGAGAATATGTTCACAATGTTCGAAGTGCTAATCGGTTTATTGAATCAGGACGCGATGAAGTATGGGACATTTTGGAAGAGGTTACACAAAATTCTCATGTTTTACTTAATCGCGCACCTACATTGCACAGACTTGGTATTCAAGCATTTCAGCCAGTACTAATTGAAGGAAATGCAATTCAACTGCATCCTTTGGTGTGTCCACCATTCAATGCTGACTTTGATGGAGACCAGATGGCTGTTCACGTTCCTTTGACTCAAAAAGCAAGAGATGAAGCAAAAAATTTAATGCTTGCTACTCACAATATTTTGAAGCCAGCAACAGGAGAGCCAGTAATTACCCCTTCGCAGGATATCGTTTTAGGCTGTTACTATTTAACATCAATTACTGATGAAAATAAGCCGGTCAAAAAATTCTTTGCCACAGAAGAAGAAGCTGTGCTAGCGTATGAAATTGGCACTATTACCGTTCAGACAAAGATCGGATTAATGCACCATGGTAAACGTATTGAAACAAGCGTTGGAAGAATTTTGTTTAATGAAATTTTCCCTGAGGATGTTCCTTACCAAAACAAGGTAATGGATAAA
>JAHJEX010000030.1 GCA_018825385.1 Patescibacteria group bacterium
AAATATTCAATGCTGATTTCAACAAAGAGAAAAAAGGAGTTGGAAAGTTTAATAAAAAATTCCAGCGTGCTAAAAAAGAATGTAATATTTATTTCTGCTCCTCCTACGTCACTAGAAGGTTTTATTTTGCCATCAAATAAAATAGCGCTCTTTACGGACCAAGAAATCTTTGGTTTTTCACAACACACTAAAGAGCAAGAGTCGTCAAAAATTGATCATAAGTTTTTGGCTGAACTAAAGGCGGGAGACATGGTAGTTCATCTTGATCATGGGATTGCTCGCTTTCGAGGAATGGTAAAAAAAGAAATCGAGGGAGTGCTAAGAGAGTTTTTTTATCTTGAGTATGATCAAGGTGACAAGCTATTCGTCCCAGTATATCAAGCAGAAAAACTTAATAAATATATTGGAAAACAAAACCCACCACTCCATCGATTAGGCAGTAGTCGTTGGAAGGAAGTATGCTTAAAGATTAAAAGGGACTCTCTTAAACTAGCAAAAGAACTGCTAGAAACATCAACCGCAAGAGCACAAACAGAAACTATTTCCCTAAAAAAAGAAACTCCTGAAGAAATGAAACTTGCCAGGACTTTTGAATTTGAAGTTACTCCCGACCAACAGCGTTCAATAGAAGAAATAAATCATGATTTGGCAAGAATTATTCCTATGGATCGTTTAGTATGTGGCGATGTGGGATTTGGAAAAACTGAAGTTGCAATAAGAGCAGCATTCAAAACAGTTATGAATGGAATGCAGGTTGCTCTACTTTCTCCGACAACAATTCTTACCCAACAACACTTCGATACCTTTAAAGAAAGGTTGGGAGAATTTGGGATTAATATTGAATTATTGAGCAGACTAAAATCCCCAAAGGAACAAAAACATATTATATCGCAATTAAAGAACAACCAAATTGATATTGTAATCGGAACCCATAGACTGCTTTCAAAGGACGTGCAGTTCAAAAACCTAGGGTTAGTTATTGTAGACGAAGAACAGCGATTTGGTGTTGAACATAAAGAAAAATTGAAAAAGCTAAAAAATGATGTTCATATTCTAACACTTACCGCCACACCAATACCAAGAACACTCAATTTTGCGCTTTCTGGCCTGAAAGACATAAGCACAATCGAAACTCCGCCAGCTGGTCGTCTTGCAATAGAAACAATTATTAGGCCAGCGCGAGATGAACTGATCACAGATGCAATTCAGCAGGAATTAAAACGTAATGGTCAAGTGTATTTTCTCCACAATAAAGTAGAAACCATAGAAGCAAAAGCAAAGCAAGTACATAAATTAGTGCCGCAAGCTAGGATAGGAATAGTCCATGGTCAACTACATGAGCAAGACATGGTGGATGTAATGGAACGCTTTGACAATAGAGAAATTGACGTTCTGGTTTCAACAACAATTATTGAAAATGGACTGGATCTTCCAAATGCAAACACTTTGATTGTAGAAGATGCTACTAATTTTGGCCTTTCACAGCTTTATCAGCTAAGAGGAAGGATCGGACGCGCTGACCGACAGGCATTTGCATACTTTTTATACAAAAGTAAAAAACTTACTCCCGATGCTAAGAAAAGATTAATTGCTCTTCTTGAAGCAAAAGAGCTAGGAAGCGGATTCCAACTGGCGCTTCGAGATTTGGAAATTCGTGGGACTGGCAATCTTCTAGGTAAAGAACAACACGGAAAGGTTAATGCCATTGGGCTTAATTTATATCTGAACTTACTTCAGCAATCAGCTGAAGAGATTAGAACCGGCAAAACTCCTGAACCAGTGAGGGATGTTACTATTGATCTACCAATCGTTACGGGCATTCCCACCTCTATGGAGCCGCGAGAAGAAAAAAGGCTACACTGGTATCAAAAATTATCAGCAGCAAATAATTTAGCTAATTTGCATAAACTAGCTAATCAATTCTCCTTGATGGATACATCTCCCGAAGAATATAGAAACCTTATTTCATTGTTAGAACTGAAGATCCTCGCCCAAAAAAGTAGTATTGCAAGTATTGATACGACGATAGTTACAAATTCAGACGGAGAATCGAGAAAAAGAGTTGTATTCAAATTTTCTGAAAGCCTAATACCCAAAACAATCAAACAGCTACTTGAGATAAGTGACCAATGGTCATTGTCAGAAAAAGTAGTTAAGATAGATTTTGATGCCCTGTCCAAAGATTGGTTGAAAGATATCAAGAGGTGTGTTATAATTTTATAAAGAAGAAAAAACAGGGCGTCCAAGCATAAATGGCCCTGTTATTTTTGTGCAAGAAACTTGACTGAGATCTGGGAAATGATCTCGGGTTTGCGTTGCAACGCCAGGCGGTAACTGGTTTCCGGTTGTCCAACTGAACCCATTGCACGGCCCAGTTCTGTAAGTGCTTCCCGTCGGGTAGCACCTTCCACCGTGTACGTTATGTCGCCAACCTTGATTTCCCATTGAAATATTTCTCTTTCAGAAGTTGCGTCGGCAAGATCTGGAAAAAGCTCATCTTGTCTATATGACTGACTGGGATTCGACATGATTCCCCCCTCTTTTGTGATAAGGAGGATGTATCCCCCTTGTCAATGTGAGAAGTCAATGAACAGTGTCATTTATGCCTCCTTTCGCTAGTTATCGCTACATGTTGTAGCGGACATATACGACACTTATATACTAACCCACTAGTCATGATAGATCAAATTTATTGGAATAGTTTTAATTGTATTTTGCAGACCGGCCCCCAGACTTTCAAAAAGCTAATCGACGGTTTTTCCAGCATGCAGGAAGCTTGGGAAGCGTCATATCAAGACCTCACAGCTTGTGGTGTTCTTCCTACCATTGCCCAGAAGATAGTAGAACAGAGAATAAAGATTGATCCCGAAAAGGAATGGGTAAAACTTGAGAGGGCCGGAATAAAAATGATTACAATTCAGCATAAGCAATATCCTCTTTTGTTAAATGAGATTGCTCGTCCGCCCGCTGTTTTGTATTGGAAGGGTGATTGGCAGGCACTTGCAACAATCACCATTGCTATTGTCGGCACCAGAAAGCCTACCGCATATGGTCGTGAGATAGCCAGTGATCTTGCCGGTCGCCTGGCTCAAGAAAAAATATGTATTGCTTCTGGAATGGCACTGGGTATTGACGGAGTTGTACACAAAGCGGCTTTAGAAAATAATGGTAAAACAGTAGCAGTGCTTGGCTCTGGAATAGACATTTTGTATCCTCGTACTCACGAACGGTTAGCACGTGAGATTATTGAAAAAGGTGGAATAATAATTTCTGAATTTCCACACGGCACTGCACCATTAAAGTACCATTTTCCTATTCGCAACAGAATTATTTCCGGAATAAGCGTAGGATGTGTAGTAGTTGAAGCTGGTAAACAAAGCGGAGCGTTAATTACCGCTCGATTTGCATTAGAACAAAATAGAGAAGTTTTTGCGGTACCGGGGAGTATATATCAAAAAAGTTCGATAGGACCAAACAACCTCATAAAAATGGGAGCTAAGGTCGTAACCGGTCCAGAAGATATACTAGAAACTCTCCATTTATCCGCAAAAATTGTTAGTCAAAAAGAAAATACAATAGAAGCGGATAATCCAGAAGAGGCAAAAATCATTGCCATTATTTCTCTAGAACCAACGCATATTGATGATATTGTTACTCAAAGTGGCCTTTCAGCAACAGTAACAAATTCTACTTTGACTCTTATGGAAATGAAGGGAAAAGTAAAAAATATAGGAGGAATGAACTATACACTCTCCAGATAAATTGACCGGTTTTTGTATGGGTACAGAATGAGATAAATTTGACAGTAATCCTATTTGCAGTTATATATAGAAGTATTGTAAAATTTTCTATTTGTATATGTCAAAAAAACTAGTCATTGTTGAGTCACCTACTAAGGCAAGAACAGTAACTAAGCTGCTAGGAAACAACTCAGACTACACTGTTAAAGCCAGTGTTGGTCATGTTCGTGATATCCCAAAAAGTAATAAAAAAGCAATAGATATTGAAGCAGGGTTTGTTCCACGATATGAAATATCACCAGATAAGAAAGATGTTGTTGCGGATCTTAGAAAACACGCTAAATTATCTGATGAAATATTATTAGCAACTGACCCTGACAGAGAAGGTGAAGCTATCGCATGGCATATTTCTGAAATATTAAATGGTGACGGTAACAACAAAAAAACCAAGAGAATAGTATTCCACGAAATTACACAAGCAGCAATAGATGAGGCTATTAATAATCCAAGAGAGATCGATAATAATCTGCGTATAGCACAAGAAGCAAGGAGAGTTCTGGATAGATTAGTAGGTTATGATTTAAGTGGATTAATATGGAAAAAAGTTAGATATGGCTTATCAGCAGGCAGGGTCCAATCCCCTGCATTGCGTATTTTAGTTGAGAGAGAACGAATTATTCAAAAGTTCGTCCCAGAGATATTTTGGAAAATTACAGCTGATTTGATCACAAAAGCTAAGGAAAAAATTGAATTCACTTGTTCTGTAGAACCTAAAGATATCAAGGAAGTTGAAAATATTATCGAACTTGGCAAAAAGGGGGAATGGCAGGTAGCTGATATTAAGGAAACTGAAACAAAAAGAGGTCCACGGGCT
>JAHJEX010000031.1 GCA_018825385.1 Patescibacteria group bacterium
CATGGAAACTGATTTTATCTATAGATACCCCCCTTTCTCCAGAGGTGATTGCCTATCTGAGAGTGACAGTAGCCGTCTGACTGATGGTCAGTCGATCCGTTGCTATCACTTTCAGAACCTGATAACCCATGAAGCGCTCCGGTACTTGTACGAAAAATCGCAGAGGTTCGCTCGCCGGTAATCCTTCGGTGAATCCTGCACTGACGATGACAGTGCCCCTAACGGTGTCTTCCCATTTGGTAATTACACCGGTATCGGGATTGATTTCTTTCAGAAATACAATCCCTTGGTCCAAGACTCGGACTGTTTGCCCATCAGGCTTCTTGATAATCAGGCGCAGAGAGCCAGGACCATTAAATGCCAAGTTGACTCCCGGCGGGATATCGACAGTCATGCGGAAAGAAACCTCGGGTTTCTTCTCCATGTAAAAATGCATTGCTTCCTTTAGAGACTCCGACAGGAACTCCCGGATTTCTTGTTTGGGCACACCAAGACTGTCTATGTGGCGCTTCTCGATGATTTCCTTGATGGCCTGCTTGGCATTCCACCAGGGTTGTCTGCTACCGTAACCCTGATACTCAACGAGCTGTACAACTGTTGTACTGTCGGACGCCATCAGTTCGCACTTGATCGGCATCTGGTTGCTTGCGGCATGTGCGGGAGAAGTGCCACCCGTTGAGCCACAACCGAAGGAAAACAGCATCCCCAGCAGGATGCATAGAGAAACAACAAAACGTTTCATTTCACTGTCCTTCGTTTTGGCTCTGGGGCCGGTTTTGCTGAGGAACAAACTTGTTGCTTCTCTCGGAAGCATCCGGTTGTCCGCCAGTCAGCATCTCTTCCATCGTCTTGAGTTCGACACACCTCCATGTTCCGTTTGCGTACACGCACTTGCGCTGTTTGCCATCAACCACGATAACCTTGGTTGAGTCAGGTAGGGTAGTGACATCGCTTCGGGGTTCAGGAAAGTTGCCCGCGTAATATCCGCATCCGGTCAGGAATAATATCAGACCGGCGCAGATTAGCACTGAGTATTTGGGTTTCATGGCCGATCCTCCTTCTGCTTTTTTCCTAGTTTCCTAGTGAGTGTTGAGGTTTGGTCTGTTTTGCTGTTTTGACGATCGTTATGTGCTATGAAATGAGCTACCAAATAAGCAATATTTATAATCTCTTTAACATTTGAATCTAGTATATATCCCGGATTTTGTCAATATCCTGACAAAAAACCTTTGTTTTGAGGCGATTATTCAGAATTCATAGTTTCGATCGTTGCGCCAGTCGCTTCTTGTAGCAAATCACTAAACCAAAAACGACAGTTCATCGCCTTACTTTGATTTCAATATATCATTCAAATATCCTTTTAGCAATATTTTCACATGCTTTGTTTTGATAAAAAAAGCCAGCTGTATAACAGCTAACCTGAATTTAATGCATTTCATATCCTTGACGCTATTTTTTTTCTTTAGGATTATATTTCAACATATACAGACCAACTAAAATAACAACTACAGTAAAATAGGTAAAAGTTGTACCCAGACTATTCCATTCTACAAAATACTTAACAATTCTTTCCACAAGCCCAACCACACCAAGAATCACCAAAACGATTCCTAATGCGTGGAAATTTACTGGCACATATCCCGATTGATGTTTCATATATATAATATATCAAATATTCCCAGTTTCATCCAGCATATTGATATACTCTCAATAACCGAGCAAATCAGGAGCGGACCCTGAGCGCAGTCGAAGGGGAGCACGGATTTGTGAGAAAAGGGGGAATATTACTGGAACGAATAAAACCGAGTTAACTCGGTTTTAGAAGTGAAAGTAATAATTCACCCGTGGCTGGGGAGAGCTAATTGCCAACTCCAAAAAATGGAAACTGGCAATTAACATTAGCAATTTTATAAAACAGTTAAATCTATTCCTTTCGATTGATAGTGTTTTGAAACATAATCCGGTATCAATATTTTCCGATTCTTAAAACACTGGATCATTTTTGTAATATATCCCTCTTCATCGTCCTCCCACGCATCCCAATGCAATGATTCTCGTGCAATTGCATTCAATTCCTTATCCATAGTGCCATACTTCAACTGCAAATCCGTGAGTTCTTTCCATGTAATAAGATGATGCAACTGGATACCACTCTGATCTAACCATGCTTGGCTATTAAATACGTCCTGATACTTTTCGTGAAACCGGTCTATCTGATACTCTCCATATATAAGAACAGCTATCCCAGTCACTGTTGCCCCAATGTCTGCCAATTTTTTTGTACTTTCACGTTTTGATTTTGCCGCAGCCATGGAGTCATCTATTAACAAAACACGTGTTACAGGTTTGATAAAATTTACATCACCAACAATTACCGGTCTACCTGGCCGCTTTGATTTTCCTCGCACAATAACCATTGGTTTGCCGGTTGCTATTGCAATCGCAGTTGCCATTGTGATACCAGACAATTCAATGCCTGCAATCACGTCGAACTGATCAAAATCAATCAACAGTTTAAATTCTGCGGCAATCAATTGTAATATTGTCGGTTCCCCAACAACACCCCTTGTAAAATCTACAGGAATTAATCCATAACTAGTTATAACTGGTACTAGCGTAAAAAGGTTTGGAAACGTTCCTAGCCTTTTGATTAGTTCCTCATTCTGTATGTTCATATTTACTATTATAAGTTGAACACATCCTATGTCAAGGTTCTAAATACAAAAAAGCAAATTTAGTTTAAATGAGAAATTATTGTTGCCGTAATGAAAAAACCGAGTTTGGCAGCCGCCGCCCTAGCTTCTGCCATTTTTATAAAAAGCTCCAGATTTTTCATACCAAGCTATGCTTGGGCGCAGTAGAAGGAGGGGAAATGCTTGCCCCACCCTCCCGTGCGCGCACTGATACTCCCAATGTTTAGCAAATTAGCGAAATATGGTAAAATAGTAAAATATTATAGATTCTAAATCGATTGCTATAATCAACAGATTTGTAGTAAAATAAAAATGCCTCTAGCAATATTTGACGCAGGCAACAAAAAATATTAACAACGAATTATCTACCAATTAGTCTGTAGACAAAGCTTACAAAAAAATGATATCCGCGATACAATCATCTTTATAACTATTCATGATAATGGAAGTAGTAAACATAAATATGAGGGTCCAAGAAATTAATAAAGTCATTAAAAGGTACTACCCCCCGTTGGGAAAGGTAAAGGTTATTCGTAAATTTAAGGGTGGATTTATCAATGATGTTTATCTCCTTGAAGAAGTTAATGGAGAAAAATTAGTTTTCAAAATAAGAAAAGGTGAAAAATACAGTGATCTAAAGCGTAATTCTTTACTACTTTCATATTTGGATCAAGCAGGAATACCAGTTACTCCGCTAATACTTACAAAAGACAAAATGCCATGTGTTATGTTGAACAACAATAATTCTTGTGAGGTATACAAATATATAGATGGAAAAAGTATGAATTCTACAAAAATTTCTTTACATAGGATTCGAGATGCAGCGAATCTTTTTTCGAAACTTGATAGAAAACTAGAAGATGCGGGGAAAATATTTTCAACATTTCCGACTGGAAAGATATTGACAACAAAAGAGCTTCTCAAAGAACTCTACCACTACAAAAATATGCTAAAAGGAAGTAGGTCTAGGAAAAAAATGAGGCTATATTCCTTTGCATGTAAAACAATAGAGACTCTAGAAAAGAATCTATATAAATTTGATTTCCATAATCTTCCATATCAAATAACTCATGGTAATCTTTCTGATAATAACATTATTGTAGACAAAGATGGACGAATACAGTGTATTATTGACTGGGACAATATCCGTAAAAGACCTAGGATACATAGTATTGTACAACAGGCATTAACCGTATCGGGTGGTTACAATACAAAAACATTTATTTCGCGGTTTGTACAATACCTTTCAATATACTCATGTCACAACCCCATATTTAAAGAGGAAATAATTTCAATACTAGATTTTCTAACATACCGCTCGTTGAATAGAATCTGGATTTTTCAGCATTACATAGACTTTGGGCAGGAAAAATCTTTGAAAGCCATATCAAAACTTACCACTGCAGAAAGATGGCTCCGAAATAATCATGATTTACTAGACAAGAAATTAAAGAGACTACCATTTCGCTAGTGTTTCATCGCGAACTAAAACCCTAGCAGTAAGTGCCTTTTGTAAGTGATATTTATCAAAAAATATTGAATTCTTGTAAAATTTTTCCAACTTTCCCTGTCGAAGTGTCTGAAGAAAAGCATGCCAATGTGTCCCAAGTTTTTTGTTCCCTTTGTAGAGTTGATTTTTCCTAAAGATGACCTCAGCTCTTTTTACTTTATCCTCAAACTGTCTATAATCTCTAAAAGGATATTCGCGAATAATGCATTCCTTTTTTGGTACTTTTAGTACCCTGCGTCCAGGAAAATGTACGGTATGATTACCTGGCATTATATCTATATCTCTATGAACGGGACGGAATGCTATCTTTGATCGTGCAATTCCTTCCTCATAATGCCCTAGCCCAGTATCAAAACCAATTCCCTGCCCATTTTCACGAAATAACATACGACGATGCACTAGTTGTTTTCGCGAGTTATCCTTTTCTGTTGGAAAATATTGATAGCGTTTTATTTTTAAAGTATTGATTTCTTTTGGTACACAACTAAAATAGGCCTTAAGGCCTTTTGGGTAAAACCAAAATTCATCAGTGTCTGAGAGAATAAGCCAGTCTGGCTTATTCTCTCGAAATGCAATACGGGCCAAACGATCTATTTGTTCCTTTTGCTTAAAAATTTTGTTATCGTAAAAGCATCTAGCTATTCCCTGCTTCTCAAACTTTTGCATCACTTTAACGGTGTCATCATTAGATGCACTATCCATAATCAAAAAAAGATCCACTCCTTGTTTGATATGGAATTCAATATTTTCGTGCAGGAGCTCTCCTTCGTTTCTTGTGAAGATTAATGAAACAATCTTCATGAATATTCGGCTGCTTTAATAAGTGCTTTTTCCATTCCCGACAAAAAAGCTTCAGTTTTTATTTCACTTTTGTCGAGCCAAATAAATTCGATTTTATCACCATATTCTTTAGATCGAAAGGAAATAGTTTCTGACAAATCAAATAGGTATCCAATATATGCTTCATGACGCTCCTCATCACTAGAAAGATAAGTCCATGCGTACACCAAAGGCGGTTCAAGTTCAAACTGAAAGCCAATCTCCTCCTTGAGTTCGCGACGCAGTGCAGTTATCAGTGTCTCGCCAAAATGAAGATGCCCACCCGGAAGATCACGTACACCTTTTTTTGTTTTGTAATACAAAACTTTATCACCAGATCTAAATATGGCTTTAACTGCTATCCTTGAATATTTCTTTTGTGACTTTATCATAGGACTTCATGTGATGAAAAAAATCTCTTTGGTTTTCTAGTTTTATTTTACCATTAAGAAGTGAATAATACAACTTTCGATTTTTTTTGATTGCAGCTATCTTCTTAGAATCCATATTTTTTTTATTCCTAATAATGTGCCAAGCAGTAATGCTATTCAGTGGTATAACCTTTGCACCATTTGCAATTAGTTTTGCCCCGACGAATGTATCCTCATACCATGAACTAGTAAAACATTCATTAAAGCCACCAACCCGTATCAGTCTGCTTTTTCGTACTGCCATACTAGATGTTAGTACCATATGAGGGAGAGTCCATATACCTATCCTTCTTCCTTTGCCATAACTTTTAAACTGATCAGATGCTTCAAGTGGAAAATATGTTTTTCCAAATATAGATGCTGGAAGCCATGAATATTGTTTCTGCCACCTCTTCTCAACAATTCGCTGATATCGGAAATCTTTCATGTAGCATGGTTTCCTTTTTATGAGTCGAATTTTTGGCAACAGAATGGATTCGCGAAAGCTAATTGAGATGATATTGATTGGTTTACATGTCATTTGACTGTAAATGATACTGAAGTTATTTCTCAGGAAGAAATAGAAAATTCCAAAAAAACTATGTCACAGGAAGAATATATGCAGGAGCTTTATTGCTCATTCGAGTCGACGGTCAAAGGAGCTGTATACGCTGATGAACTTAGACGAGCAAGATCTGAAAATCGGATTGGTATCCTCCCCTTTTATAGTGATCATAAAGTTTATACTGTATGGGATATCGGAGTCGGACAGGCACTAGCTGTTGGATTTTACCAAAGAATAAATGGGATAATATACATGATTGATTATTGGGAAGGTTCTGAAAATAATGGAATTGATCAGGCGGTACTTATTGTCAATCGTAAACAATACAACTATGGAAAACATTTCGCACCTCATGATATTAATACCAGGGAGATAAGCACGGGAAAAACAAGGCTTGATTACGCCAAAAGATTAGGACTTGAATTTACTGTTATTTCTCCAAACAAAGTTGATGATGGTATCCAAGCTGGTAAATTTATGTTTAACCGACTTATGATTGATGAAGAAAAATGTTCATTGTGGCTTGATGCCATTTCCGATTACAAGAGAAAGTGGGATAATAGGCGTAATATGTATAAAGAAGTCCCCTACCATAATTGGACTTCTCATGCCGCTGACGTGCATCGCTATGCCGCTATTGTCGAGGATAAGATGAATGATGACTACAATCAAGACATTGGAGGATGGACTGGAGAAATCCCAGAATCATCATTTGATCCTTATGATTGACAACCCATAGAACTAGATAAAAAAACTACTCTTTGGTAGTAGTGATTTTAGTTGGACTAAAGATGTCCTAGTCTTCCAATTGCTTCATGCAATGTTTCCAAATTTCAAACATCGCTAAAGTATCTAGTTTGCAATATTCAAGAAGGTCTTTTGATTTTTCCTTAATTCCCTTTTCATCAAATTCTCCAGAAACTATTTTATTCCATGTATCTGATGCAGTTCCACCTTCCTGAATATTCAATACTTTATGAGAAAACTCAGGTGCTAGAGCTGGAAGTATTTTTTTAATTGATGTTTTACCACTAAATTCAGGGTGTATATAAAATTGACTCGTGAATGGTACCTCCAGATCCACTATCCTGCTATTAACGTTTTCCATATATGATAAATGCTCCTCGTGTCTTTTCGATAATTTTTCATTTATACCCGATTCAAACGTTTTATTCCAAACAATAATCGATCCATTTTCCGGTAAATACTTTTTCAGTTCATTAATAAATGCTAAATCCGGATTATTTTTATCAATATAAAGAAATTCAAAATGTTCAAGTTCAGAATCCTGACTCTGTAAAATATGTAAAGAAAACTGGAAAGGTATTTGATTATATGGACTATAGCCAACAAACCTAGGAATTGCTGAAGGGAAAGTTTCATAGTCCAGAAATGAAATAGGATATTCTATATCGCTAAAGAAATTTGCCAGTTTTTCTTTATCGATAATTATCTTCTTTGAGTGAGCAACGTCTACTTGATTTCTCTGAATATCGGATAATTCAAAACCAGAAGGAACATCAAATATTGAATAAATCTTCCGATCTATTAATTCAGATAATTTCTTTTTCGAATTACCTATTCTAGCAATATCGTGAACACTATATTCAGGAATCTCTGGATTTAAATAATCAAATGAAATACAATGTGCGCTTCTACCTTTTCTTATACAACTACAATAACCTTGTGGCTTATTTTCTAACTTTAGTGAATCATACGCAGAATTCATCTCATCTAAAACAATATCAACAATTCCCATCACCTCATCAGTAAAGTCTTCAATAATCAGCAATTCTTTAATATCCAGCTTCTCTTGCCGTACGTATTCTGAATTCAATCGAATTATATACGTATTATTAATAGGTACCGCTAATTCTTTTAACACATTAACTTGGAATGCTAAATCATGCTTATACTCATCAATATGTTTACTCTTATTTTTACCGCTATTAGTTGATTTAACTTCATAAATATCATATGCATTTTTATTATCATTCCATACCAACATATCAGCGATTGCTTCAAATTTATCAGTATAAAAAACAGGCTGATATATTATTTTTTCTTTTTTATCAACTAATTTCTTTGTTGTATGAATATCTTTCCGATCTTCGATCAGTATGCCGCCTGGAAATAATTCTCTAGCCAACTCATCAATCTGATTACCTGATTCCATAATCATTTTATCAAAATCTGAAATCTGTTTAGATTGATATATTTCAGGTCTAAAGATTTTAACCCAGGCATTCTGGGGACATTCTTTGAATACTAAATAGTTTGTTTTCGTTAGTAGCATCTATATAATATTGATTTCATTTTCATATTTATTTAATCTTCCTGAATGATCAAATCATTCTCAAGAGTAGGAATAGTAATAACACTGCCATTTTGATATGCATCCACTCTATTAAACAAAAGGCCAAAGATAGTTCTACCTTCTACAATATAACGATTATGATATCCACCCTGCCAATCCTCCACTTTCGTAATCTGGTAGCGTAAAACTATCAGACGCTCCATTGGATGATCAAAATGAGTTTTCACTGACTGCAAAATCTCATTAGCTGTTTCTTTCGGAATGTCAATATCACTTTTTACTTTCGGTGTTAGTAATGGTGGTAGAATGGCAGATAATACTATTACGATAATAATACCAAGTGTAATATAAAACTTTTTGTAACTTTTATCTTTCTTTTCGTGAGACAAATCGTCCTGTACTGAAGGACGAGGGTAACTTGGTTCTATCGGAGGAAAATGCATTTCTTCAATCTTTACTTCAACACCTAATATTTTCCCAATTTTCTGAATTACCTGTGTAGGAGTAAATGAAGCTTTAATAATATAATCTTTCATCCCTAATTCCATTCCTCTATTAACATCAACTTCCTGACTTAAATTGGTAAAACCGATTATTGGAATATTCTTTGTAGTTTCATCTGCCATTAATAATTCAGTTGCCTTAAAACCGTCCATTACCGGCATATTTATATCCATCAGAATCAAATCAGGATTTTCTTTTTTTATTAACTCAACCGGATTATCAGTCGGACTTTCATAATTTACATATTCAAAACCAACCTGTTTGAATTTGATTGAATACATATCAGACAGAAATTTGTCGTCTTCGAAATGGAGAATTTTGGGCATTATTTATTTCCTTAATTTCTAGTTCAATGTTTAATGTGGGATTCCCCCAGGATTTGGGGGTTATAATTTGTTTATTTATTTGAAATTCAAAATTACTGTAATAGTAAAGGATATCTTCTAAACTGTGACCTAATTTCAGGATTATCAAGAAATGATTTCTGTACCAAATTCCAAAACTTTTTTGAATGATTAAATTCTTTTAGATGACAAAGTTCATGTACAATAATATAATCCTGCAATTTATTATTTAAAAATAGTATTTTGTAGTTAAAGTTAAGATTTCTTTTTTTTGAACAACTACCCCAGCGCGTCTTTTGATTCTTTATATAAATTTTATTAAACGAAAAACCATAAATTTTGTTATAAAATCTAACCCGTTCATTTACTAAATCATAGGCTTTACTTTTATTATCTAAGTAGTCTTTGTGAGAAAAAGTGCGAATATTTTTATTATCTACACTTTTGAAAAACTGTATCTTATCGCAAATCCATTGTTTTTTATCTAAGACAAATTTATCAATAATTGATTGTTGAACTCCAAACGGGCTTGTGATCACAACGCTACCATCACAATAAACGGCGAGACGCATCCGTTTTGCTCTCTGACTTTTTTTATGCGTGTACGTGATGATCTTTTCCATAAGTAACTAAAACTTTTTAGTGATTATGTCCACTAATCTGTTTAAAAATTTCGGAAAATCCTTTACAGAAAAACGGTCTTTATAATCCCGTAAAATTATTTTCTGCAGAGTTTGTTTAATATCTTTAATGAATACATCTCGCTTTGAAGATTCCTGCCAATCAGCATCAAGATCATCTTCAATACGAATACGTAGCTCTTTCACAAATTCCTGAATTATTTGGCCTTGCCCACCTTCAATAAACTCTTGCGAAATGACATAGAGCGCATATTCTTTTAAATCAAGACCCAAATCTTTTGCCTCGTCTCCCTTGGTTTTAATATCACTCATCAATTGCTCATACCTATGAATTCGCTCGGCTAGATCAATCTGGTTTTGCTCAAATTCTCGTCGAATAGCGGTTAATCTCTCACTAAATTTTTGGTATGCAGGATTTTCATCAAGATTGATTGAAATCTCTTGTTTAAGCATTTTCTCAAGATTGAGTGCCTTTTCTTCCTCATCCATACCTTTTAAGCGTTCGAGGGTATAGAGATCATTCACGCGTAGTTCGCGGAAATTCTTTGTAATTCCCTCATAGTCAATAATTTCACTCTTTTGGATAAGCTCCTTAACTTTCTCCCCGTATTCTTCCAAAAGATAACGATCATCTTCACTTTGAAACTCTTTCAAAAAGGCTAAATAGAAACTTGTGATCCATTCAAAAGTTCTTATGTGTTGTTTCAAAAAAGGATCGGGTGAGAGAAATTCAAATAAACTTCTTAGCTTTGCATATTTTTCAACAAAATATTTCTGCTTATCTTGATTATCAATAAAAATCTTTAGGCAACGACGAAGATTATCCATTGATGGATCCTCGATATTGATTCCACTAAATATTTTTGCTACATCACTAATAATATCATTAAATCTGTCCTTCACTCGCTCAATATTGATCATCGCGGAATCTATAATATCCTCATCGAAGTCTAAAGCATCATAAAGACTCCGAGTAATTCCGTAATAATCAATAATTTTTCCCGCTTCCTTATTTATATATACACGATTTGTTCGAGCAATTGCCTGCAAAAGATTATGATCACGAAGCGGTTTATCAAGATACATAACTTGTTCAATTGGCGCATCAAACCCAGTAAGCAACATATCGCAAACCAAAAGAAATCTTAAAGATAACTTTGGGTCTTTAAAACGCTCAATTATCTGTTCTCGTTCCCGCTTACTAGTGTTATATATTTTCAAATCATCTGTATCGCTATTTGGATCTCCGGGAGAATACACCACAGCCGACCATTCGGCTGGCACAAGTCTATCAAGTAATTTCTTATAATTCGCTACGGCTTCGCGGTCATACGCCACGACTTGTGCCTTGAAGCCATTTGGCTCTACATAGAGCTTGTAATGCTCCACAATGTCTCTTGCAATAGCTTCCATACGCTTTGGTAGCTTAACTAGCGCCGCCTTCTTTCCATATTTCTTTACCAGTTCTGTCTTTTGTTTTTCTGACAAATCGCTGGCGATTTCCTCAAACTGTTGATCAAGCTTTTCTTCATCAATAGAAAATTTAGAAAGACGAGCTTCATAGGTTACTGGGATAGTCGCTCCATCATCAATCGCTTGTTGAATAGAATAATAATCAAGGTAACGTTTTCCTTCACCTTCATAATTTCGAAAAGTATTGGTGTGAGTTTTATCAACCGGAGTTCCAGTGAATCCAAAGAAAAATGCTTTTTTGAAGGCACTACGCATATTTATACCCGACACACCCTCGTCACCACGATGCGCTTCATCAGAAAGAATAATCACATTTTCATCAAGATTTTCCACCTTATTACCCAGTTCGGAAAACTTTTGAATAGTGGTTATAAATATACCCTTCTCTGATGATTGTATTTTTTCCTCCAAATCTTTGCGAGAAGTTACACGAATAATATTTTTTCCTCCAGCATTAGTAAAAGTTTCAAATATCTGATCATCCAAATCCACCCGATCAACTAAAATAAATACTTTCGGATTAGCAAGTTCTTTATTAAACCGTAATTTCCAAGCAGTAAAGTACATAGTAAGTGTTTTGCCGGACCCTTGAGTATGCCAAATAAGTCCCTGATGTTTTTCTTTATTTACCACGCGTTCCACAATTTTATTAGTCGCTCGCACTTGTTGATAACGAGCTATTTTCTTTACTAATTTTTCATTTTCTTTTTCAAACAAAATAAAATTTTGAACAATATCTAAAAAATTTGCTTTTGATAACAGTGAAAAAAGTGTCATTTCCAATTCACCGCCCAGTTCTTTCTCCACATCTTCATCCCGCCATTGTAAAAAATATTGTTTTGGAACGCCTGTCGCACCATATACTGTTTTTAAACCATCACTTGAAATATTAAAGCAGTTTGGGATAAATAATTTACGTGCAACTTTCTCATATCGTTTTATCTGGTCAATGCCATTTTCAAAACTTACTCCTTCCGATGCAGTCGGGCTCTTGGCTTCAATCACTACCAGTGGCAGACCATTCACAAAGATCATAATATCAGGACGAATATTTTCCGAATCTCCCTCAAAATAAAATTGGTTAGTGACGACAAATTGGTTGTTTTCTGAATTATCAAAATCAATCAATTTGTAATCATATTTTTTGCCTGTAGCTGAAATCTTGAGGTCAATTCCGTCTCTCAGTGCTTTCAAAAAATCCTCATTATTATCAATCTTCCTGACTTCACGGATAATACTTTTTACTTCACTATCGTTTGCGATAGGGTTAAGAGATTTAATGGCACGTTCTAAAAAAGGCGTGATAATATATTCGCTCTCAAGATCTCGAAGTTGAGCAAATTCTTCTGGTTTTATATACTCAAAACCAAGCTTATCTTTAATAAACTTTGTAATATAATTCTCTACTGTAATTTGTTCGTTGAATTTCATATTTTATTTACTATTGATATAAGTTTTTTATAGTGTAACGGATCAAGAATTTTTACTAACTGAAATACCTCCTGAATTCTTTGATGGGCATTGGTGAGAATTGACTCGTCGGTTGATTCGGTATCGGGAAAACCATGAGAGCCATGACTTACAAATCGGTATATTTCTAAGTGATTAGCGCTGAATGGAGTCGGCCATTTCTCCGTTATTTTTTTCCCTTCGGTACATGCAGATTCAAGAGTTGATTGAAAGTCACCAGATGTTGAAAATTTAAACTCCAGGAAGGTTTCCAGCCATCGGCGAAGCAGATTTACTACCAAATGAGCATCTTCCATCTCGCACTTATCTTTAAATCCGTACAGGACACTAAAAACATAGTAATAGTCAGAACGGTGGTTTCTAAGTAGAGGAGAGATTGTCTCAATAACACATCCACTATTAGTTATCGATAAGCTAAATAAACGCACCTTGTCCTCATCTATTTTTTTTCTGAAGCTTTCTTTCAAATGACCGAGAAAATCAAGGTTGTGTGTAAGTATCAAACACTGTCGATTTTGATGCTGTTTAATTTCATTAACGATTAAGGAATAGATTTGAAAAATTGCTTGTTTATCCAGACTTGATACAGGATCATCAATTACAACAATACCATCATCAGGCAGATAATTTTGTGCGTCGTTAATAGAATAGATAAAGTAAGCTAGAGCTATGAAATTCCTCTCTCCTTCACTTAAGCTCGAAAACGAGCAAAATTCCGTGTCTCTTTTCAATGCATAGCCGGTTCCTTCGTCGCTATCAACGATTTCTATTTTCCGATAAGGAAACACGGTCTTAAATAACCTGTTCAGGGCAGAGGCCGGTTCATGCGTGCTTTTCGCCTTTTGTTTTAAGATGCGGATCTGTTCTTCGAGTGATCTTATCTCTAGTTCTTGTGTCTGCTTACCCTCAAAAGCTTTTTTGTATTCGTTGCATGCTGTTTGATGCTCTTCGTACTTTTCCGCTACATAGTGAGTTTCAATGGCATAAGCAGTCTCAGTTGCATCCTCAGGATTTGTTGTAGTGAGGGACTGGATACGAGTAATATCCACGATCACAGGTTCTTTCTTGGTTGAAATTACACCTCGTTTTTCTCTCAATACTAAAGTTAGAGAATCAAAAACAGAGCGGAGAAAACTAATGTTAGCTCTCTGCGTCACTGTCGGCGATTCAACCTTCGAGAACCACGTGGTAAAATCCTCAATCCTATTTAAATATCCATCAACAGCGTTAATTGCACGCACTACCTCTTCCGAGAAATGTTTAATTAACTCGTCAGTATTTGTAATTTTTGAACCGCAAAATAAACAGGTTATGTGTTTTGAATCAAGGCTAAAGTGTAGGGAAACACCATCCTTAATCCATCTAACCTGGTCTTCTTCTAGCTTTGTTATCCGCTCAGATTGCTCCTGAATGGGTTGACCTTGGAGAGTGGCATTCATCCCCCCAGTGTTGTCGATTAACCATTGTGCTGAAGTAGAAATTTCAGCATCTACTTTTGCGATGCGGTCACTATTTACCAGTTGGGTTTTTAACGAATCAATATCATCTCTGATCAGTTCCGTGTGTGATTTAATTTCACCATTTCTTACTCGTTCAGAAATATTCTTTATTCTGTTTTCAAAGTCAGTTTTGTCATAGCTGGCATAAGTGCTACCACCAGTTAATTCTTTCCTATAGCTGTTAATGCCCGTAACGCTCTTTATTAAAATGGCAGTTTGTCTGGCGATTTCTTCGTGTTTTGATGGAAGAGTTATTTTAGACAATGCCTGAATTTTCTCTTCCAATTTATTCTCGTCATCTGCGTAGTCAACCGCTTCTTTTCCCGCAAAGAAAATATACGGGATGCTCGAGCTTCCGCTCAATGTTGTAGCTACATAATCATCATTGAAAACTCTTACTTTGTCTTTTACTCTACTCAAATCACTGGTTTCAGTAATATGTTCGGACTCTAGCTTGATCTTAAATGTGCATCCGTCTTCTAAATCCTCATTTTCAATTCCCCGAAGCACTTTAGAAAATGTAGTCTTTCCAGATCCGTTCCAACCAAAAAGTATATTTACGCCGCCGCAAAAAGAAGTGAGATCTGTGTCCCAACTAAAATTGCGGAAACGTGCGTGATTTAACTTTTCGACTTTTTCTATTTTCATAATTACACTTTTACTCTCTTACTTCCACTCAATAAATCCTGCATTAGGCCTTTTTTTAGGAGTGTAAGTTTTTCTTTTAACTTCTTATTGACCAAAATCTTTTCATTTACCGCTGAAATTATACTGGCGATCTCTTTCTGTTCCGAAATTGGTATTAGTGGGATTTCTACTTGCTCAAGGCTTCCAACAGGAAGTTGGGGTTGAGCAGAGCCAGACCCCATACTTGAATACTTCGCTTCCATTTGAGGACTTGAAAAATATCTGTATAAAAACACTGGATCAAATTGTTCTCCGTGTCTCACGATAAGCATTCCGGAGTTAATACGGATATTATCAAAAGATATTTTTTCGTCGTAATACGCGACATTTCCAACAGTGCCTCTTGAAGTCAAAATAATATCTTCTCGCTCTAGTTTTCCTTTTCGTAATGCCCGGTCTTTGTCTTGAGAAATAAAACTAACTTCATCAAAAATAAATCCATTCTTGCTCACATTTTTAGCACTAAGGAACAGACAAAATCCTTCGGGTGAGAAATCTTCATGTTTTGGATAATTCGTACCTCTATCACCGTCAATTAACTTTATCGAGGAATTTCTTATACTTACTACATCCCATTCCTCTGGAATTTGTCCGATTTTTGTTTCCTTAAATTTTATATGCCCAATCCCGCGAGTAAAGAGCTGCTGCATCAATCCGTGCTTGAGTTTTTCTGTTGTCTTAATAACTTCCTGTGTTTTATTAATATCATCATCAACAGCCCCTAAAATTTCTGCGATTTTTTGCTGTTCTTTGATTGGGGGAAAGCTTACATCAACAGATTGAATAAAAGGCAAACGAAGGGACTTTACTGTGCTACCCACAGAACTTTTTACAAAATCTTTTCTATTCGCATAAAGAAAGTTATAAAGATATGCTGGACTAACAATATTTTTATCTGGGAAAATTGCATAAGCTCGCTGATGTAGGTCAAACTTGCCACTGTAAATGCGTGGGATAAATTCTGCTCCCTCGCCCGGTAATATAATTGCAGTATCGTCAAACAAATATTTATTACTTCTTTTTATTTCTATAGATCTATCAAAAAAAGGATATTGGCCGTCAGCAATAGCGTCTTGAGTATTCGTGCTTCCGTTAGTGATAGATGCAACTTTTCCAAGAGTAGTTGCTTGCCATCCATTCGGAATATTCTGTTGTGTTGTGTCAGTTTTCATTTATTTATTTCTCGACTCAATTCCTTTCTCGACAATTTGATCTATGTATTTAGCTATATAGTTGTAGGCATCTACATCAGGGTTATATACAGAAACATATTCTGATAATTTTTTCCCATTATTCAACCCTATTTGCTCAAAGGGATTTGTGCCTTTATTAGAGGTTCCATACCTTGGATCCTTTAGGTTGTGAATATAAATGCCTACCAATCCTTTACCGTCGTTCCAAGCCTTTCTGATTTCGTAATCAACCCAGCGACTTTGAGAAGTATTTTCTCCAATCAGTGCCACAACACATTCAGAACGGGCGATATTATTATCTATCCAGTTTTGAATTGCAGTATCTCCACCTTTTTTTATTTCTTCCCATTTGTTAGGTGTAACTGGCTTGTTGTCTTCAATTACTCCTATGTTTCTAATTTGCTGAACCCTCATTACATCATCATCAAAACGGAAACTGTAAAATATTTTTCTTGTCATAAATTAAAATATGCTTATTATCCCTATTAATATAAGAGTTGGCACATAAAAATACGCCAGAGTGCCTGATATCATGCAGTACCAAATAGATGTCGTCCTTAACTTATTGAATTCCGAGATATCCATAGAAAAATCAATCTCATCCTCTGTTAATTTCCTAACTTTGTCATACAAACACCGATAGCTTCGCTCTAAAGAAAGGAAGTACGCATCATGAATCCAAAAAATCAAAACAACGAATACTAGAATGATCTGTAATTCGTTTCGCCCAACCTCCAAAAAAGCCACTGACAAACCGACAACAAGCGTTATCATCCAGCCTCTCAAGGTAAACAGATTTGAACCCATTCTGGTGACTACGCCTTGAACCAATTCTAAATGTTTTAATCTTTTCTCGTTCATAAATTTAATATTTCAACTCTTTTAGATACCCATCGACCTTTTTATCAATCGCTTCGCGATCTTTCTCAATTTCTTTCATCTCACCCCATACAGTTTTCACATCCACAATTTCCTCGTCCTCGCCATTTTCTACATAGCGACGAACATTGAGATTGAATTCATTTTCCTCAAACTCCTTAATATCCACAACACGAGCATATTTCTCAATATTTCGGTAGTCCTCAAACGCTGACACCATTTTCTCAATATCCTTCTTGCGCAAACGATTCTGATTTTTACCTTCTTCGAAGTCTTTCTCCGCATCAATGATGAGGATTTTATTCTTGTGGTCTTCCGGCTTATTTTTGTTGAATATCACAATCGCCGCGGGAATACCTGTTCCAAAAAATAGTTTTGCAGGAAGAGCAACAATAGCTTCAATTAGGTCATTTTTAATCAGCTGTTCACGAATACGACCTTCCGCACCACCACGGAAAAGTACGCCGTGCGGTAAGACAATACCAGCGCGACCGTTTTCATTCATTGACCGCACCATATGCAGTACAAAGGCATAGTCGGCTTTTTTTGTTGGAGGCATTTCGTAACCAGCAACTCGTCCATATTTGTCGGACTTAAATATCTCGTACTCCCATTCACTTATGGAGTAGGGGGGGTTTGCCACGCAAATATCAAATGTTTTTAGAGAGCCGTCGGGATTTAAAAATTTTGGATCAGCTAAAGTATCACCGCGTTGAATATCAGCACTATCTAATCCATGCAAAAACATGTTAATTTTCGCAATCGCATAAGTACCAATATTTATCTCTTGCCCATAGAGATACAGCGTACGTGCTTTCTTTTCTCCAAACTGATCTTTGAGATGATGATACGCCTCTAAGAGAAAACCGCCCGAACCAACCGCCATGTCATAAATATGATCTTTTTCGTGTGGTTTAAGAATACTTATAATTACGCGCTCAACTTCACGGGGGGTGTAGAAACTCCCTCCTTTTTTACCCGCATCAGCTGCAAACTGTGCAATCAAGTACTCATAAGCATCTCCCAGAATATCCGTACTAATGTAAGTATCACCAAAACCGTGTTTAGAAAAATGATTGATGAGCTTCTGTAATACCTCATTCGGAAATTTATCTTTATTTGCGAAATCTAAATCATCAAAGATCTTGTCCAGTTTCGGACTGTTTGCATTCGTAAGTTTATCAAAAATTTCATTGAGCTTGTGACCAATGCCGTCAGCCTGTTTTTGTATTACTTCCCATCGGCAATCCTTAGGAACCTGAAATTTATGATTATGGTCAGCTTTCGCGATTTCCTCATCATGGTACTCCTCAAGAACTTTTTTATACTCCTCATCCCAAGAGTCACTGATACGTTTGTAGAAAAGAAGTCCAAAAATATATTTCTTATAGTCAGCGCTATCTATTCTGTCACGCAAAATATCGGCACTGCTCCAAAGAAACTGCTTTAATTGGGTTAGATTCATTTTTCCCTCTTCGTCTGTGAGTGAAGTATCAAAACTTTTTATAATACTTTTATCGTTTGCGATGCGTTCAATATCTTCTGGACGATATTTTCGATCACCACGAGGACCAACACGAAGAGGGGTGATAAGCCCCCTTTTTTCCCAATTCCGAAGTGTATCTTGGTGAATACCAAAAATCTTAGAGACTTGTCCGATAGATAATAATCTAGATTCTTTATTATTCTTTTCTCTCATGATATTTATTGCTGATTGATGTATAATTAAATTAAAGTAGTTTCTTAACCAAGAGTCCACACCCCGATCTACTTTCACCTACTAATTAGGTGTTGAACGACGATGAGGCTTTATTCTCTTGCCATTCCTTTTGTATGCACGGACAGGAACAATTTTCTGTTTCTGTACTCCGTACGCGGAAGTTTTTGTCTTTGCCATAGAATAATCACTTACCCTAGACAGGTTCGACTAGACCTATCAACTGCTTAATACAGTCTGCTGTTGCCTGTACAGTTGGATATTTCCGAATCGGGGTGCGGGCTTCTGGCCAGAACTTCAGCACAAGTATACATTACCAATAAATATTGTCAAGTTTTCACTATTTTCATAGCATTTCATAGGTTATAGAAAAAGTAGTTTGCTAATATTAGCTAAATTTATTTATTTTAAACTAATAAATATTTCTTTTTTTCTCAAAAAACTTCGATTTTTTCGTCATCAGATTTAAATAATAATAGTAACATTATAAAATAGGGTCTTTTCTAAGGGTTTTTTATCAACTTTAGCCACTCTGGACACCCCATAGGGGTTGTGTCATCCATGTAGTATATGAACAATACTAAATTAAAGGAGGAAATTGGGACTAGGCAGGACCAGCTTTCGCCTAAAATGAAATACTGCCTATATGCCAGGAAAAGTACGGAATCAGAGGAAAGACAAATCCTCTCGCTAGATTCCCAAATTAAAGAAATGCTCCAACTTGCCGAACGCGAAGGGCTTGATGTCGTGGATATGCGTCGCGAAAGCCACTCGGCAAAAACTACTGGTCAACGGCCAGTTTTTAATGAGCTGTTGAATGACATTAGAAATGAAAAGTTCAATGGAATACTCACATGGGCGCCTGATCGCCTCTCACGAAATGCTGGTGATCTAGGTGCCGTAATAGACTTAATGGATCAAAAAGCACTACTGGAGATAAGAACATATGGGCAAGTTTTTACTAACTCTCCAAATGAGAAATTTCTATTAATGATTCTTGGAAGTCAGGCAAAGCTTGAAAATGATAATAGAGGCGTCAACGTCAAGCGTGGACTACGAACTAGAGTTGAGATGGGACTCTGGCCCGGGATGGCTCCGCTTGGCTATCTTAATCAAAATCGACAAGATAAAAAATGCCAAATCATTATTGATGCCACTAGAGCACCAGTTATCAAGCAGATATTTGAAAAAGTAGCATATGAAAAAATGAGTGGCAGGAAAATATACAACTGGCTTCGTTATGAACTAAATTTTTATACTAGGGGTAATAAGTCACTCACACTTGGTGGCATCTTTCGTATACTTGATAACCACTTCTATTATGGTACATTCGAATACCCTCGAAATAGTGATAATTGGTATCAGGGAAAGCACAAGCCAATTATTACCCAGGAACTATTCGACAAGGCTCAAGTTCAGCTGAAACGTAATCAGATAGTAAGGGAAAACAAAGAATTTGCCTTCACTAAACTTTTCACCTGTGGGAAGTGTGGTTCAGGCATATCTGCAGAAGAAAAATACAAAAAACTTAAAGACGGTACTAGTGCTAAATATATTTACTACGGTTGTACAAGATCTCGAGATAGAAATTGCAAAAACAAATACATTCGGGAAGAAGAGTTGATAACAGAACTGGCAAGAATATTCGATAACATAAACCTAAACGAACTTGGAATGAAACAAAAACTTGAACAAGAGATGAAGCGATTTAGTCATTTTCAGCATGTTGTGACAGGAACAAAATCTAAAGACGTCCTTGATGAGTCAGAAATAAATATACGGAAATACGCAAAGTATCTTCTCAAAGAAGGTAGCATTACAGAAAAACGTGAATTGCTTGCAAATTTGAGAAGTAGGCTAATCTACCAAGACAAGACAATCACATTGATGAAATAAAAAGAACGGCTACTTAAGCCGTTTTTTTGATAACTTTTTTAGAGCACTCGGGTCGCATCCGATAACAAAATGTCGTGGCTGGGGAGGAGGGATTCGAACCCCCGATCACGAGACCAGAACCCGTTGCCTTACCACTTGGCTACTCCCCAATATGAATGTTGGAAGTTAGATATGGGATGTTTGAAGTCATTCCCATTATACCACTTGCCTGCCCG
>JAHJEX010000032.1 GCA_018825385.1 Patescibacteria group bacterium
ATGAATAGGGGATTCCTTCGATAAATGGCTTTGCAGAAAACATTCCTGAAAGCAAAATAGCTAATCCATAAAAAAATAAAAGAATATCAGTGATTTGTACTTTACTGCTTTGCTTGATCCTAAATACTATTCCAATTAAAAAAAGTACTCCAAAACTAAAAAAACCTATCTGCATTATCCAGCTTAGGTTATAGTTTTGTGCCGCCAATTGACTGATTGTATTCTTCTGCCAGTCATATTCTGAAGAAGAAAAAGCATGAGCAAAAATCAATGACAGAG
Source organism: Patescibacteria group bacterium (assembly GCA_018825385.1). GTDB lineage: Bacteria > Patescibacteriota > Patescibacteriia > UM-FILTER-42-10 > UM-FILTER-42-10 > JAHJEX01. The sequence continues at coordinate 280 of JAHJEX010000032.1, forward strand.
TAAATATTATTATCGATGAATAAATTAACTGTTTACTAAATTTGGCATTAGATTTCCTCATCTGACTTTTCTTCCTGTGCATTTTGAATCAAAAAATCAACAATCGGTTTTATTGAATTCCTATCAATTTTATCTGTTGGTCCTTTATGTTTTTTCATGAACTTTTTCACTAAAAAGTTCAATTTTTCTGCTTCTATTTTACCGGGCAGTTTGCTATATCCAACTAAGCTGCTTCGGATATCCTCAGGGATTAACTTAAAAGACATCTTGCTTTCTTCTGAATCGGGTAGCATCATACCAACAGAAAATAGATAAACTTTTTTGTCTTTTAATTTGTTCCAATTTCCAGTCAGGAATTTACCTACCAGGATTCTGCCCATGTAAGTTCTGCTTCCGATAACTACAATATCGTAATTCGAAAAGTTTTCAACATCAAATTTGTTTAGGTCTTCAATATCAGATTCTGGGTAGGCTTCATGAATCCACTCAGCATATTGCTTTGTAGCTCCCCATTTTGATTTGTACAGTATAATGGTGTTCATTTTTTCTGAATTCTTTGTGGTTTATAATCCATCTTCATATACAGGTTGCCCTTTTTAAGCTCATCAAGCATTTGGTTAAGTCGCTTCTGTCTAGTTTCCTCCCTTTTTACCCTGGTTATCCAGCCGATGTAGTCATTTTTCTGATATGGAGGACGGTTTTGATATTCTAATGTTAATCCTTTTTTCTTTAATGCCTTTTTAATAAACTCAGGCATTGGATGGCGAGGCCTTCTTAAATTAGAATAAGTCCCCATATTCTTTTACTTTAGCTCTGATTATTTGAATCGTCAGGATTCTCGTCTTGCTTCTCATCTTCTTGCTCAGCTTCTTTTTTTTCTTTGTTCTTACTGTCAAATTCCCCAGTATTATAATCTCCGGAACTTGTACGCAGTATTCCCATCTTTTTGAGCGAATCTAGTATTCCCGTATTATTTTTCTTTAGTTTATAAACTATTGATTAATATGAATTATGTATTTGTCTTTGGTTTTCTTAAAATTATATTGTTATTAGTTCTATCAACTTCAAATTCTTGATCTTCTAACTCTTTAAGAATGTTTTCAAAAACTTCGATTTTTTCCCTACTAAGTTCAGTGGTCTCGTCAGTATCAGATTTTATATAGCTAGGATAAAGTTTTGCCTCACCGCCTTCATTTAAAATTCTAGACAGCTCTAAAAAAAATTGTTTTAGCTTCTCACCATCCTCGGCATAAAAAGGTAAACCATAATGTGAAATGACTAAATCAAAACTACCAGAAGCAAATGGCATATCTTCACTACGCCCAGCAACAAGTTTAGATGATCTATTACCAGACTTTAATTTATCTAAAAGCTCAGTCAGTCTTTCCTCGCCATCTTCGTACCCATTTTTATAAAGTTCCTCTTGTTCTTCTTTTGATAATCCATAAAAAGGGTCAATAGAAGTTATGTCAAGATTCTCATCCCTTAAGTCATTCGCAAATTCGTTTAATCCTGATCCGATATCCAAGATCTTCTTACCTCTTAAGTCTTTTAATGTTAACCCAAAATCTTCGAGGTATTCTTGAGCACCTCTAGCTGTAGGTTTATATTCCTTCCATAATTCAGAATTGGGTAAAAATTTCTCTGTCATATATGTAAATTATACCAAAAATCACTCAGCATATTGCTTTGTAGCTCCCCATTTTGATTTGTATAGAATTAATGTGTTCATAATTTTTTTGGCGGAGAGGGAGGCCCCGTAATGCGACGGGGTAAAGATTCTCACATTGACCTGACTGGCGGTGGGTGGAGGATTCGAACCTCCGAGACCTGTGAAGGTCTACTGGGTTTCGAAACCAGCGCATTCAACCGCTCTGCCAACCCACCCTGATAATAATTCGACCCTTGCCCCGTAGCGTAAGCATACGGGGACTCTGGCACCCCTCTGTATTAAAACTAAGATTATGACATTTGGTTTTTCTGCCCAAGGCGAACTCGCCATTGGCGGTGGTTCAACCACTCTGCCAATCCACCCAGTTTCAAAATAAACTTTTCTATTTGCCGTCAGTACGGTGTTATTTTACCATAATTCAGGGCATAAAAAAATCTGTCTTCCGC
>JAHJEX010000033.1 GCA_018825385.1 Patescibacteria group bacterium
GGTATGTGATCCAGCTTCCTGAAATGCCTAAACATCGAGGAGAGCTGTGCGGTTCTCAGCACTCTTTTGATCTGAGCACTGGCACCGATGATAACGATAGGTTCAGTATGACCTGCGGCCTGGAACATCTTCATCAGGACTACCAGGATGCCGATGCCGCTGGAACTCATCTGCTCAACGCCGGAAAGGTCGAACACAACCTGATCGAACTGCAGGAATTCCCTGGGATGAAGCAGAGGCTCATCCTTGGTCAGGTCTTCGTTGAATTCGTTTGCACTGTTTCGGAACTTGCCTTCAAGTATGATCAAAAGAAGGCTGCCCCGGGCTTCCAGACTACGTTTCATGTAATCGGCCATTATTCTCACCACCTTGGGAGGTATATTAGAAAGGGCAATCTATTTATAAAATTCTTCCCAACACTTTAGTGTGGTAAAGAACTGCTTACTTTATCATATCATACAAATTTTGTCAAGGGAAGGTGTATTGTTGACAGATAGATAGAGCATGTTAAGGTATTGACAATTGGCTCATTTGAGTTCGGGTTATTGGCCGTGTCTGAACTATTGGTTTAACGATTGGAGATTCAGATGGATCAGCGATTTGTTGATTTGGCGAGAGTGCTGGTGGGGCATTCCACCAAGGTCACAAAGGGCGATATCGTTATCGTCAAGTCCACCGAGGCTGTTCCGACCGACATGATCTTCGCGGTTATTCAGGCCGTGAGGGAAGCCGGCGGTTCCGTGATTCCGTGGCGCTACCACCCCAGGATCGACTTCGAGGCGCTCAATGGCGCGAACGCGCACCAGCTGCGTGCCTGGGGAGTAGGACTGTTCACCCAACTCGCCGCCGCGAACTGCTTCATCGAGTTCAGGCCGTTCGACAACCAGTGCGACGGTTCCGACGTCCCGGACTCGGATATGGATAAGTTCGGCGAGGTGTTCGTGCCCTTGACGGTAGAACAGCGCGTGGAGCGTACCCGCTGGGTGCTGACCCGCTGGCCGACTCCGGCCAACGCCCAGCTCGCGGGCATGTCAACAAGCGAGTTCGAAGACTTCTTTTTCCGGGCTTGTCTCGCCGACTACGCGGCCATGGCCAAGTCGGTCAAGCCGCTGGTGGCGCTGATGGAGGCCACTGACAGGGTCCACATCAAGGGGCCCGGTAACACCAACCTCAAGTTCAGTATCAAGGGAATCCCGGTGATTGCATGTACCGGCACGCACAATGTCCCGGACGGTGAGACCTTCACGGCGCCGGTTCGTGACTCGGTGAACGGTGTGGTTCACTACAACACCATCACTGTCAATGCGCGTGGACAGCAGTTCGGTAATGTTCGGTTCGGGATTGATTCTGGCAAGATCGTCAAAGCCAGTTGCCAGACGGGGGACCAGAGCGCCCTGGACGCGTTCTTGGACACTGATGAGGGTGCCCGCTACTTCGGCGAATTCGCCCTCGGGATCAATCCCTTCGTCACCAAGACGATCGGTGAAACGCTGTTCGACGAGAAGGTGGGCGGTAGTTTCCACCTGACTCCCGGTCGGTGTTATGAGGAGGCGCCCAACGGCAATACGTCCGCGAACCACTGGGACATCATCTGCGACCAGCGCGAGGAAGCCGGTGGTGGTGAAATCCTGTTCGACGGCAAGGTTATTCGCCGTAACGGACTGTTCCTCCCCAGGAACCTCAAGGGTCTCAATCCCAAGAACTGATCCAACATGTTCAACGTGAAGGATATCGCCCTACTGTATTAACGGTTAGTACAGGAGGGCATTTTTTATTGACAAAAGTCCATTTTTACGCTATACTGAGGTTAGTCTAATTAGATATAGCATATAAAGCCTTATCAAATGACTGGAGGGTTTTCGAATAATATTTGGCCAAAAATGCTAGTTTTAAGCACCGCCTGCTGATGCAGGTATTTTTTTATTATATATAAACTTTAGACGATTATTAATTGGAAAAAAATGACTAAAAAAATAGTTCTAGCAGGGATATTTTTGCTAATTGGGATTGGTATTATTACGCTTTTCCCAACCCAAGCTTCAGCACAAAATGCATCTTTATCCGGTACGCTAACCGCACCGGATGAAGTTACACCCATTGCCAATGCCGGTGTCCAAGTGCATAGTGCTAACTGGTCTACATATCAATATATTAGTACAGACAGTGCGGGCCAGTTTACTTTTTATGACCTGCCGGCAAATAATTATACTATTGAGGTCTGGGGATACAGTTCAACATATAGTGATCCTGATCCATTTGAAATGTATGTTCCGGGAAGTCCGGTAACGAATATTGGTGTCATAGCTCTTCTTCAACCGAACGTACAAATTACTCTTACCAAGTCTGACGGGACAACACCTGTGACTTATACTGGAGTGGATCTAAGAAAAGCGGATTATTCGATGTGGAAATATAAATCAACAGACGAAAATGGAGTGGCTAATTTTGGTATAGAGGCGACTGGTAATTATGTTATTGAAGTGTACGGTCAGTTTGATGGTGAGTCACCACCGGACCCAATCCCATTTACCTATTCGGGGACTGATATTGTAATTGCCGCTCAATATAAGACTCCAAATGTTTATGGTTATATTCTAAAACCCGACGAAACTCCATGTACCAGCTCTGACTGTAGCGTTAGTTTTAATGACACAAACTGGCAAAACTACTATTGGGCGAACCCAGATGAAACAGGATATTTTTCTTTGAATATTGATGAGAGTGCGACCTATAACATGTATGTTTCATTTTGGGGATCGGGAAACTATTCGGCGCCAGATCCGAAAACTGTGGTGATAAATTCAGGTGTTGATAATAATCTCGGAAGCACTTACTTACTTACCCCAAACATAACTGGGAGGTTATTAACACCAGCCGGGGATCCGGTTGCAAATGCTTCGTTTGATTTTTATAATAATAATTGGACAATTAGTAAATATGGTACAACTGATGCAAACGGGGATTTTGGGATTGCTGTGAGTACTAATGGTTCGTACAAATTAAGATTCTGGGTCAGTGAATATGATTATCCGGATTATGCTGCTCCTAGAGAAATGAATGTTACTTATGCCGGATCTGCTATTGATTTAGGAAATATTAGTCTTTCTCAAGCAGCTATGAAAGGAAAAGTTACAACAGAAGCGGGTAGTCCGGTGGCTTGGGCAAGCGTAGATGTGCATGACAGTTCGTATAGCTGGGAAAACAGCTATTGGGGATCAACAAATGAGAGCGGAGAGTTTACGGTAAATAAAAACCTTTCCGAAGGAACTTATTTGGTAAATATTAGTCCTCCTTGGGATCAGGAAGGACTTTTGGCTTCAGGGAATTTGACTGTAGAGATTACCGACGGACAAACAAATACTTATTATTATTCTAATCCAATTGAATTAGGAACTGCTAAAAAGAAAATAACAGGAACGGTGAGATATCCTGATGGCAGACCGGTAACTGACGCTTCAATTAATAGCTGGGCACTGGGAGGGATGTATGGTGGCTATGCTTGGAGTGAGACTAATTCGCAGGGGCAATACACTTTATGGGTAGGTAAAGGATCTTATGGAGTAGGTATTTGGCCAAATTGGAGTGGTGGTGGGGATCCTGATTGGGGATCACCAGGAGAAGAATATATAGAGTTCACTGGTAATAACTCTATAGCTGAAACAGCCACTGTTAACTTCACGGTTGCAGAATACAACTCAATATTAACTGGAAAAGTTGTAATGCCGAACGGTGATACAATTGGATCAAGTATGAGTATCAACGTTGATGCATGGGAAAAGGGTGGACGTATGGGAAACTGGGCGAATGTAGACAGTAATGGTAATTTTTCTATGAAAGTAGCAGGAGGAAGAACATATGAAATAAACGTTTGGGCTTGGGATAATAGTGGTAGTGGACAAGAATATGCCGGTCCAGCAATCACTCCGGCGACTATTGAAAGTAACTCAACTCATAATCTGGGTACGATTAAACTTGTCGAAAAAAATGCACACATCACCGGTAAAGTAACTGATACCAACGGATCACCAATTGAAAACGCCTATGTTGATGCATGGTCTATGGCTGCTGGTGGCTGGGGGTGGGATCAAACAGATTCCGACGGAGAATATGATATGTTGGTGTTCGGAGGAAGTTATCAAGTACACGCCTTTCCAAGCTGGGAAGGTTCAGCAGACGATGAAGGAGCAACCTATGTGCCGATTAGTCCTCCGCAGGAAGTAGTTATTCAGGCCAACAAGACGGTTAGTGATATAGATTTTCAGATGGGTATAGCGGATGCTACTATCAAGGGACATTTAGAGACTACAAGTGGTGATCTGATTAGTACCTGGGGTTGGGTGAATGCATCCAATTCTATGGATACTTTTTTACATGGAGATATGTGGTATGGAGGATTTTTGGGAGCTCCTTTGCAAAGTGGACAGTTCACGATTAAAGTTCCTTCAGGTAAATACAATCTAAGTGCATTTATGGATTGGAATTCAGACTATATTCAAAGTTCTGATGTGGCTGTCTCTATTGATTCCGGAGAGACAAAGGATGATGTAATAATAACCATGCTTGAGACTGATTCTCTTATTAAGGGACAGTTCAAAGATTCAAGCGGCAATGTTGTATACGGATTATGGGGTCAGATATTCGGAGACCGTGCCGAAGGAGGATCAACCTTTAGTGATGTTCGTTCTGATGGAAACTACAGTCTGAAAGTAGCGGAAGGAACCTGGAACCTTGATTATTGGTTGGATCCGTGGAATGGAGCGGGATATTTACCATCAAGTTTAGAATCTACAGAGGTTGAAATCGGAGCAGATGAAACAGTGACACTTGATTTTACAGTTCTAAAAACTGATTCCGGAATTTCAGGTGTTGTGAAAGATGATGATGGTAATTCGATAGAAGGTGCATATGTTTATGCTTCATTAGACTATGCTGGTCAAACCAGAGATGACAGTTATATGCATTATGGATTTGACTCGCTAGAGGCAATATCTGATTCTGATGGAGAATTTTCACTTCTAGCTCCTGAGGGGGAATATTATATTCATGCTTCCCTACCTCCTTCACTTGGATATATATTCACCGGTGCTCAGTTGATCTATACTTCTCCAAATGATCCTGCAGAAGATATTGAGATTGTATTTGAATCATCAGATGCTCAAATCTCGGGAACTGTTTCTCTAGATGGAGCTGGGAATGAAGCGTTCATCTACGCTTATACTGATAACGGAGGGTATTCCGAAGCGAATACCAGTGATGGGTCATACACAATGCCGGTTACCAAAGGAAAAACTTGGCATATCGGTGCAATTTATGAATCGGGAACTTCGTATTACATAAGTAATGAAGCAAATGTGGTGGTGAATGAGAACGAAGAAACACAAAATCTGGTACTGGTATACATTGGAGAAATGCCTGAATCTTCTAGCTCTACTTTTGATGCTACTCAGTCTTTCACTCTAGAACTAGAAGATGGATTTGGTATTAAAGCTCCTGCAAGAGCATTTGCAAATGATGGTTATGTAACACTAACTGTCAAACCAACTGCCAAAATGGCATACCAAGCGGGTGCTAGACCATTACAAGTATATGGATATGAGATTACTGTCAGAAGCTCCGACGGATCAACAATAGCTAGCTTTAATTCAAACGTCACATTAACTCTGCCTTATACAGATGCGGCTTTAGCTGCTCTTGGACTTACTGAGGATGATTTAAGTGGTGAATTCTTTAATACCTCTTCTGGTTCCTGGGAGGAAGGAACAAGCGTAATTGTAGATAAAGATAATAATCTGGTAATTATTCAGACAAATCACTTCAGTGTTTACAGTTCAATGACTCCTGGTTCTTCACAATCAGGCGGACTGGAAATTACTGTTTCTACTCCGGCAAACAATACCACTATTACCAGTGATTCCGTTGTGGTAGATGGGACTGTATCAGATATAGAGGCAACGGTTACGATTAGATTGAATGGCGTAAGTATTGGCGCAGTGGATGTTGATGCTTCTGGCAATTTCACTGAGAGTATAAGCGGATTCATGGAGGGAGATAATACGGTAAGAGTTGATGCGGTGAAGGGGATTGAAAATGCTGATACAATATCTAGAACTGTAATTTATTCAATGGGAGGTGATACTCCAATTGATACTGCGACGGGTGATGTATATGATATTGTTGCACTTACAAATGAAGATTCTTCTCCTCAGATCAGAATATTTAATTCTGAAGGTGTACTGCAAAGCCAGTTCTTTACTTTTTCAGACGCTTTTCGAGGTGAGTTCAGGGTTTTGGTTGCTGATGTAAACGGAGATAATGAATCTGAAATTGTAGCTTGGTCTCAGGGAGAAGGTTACGGTCCTCAAGTTCGAATTTTCACCAAGGAAGGAACTTTACTGGCACAGAAGATGGTGTTGAATGAAGGGTATCGTTCCGGCATAGATCTGGTGAATAATGTTGATTTGGATGGTGACGGAAGACAGGACTTTGTGATTGTTCCAAGAGGTAACGGCGGAACAAATCTGCGGGCATATAAATATAATGCCCAAACAGGAACTATTGATCTGCTTGCCTGGACAATGGCTTACCAGGAAGAATATAAAGGCAAAGTAAAGGTAGTTACTGCTGATGTTACCGGTGACAGCACAGTTAACATCATTACTTCTCCTCTGGATGGCGGTCCGAACGTGAGAGTATTTCACTACGATACTAATACTCAGTCACTTGAGCTTGATGGCTGGTTTATGGCATATCAAGAAGAGTTTAGAGGGGGCGTGTTAATAGCAACAGGAGATGTTAATGGTGACGGTCAAAAAGATATTATTACCTATCCAGAGGAAGAGGGTGGAGCAAACATTCGTGCATACACTTATAACTCAACGACAGAAGAGTTTGAACTTATCGACTGGATTCAACCATTCGGAGAGGAATTCCGAGGTTCTGCAACGGTAAAAGTATTTGATCTGGATAAAGATGGGCAAGTAGAAATTATCACTGCGCCGGCAATTGGAGGTGGTCCAAACTTAAGAGTGTATAGTTATGATGAAACACTGGAAGGATTTACTTTAAAGGATTGGGAAATGGTATTTGCTGAGGATTTTCGAGGTGGTGTCGGGTTTACTGTCGCCAACATGGATGGTGATGCATATAGAGAAGTAGTAGTATATCCGCTTCATGGTGGTGGACCAAACATCCGTGTATATGAATATGATGCTCTCGGTCAGTTAACTCTCATGGATTGGACACTCACCTATGCCGAAGATTTCCGAGGCGAGCTGAATGTTAGTTCAGCAGATCTGGATGGCGATGGGGTATCTTCTCTTGTAGTGACTCCTTTAAGCATGGGAGGGCCTAACTTGAGAATACTCGATCTTACTGACGGTGAAATCACCGTGAGTAAATGGTTTATGGTGTATGGTGATGCATTTAGAGGGGGTGTGCTTACTAAATTCATTAAGTAAAATGTAAAAATTAAAAAAGGTCGGGAAAAATCCCGGCCTTTTTTAATAAAAATACCCTCCTGTGGCCGGGTAAGGGGGTCGAGGAAAACCCGGGCGCACAGGAGGTCGCCATCCACGTAGTGCCGCGTGATCGGCACTGAAACGCGGAGGCATTCCGTGGGGGAGCAATAGTTATGAAAAATCAACAGTGGTTGTTAATGATACTTCCATAATTTTTATTTGTCAATAAAAAAACCTCTCCCGCAAAGTGGAACAGGTCCTAAATGCGAGAGAGGCCGCCGCCTCGGTTGCCGACCGAGAATGGAGGTGTGCCATGAATGGTTAGAATGAGATGTGTGAAGACGAATTGATGTATTAATTATAACACCGTTTTCTTATTATTCAACAGCGAAAATTGTGGATAAGTAGCACGATTGTGTTACAATATTGGTATGGAATTACTCAAATTATTAAACACTGAACAGAAAGTAGCCGTAACATATGGAAACGGTCCGCTACTGATTGTTGCAGGCGCAGGTACGGGCAAAACCACTGTTATTACCCAAAGAATCGCTTGGCTAATTGACCAAAAAAAGGCTCAGCCCGATGAAATTTTAGCACTTACTTTTACCGACAAGGCTTCCGGCGAAATGGTAGAGAGGGTAGATAAACTCCTTCCTTATGGATACGTGGATTTATGGGTGTCTACTTTTCATTCTTTTGGTGAGCGCGTTATGCGTGATTATGCTCTGGATATTGGGTTGGATTCAGGATTCAAACTACTATCCAATACTGATCAATGGATGCTTTTGAAAAAACATTTAGACGAGTTTGAACTTAAATATTATAAACCACTTGGTAACCCCACCCGGTTTGTTTACGCGATGATTCAGCATTTTTCACGCATAAAAGACGAACATGTTTCAGCAAAAGAGTATCTTGCATATGCTATAAAGATTAACAATAAAAAAAATCTAAAACCTGACGAGAAGGAAGACGCGGAAAAAATGCTTGAGGTAGCTTACGCTTATCAAAAGTATCAAAACATTCTGCAACAAAACGGCTATTTGGATTTTGGCGATCTGATAATTCAAACGCTGGATCTGTTTAAAAAAAGGAAAAAAATATTAGAACAGTTTCGAAAGAAATTTAAGTATATATTGGTAGATGAATTTCAAGATACAAATCACGCTCAATATGAGCTAATAAAATTGCTTGCGTCTCCGCAGAACAATATTACGGTAGTAGGTGATGATGATCAGGCAATATACCGGTTCCGTGGAGCGTCAATGAGCAATATTCTGGAATTCAAAAAGGATTTCCCAAAATCCAAAGAGGTTGTTCTAACCAAAAATTATCGCTCCAAGCAAAACATTCTGGATTTGTCATATGAGTTTATTCAAAGAAATAATCCTAACCGATTAGAGTATCAACTTATACAAGAGGCAAGTAAGAAAAAAACCCCTAAAATAAAAAAGGTAAGCAAAAAATTAATTTCCCAAATAAAGAACGAAGGAATTGTCAAACACATTGAATCTGAAACACAAGAAGATGAGGCTTTCAACATTCTGAGAGAAATTGCAAAACTTAAAAAGAATGATCCAAAATTAACATGGAATGATTTTGCCATATTGGTGCGCGCTAATAGTCAGGCTGATATTTTTGTAAAGACATTTACTAATCAAGAAATACCCTATCAGTATGTTGCTGCACGTGGCTTATACCAACAGCCGGAAATCCTTGATATTATTGCCTGGCTGAAAATGCTAGACAATTATCATGAAAGTCCCTCGTTATTTCGAGTTCTTTCGATAGATCTTTTCAATATCAGAACAGCTGATCTGATTAATCTTTCTAATCAAGCAAAACGTAAACGAATTTCACTTTATGAAATAATTGAAAATCATCATAAAATTGGTGGTATTGCCCAGGATACCAGGAAGTCTATCAATTATATTTTAGATCTGATAAAAAAACAGACCGCGCTGGCAAAGGAAAAGTCAGTAGGCCAGGTATGTTTTGAATTTTTGAAAGCAGTTGGCTATTTAAACAAGCTGAGCAGCAAGGATTCCGCAAATTATCACATAAAGATACAGAATATTAGCAAATTTTTCCGGAAGGTTCAGGAATTTGAACGTAATAATGATGACAGGTCGGTCAGTAAATTTATGGAGGAAATGGATTTGATAATGGATATCGGAAATGATCCTGCGCCTGCTCAAATTGAAGAGGGGCCAGAGCGGATAAAGATAATGACCGTTCACAGCGCAAAGGGCTTAGAATTCCCGTATGTATTTGTGGCAAATCTTGTAGATAAGCGTTTTCCCAGCATTGAGCGGCGCGAACAGATTGCAGTTCCAGGTAAATTGATTAAAGAAATTCTCCCAGAAGGCGATATCCATTTACAGGAAGAGCGCCGCCTTTTTTATGTTGCCTGTACTCGTGCACAGAAGGGATTATATTTTAGTTCAGCTAAAGACGTAGGTGGAAAAACGGTTAAAAAACCTTCCCGTTTCTTATTTGAGATAGATATGGTGCAAGGTGAAAAGTCAAAGGAGTTGGAGCAGCTGAATTTGGGATTTGATATAGTTCGAAAAAAATCAAAACACAAAGAAAAAATAAAATATCCTGTTCCCAAGTCTTTTAGCTATTCCCAACTTAAAGCATATGAGAACTGTCCAAAACAGTACAAATACATGCATATTTGGAAAGTGCCTGTATTAACCGGCCGGCATACTTATAGTTTTGGCACTTCAATGCACAATACAATGCGTGCCTTTTATACATTAGTTCAACAAGGACACAAGCCTACCAAAGTACAGCTATTAAAGTTATTAGAAGAAAACTGGATAGATGATTGGTATGATTCCCAAAAACATATGCAAGAAAGAAAAAAGGCGGGCAAGCAAATGCTGGAAGAATATTTCAAAAAAAATAAGGTTCTTAAAAAACCTGAGTTTCTGGAAAAAGGATTTAATTTAAAAATTGGGGAGTATTCATTTAGAGGATTTATAGATCGAGTTGATTCTATGGGTAAAGACTCTGTAGAGATTATTGATTATAAAACTGGTAAAAAGCCTAAAAGAAAAACTGATATCGATCACGAGCAGTTGATGATCTATCATATGGCGATGCAAGAGGTTTTCAAAAAGAAACCAGCATTACTCAGTTTTTATTACCTTGATGGCAACATCAAATATTCTTTCACAGCATCGGAAGAGGATATCACAGAACTAAAAAAGAAAATCAAGAAATCCATTAAAGAAATTGAAAAAGGGGATTTCACACCAGCGCCAACAGTTTATAAATGCGCAACCTGTGATTTTAGAGAGATTTGTGAAGATAGGGCTGTATAGCGGGAGTTATGTAGGATGTGAAAATTTAAGGGAATATTGAATCAGGCCGAGGGCTTGACATTTTTTTTATTTGCTTTAGAATGAAATTTCGCATGTCAAGCTTAGTCCAAGATATTAAGGAGAACTTGATGGCCGATTTAAAAGCCAAACTTACCCCCTCTGCCCGACCGGATATTCAGCATATTCAGCCGGCTGAGAAACCTCCGAAGAAAGAGGGTAATGGCAGCGCCGCCGCTAGTTACGAGCGGTATATCGCTGGAACAAGTCAGAGGGATTATCCTCCCGAGGAATTCCTGGGATAACCCAAGCTCATGACGCCTCTCTGAGGGTCGTTCAATTGGTCTTCTTCGGCCTTCATTGGGGCTTCCCAGGGGGGATCTAAGCACCCTGGACTGTGAGGACTCTTCCAGTCCACAGATCCCCCCGCCCTTTTCAGCGGAGCGGAGCGGAACATGCGGATCGCTCTTCTCTGGGCCTAGCTGTGTTGTATTCAGCAGGCCCTATTTTTATTGTAAAAGAATTGATCTTGACATAGGCCAGGAATAATGCTAATTTGCTGTGTCGGTCCGTGAGTCACTGTTGACCTTTCGAAGGAGGGTGAGATGAGGCTAAAAGGAATGGAATTGCTAGTTGTGGTGGTATGTATGGGCGTGATAGTGCTTACCTTTCTGCAGAGAGGTGATCCAGCAGAGGGATTGAATGATTCGATGCATGACGTGTCCGATACCGTAACTGTCCAGCAGGAAATAGTACCCGAATCACCGCCTTCCGGCCAAGAAGTAATCGATCGATTCTATGCTCTGGTAGCAGAGTACAATCGAACAGTCAATGACGAGAAGGCCACATGGTCTGACGAGACCAAAAACAGGGCAGCTCGGATTGAGCGAGCGCACATGGTCAGCTACTACACCTTCTGTTGTCTAAGGTACTATTACTTAGATCAACTTGACGCTGGTGAGAAGACCTGGCTGTTTACCAATCTTCGTCCAGATTGCAATCTGCCGCGTAGTATATTCTGTGACTACCCCGGTCCGATTGCGACTGCGCCTCCAACCAAATCCTATGGTGATGTCCGGAAGGAATTCGAGCTATTCATCTATCAGTCGATTTGGGAAGTCGACTACCAACGCGAATTCTATATCATCAATGATGAAGTTGCGATGGCAAATGTTCGTCAGGAAGTGCGTTCGACCATGGATACTCTGGGAGTACAATGTCCCAAGGTTTTGCATGAATAGAACCTGCACAATACCTACGTCCGAATAGGAGCTTTGCTTTCTAGACGGACTTTTTTTATCCCCACACCAATATCATTTCAGAATAGTTTATCTTTTATAAATATAAATAATACTCATTTATCAAGTACGGAATATAGCTTGCTTATTGGTGTGGGGATAAAAAAACGAAGACGTGTTTAGTCTTCGTGGAA
>JAHJEX010000034.1 GCA_018825385.1 Patescibacteria group bacterium
ATAATAATAAAAAATTATTTTTCACCTATTCAATCATTTAAATTTCATTCTAAACAGTAAATACCCAGCATACCACAATAATGAAACAATAAAGATAGGCCCTAGCCAGTAATAATCCCAAATATTGAGAATCCAAGGAAAAATAATATTTGTTATCAGTCCACCCAAAAAAGCAATGCTAATAGCAATTAAGAAGTTCTTTAATTGCCATTTATGAATTCCGTCAGCTGTTTTATATTTCTGAACAATAATATAAAAACCAATAATCCAGATTAAAAGAAAATAGAAATTAAATATAATATAGATTATTCCAACATTTACAATTAATTCTTTACTATCACTAGCATCTTTAATAAATAAATTTGTCGCAAACAGAAAATAAGTAAAAGCAACCGTAGATAGGAAAAATAAGAGATGTATATATTTAGTAACCTTATACTTCTGAAACGGAAAATATTGGGCAAAATAGAAAAACCCAATACAAGAAAGGATCGCACTTAGATAGCTGATTTTTACCCAAAGCAGACTTTCTCCTATCCCACTACTTCCAAGCCAAAACGAAGCACTAATACTTAATACAAAGAATGAAATATTCAATTTATTTTTCAAATTCCTGAATAAAACATAAAAACCCAAAATCACCATTAAAACAGAAATGATTATTATTATAAGGTTTCTGATTTCCATTTGTAAATTATAACAAAAAATCTTATTAAAAGGAACTAACACTGAATATATTGACTTAGTCTTAGCCAAAAGCTATACTATAGCCGTCGCTATATTAATAGCCGTCTCAATATTTATCCTATTAAAATGGATATAAAAAACATCATCCTATTTATTGTTTCTGCGCTAAACTTTACCCTCGCTTCAATAATCTACCTTAAGAATCCTAAAAGTGGTATAAATATTTCCTTTGGTTCGGTTATTTTATGCGCTGGAATATGGTCTTTGGGAATTGCTATGTTTCGATATACTAACGATGTCAATATTGCACTTTGGTGGGCGAGAATTTATTATATTGCTGCAGGTCTTATTGCCTTCTTCTTTTTATTCTTTTCAATAATATTCCCATACAAATCTTTTATTATTACAAAAGCAAAAGTATTTGCTATTCTTATCCCCTTCCTTTTAGTTATAATCATAATTTTTATACCTGATTTTATGATCGGGGAAATAACAATAAATACACCTTCAAACGAAGTTACTCTGCAATCAACCTATGTTATTTACACAATGTATTTCCTAACCTACATGGCTATCGGTTTTTTCTTTCTTATTACGAAATATGCTTCAAGTCAGGGAATTCATAGAATACAATTGCAATACACACTTAAAGCAACAGCTGCTGCTACTTTTTTCGGAGCTACATTTAATCTTATTCTTCCTATGCTCGGTAATTACAAATTGATCTGGCTTGGTCCAGATTTTACTCTTATAACATTTGCATATATGTCATATTATTTATTTTTCCATAAGCACAATATCTGATATGCCCACCCCACGCAAAAAAATTGGCTTAGTCATTCTGGGAGGAACAGTTTTGTCTGAGGAAAGCTCCGACAAAAATGCCGTTATTACAAAGAATGATATAAAACCTTGGCTTTCTAGGATGCCTGAAATCAATATTATGGCGGATATTGAGCCTGTTTTTATTTTAGGAGAAAAGGACAAAGAACCTGGTTTAAATCACTGGATAAAAATGGGGAAAATAATCGCTGATAAAATGGATGAATATGACGGGTTCGTTGTTACGCATCATGTTCACTCGCTTCTGCAAGCATCCTGTGCTCTTTCGTTCATGCTTGGAAACCTTAGCAAGCCCGTAGTATTCACCGGTTCTCAAATCCCCCCCAATCTTTCTAAAACAAGAACTACCAGAAAAATCCTGAAAAAGTATAAGGGGTTAGGAATTAAAGCAAACTTGATCAATGCCCTGCAAATCGCAATTCAAGGTCCTTCTGAAGTATCAATAATGTTTGGCAATAAACTGGTAAGAGCTAACCAGGCACATGTCACAAAAAGCCTGAGCTTAAATTTGTTTAATGCGCCTACCAGAGCCGTTTTAGCAACGATTGATTTTGGTATCAAGATATCAGAATCAGCGCGTCAAATAAAAAGGGGCGCATTCAAGTTTAAAGGACTATTTGATGATAACGTATCACTTGCAAATTTCTATGCTGATCAAAATATTGAATTTTTAAAATGGGTATTAGAAAAAAAACCGAGCGGAGTGATTATTCAAAGCCATGATCTTGATACAACTGCGGAATTATTGAAAAAATCCCTACCAAAGAATCTGTCCACACCAATACTAATTCATACTGATACTCCTTTTTCTGATAACGACAATAGCTATTTTCAAATTATTAGCAATATGACATTTGAGGCAACGCTATTAAAACTTAAATGGGTTCTTGGTCAAACGAAGAATAGAAAGCAAATTGCCAATTTAATGAGAGAAAATGTTGCACTAGAATTATTTGAGGAAGGAGAATGATATGAAAATATTCTTTTTCGGACCCAAAACTGATATTAAAAACTACAGCAATGCCTATGATCAAATTATAGAGCAACTCACTAAGGCTGGATTAAAAATCTTTTCAAAAACTGAAAGTGATTATGTCACACCAATTAGCGAAGAAAGGATGGCAGAAATCCAGGCAGCAGGAGAAAGTGTATTGCTTCACGTTGATGGAATTGTGATAGAAGCTACTGCTCCAGATCCAGAAATTGGTTATTTACTTGCGCATGCAATTCTGCAAAAAAAACCAACTTTGTGTCTTTATCAAAAGGGAGCACAAATCAAAAAAACACTTAGTCATTTGGGGCAAAAAATTCCGGCGTTCATTATGGTCAAACCCTACGAGAAGAGCAATCTTGAAGGAGTAATTGCTGAGTATGTAAAGCTGTTTGGTATTGATCCTGAATACAGTGATGTTCCAAACATTAAATTCACATTACGAATATCACAAAAGATTTCCCATTACCTTCACTGGAAAACACACAACACAAAAAATACAAAGGCGGATTTTTTACGAGGAATGATCCAAGACATAATAGATAGTGATGAAAAATATAAGAAGTATATAGTGCAAAAGAAAAATAAATAAGAAACCGAATTATAAACAGAAAAAGGCGTCCTCAAGACGTCTTTATTTATATGCATATGTTCCAACATCGAAATTCACAAAAAAGATATTATTCTAGCAACTATATATATTTCGTTACATTCTGTACAAAAAATGGATTTCCTTACTTCCACGAAAGAATATTCTGCGATATATTCATGGATAATTTAAAACTTTGTAAGCAGCTTAAGCAATTTGAATTATACGCTTTTTGTTTATTACCCAACCATGCACATATATTATTTAAACCAGGATTAAATTTTGATTTATCCAACATCATGCATTTTATAAAAAAAAATGTAAGCTACAATGTTAACAAAATTATGGAATATAATCTGTTTGAATTAACACCCGAAGGCGGGTTTGCGCAAACCCGCCTTCGGTTTGATAATAAGTTAAAATTTTATAAAAAAGAATTTGAAAATAAATATGGAACTGATCAAAATTCAATTCCCAAATTTAAATGGCAAGAATCATTTCATGACCATATTATACGTGATATACATGATTTTGATAACCATTTGTTCTATACCGCATATAATTTCCATAAACATAAATTACCCGACAATTGGCAATATAGTTCCATAAATTATGGATTCATAATCGATAAGTTGAATTAGCAACAACACAAAAGAAAAATAAATAGCTTAATTCTATATAAATAATTAAAGCGAACTTTTCGCTTTTTTTTGTTGACAGAGTCTCCCAATCTGCTAAAATGGAGTTAGAGATAAGCCGTCGCATATTACAGCGCCGTCGCAAAAAATTGCGAAGAAGAAGAATATCCAAAGAAACAAGCAATTGCATATTAAAAAGCCAATAAAACAAAAACGCCGTCTTATTACAGCGCCGTCGGAGGATAGTGTGGATAACAATCCCCTCCCCGCGGATTGGGCACACCTTTTGCCCTCATGAGGCTAGAAGATGGCTTCGAAGTTCCCTCCCCCATTCATTAAAAAGAGGACGCCCAATAATCTTTTTTTGGGGGAGGGGCTTAGAAGTCACAATCTGTACAGTATAAACTTGCAATCTATGCCTGTTTTTTTATTTTCTTCTCAATAAAGCCGTGCCGTATGTGTTGCAGATTTGTATTGCGGCAAATAAAATAAACCCCGCTTGCCGGCGGGGTGAACACCTCCCCGAATACTCTTTTATGAATACCTTACAAATCAGTGCGGGGAAGTGGTCATTAAAAATTGATATATTTTATCCAAAAGAGATTCTGTCACCTCATCAACTAAAGGATCATGATATGAATTCTTTAGCCAAAATAATTCTTTCTCTTTTGAGCCTAGCGTGTTGTAAATTATTTCAGCACTTTTTGGCGGAATAACGACATCATCCTGTGAATGAATAACCAGGGTCGGAACCTTAACATGAGGAAGTTCTTTTTTAGTGAAATTGTTTATGAAATAGATAAAACTGTTATAGCTGTCTAGCGGAATTCGGTCATAGGACCTCTTCATAAAAGCAGAATCAGATTTCATTTCTTTGGCCCATTCTTTTTTATAGTATTTTTTAAATCTTTTTATATACGGAACGACATATCGATTGAGACGCGGTTTGTTCAGCAGGACTGGAGTGCCAATTGTGACTATTCTGCTGATAATATTTGGATAACATCTAGTAAGATTAAATGCCAAGTTTCCTCCAAAAGAAAGTCCAACTATTGAAATCTGCTTATACTTTGTCCTGACCTGATTAAAAGCAACACGTACTGACTCCTGCCAGTCACGATAGTCAGTTTGGGCCAGGTTTTCCACAGCAGTACCATGACCAGCAAGACGCACACCAAATGCATCTATCCCCTTATCAGCAAGATAAGTTCCCAAAATACGCATACTGTATGGATTGCCCGTAAATCCATGTATTAGCAAAACAGCAGAGTCTCCTCCGCCGCTATATTTAAATGATGTACCAGATTCAATAACCTGTTCCTCTTTCTCTATTATTTTCATTAGTGCGTTGGTTGACCTTCAGATTTGTTTTTTGTATAGGGATGATACGCAAACCAAAACTCTTTTGCCAGGAGAACTCTCACCCGCCATCCTTGGAGCCACCTGTCGGAATTGAACCGACGACCTCTGCTTTACGAAAGCATTGCTCTACCAACTGAGCTAAGGTGGCCAGCAAGGCCGGCTGACCCGTCTATTTTCTGAAATAATGACCGGGCAGGTGATAAATCAGAATCCTGTCCCGAGCTTGTTTCGGAATCACGGGTTTCTATCCTCTAAAGAAAAATTCCGACTCCTACAGAGAACGGGCGACTCCCGCCACTGGCTTTATAATCCCTTTTTTTGAGGGATCTTATGTTTTTACTAAACGGTAGATCTTTGCTTTTTCAACTTCACCTACCAGCCACTCATCTATTGTTGGAAAAAGAACCAGAATATGACTTGCATTTACAACTTCCTTCTCCTCTTCACCTTCACCCTGCATAACCTTTTCATCAACTTTAATAATATGATAGCCAAACTGAGTTACTACTATATCACTTACTTCGCCGTTCTCTAGAGCAAATGCCGCTTCTTCAAATTCTGGTACCATTTCACCTCTACCAAAATATCCAAGCTCTCCTCCGTTAGCGGCTGTTGCATCTTCACTATACTCCTGTGCAACCTCAGCAAATGTTTTTTCTCCCTTTTTAACCTCTGCTAATGCTTCTTCGGCTTTTGTCTTAGATTGAGCCACAACCTCAGGATCTTCTTTTATATTTGTGTCTAGCTTACTTCGCAATAAGTATTTGCGCAGTACTTTTTCTTTGAATTGATCTGGCGTCCACCCATAAAGATCTTCGATTGTTTTCTCAACTTCTTCCTTTGAACTAGCTTGACTGATTATTAGATCAAATTCGCTGTCCACTTCCTCTTGAGATACAGTTATATCCTTTTGTACTGCAATTTGCGATACAACTTCATCTTCAATTAAACGGTCCATTACATTTTCTCTTACGCCTTCTACAGTCCAATCTATTGCCTGATCAGGATACAATTCCTTCTGCTTTTCATAGAAGTACTGCAGTGCTTCTACATCCGACTGAAAGTCAGAATACCTTACTATTTTTCCATTCACCATCGCAGCGGGATATGGCAAGGCATTTGTCATTGCTTTGGTAAATTGATTGTCCCAATTGTTTTTGTATACTCCTATTCCGACAGTTGTTAGCCCACCCAAAATAACAACTACAACCAAAATAATGCTAAGAACAATAATCTTTTTGTTCTTTTTATTTTTCTTTGGCTTTGGTTTATCTTCAGTTTTTTCTACCACAGGCTTTTCTGTTTCCTTTTTCAAAGCGGGCTTTATTGTAGAATTATTCACTGATTCTTTTGATTTTGACTTCTCATCCTCTTTTTGAGGTTCTTCATTTTTGTCTTGAGATGTTTTACTAGGCATAATTTTGTTTTAGATAATTATTGATTAAAAAAGTATGCAAACCAGCGTTCAGGATTGGATAATTCTTCGACATTATCTGGGACACCCACTGCTTCAGTAGCAGTTTCTGCTACTACTTCTATGTTTGGAATGACAACTACCTTCTCACCTTCTTTTGCCATCCCCAACTTAGTTCGTGCTTCCTTCTCCCGAAAGCTGTTGGTATTTAAATATTGAATAAGATCAGCCAACTCTGTATTTTGATTTTCCAGTTCCTCTACCTCTTTTTCTAAAGCTTGAATTTCTTTGTTAACCTCATAGCGTCTTACAACTTCTTTCCCCAAAGACACAGAGAACAATACAAGCACTGCTATTCCGATTATTAGAAACAAGCGGGAAGGCAGAAACCTTTTTATTCTATTTCTCTTTCTCGCCTTCGGACTCATTTTGATTTTCCTGTAGTGAAGAATTAATGTCCTGGGACTTCAAAAACCTATCAAACCTTTCTTTGCCAAGTTTTTCCTTGGTCTGTTCCAGTATATCTATAAGCTCGGAGGCTGACATTTCTTCTTTACTGACTTTTTCATCTTGAAGTGAATCTCTTTGAATTTCCATTATTACATCCTGAATCTTTTCGGGTTCAAAAACGCTTCGGATCTCTAAATTTGCATTAGTGCCTGCAGTCTGGATAACAATCGTACCATAATTGAAAACCGTTGAAAAGACACCCTTTTTTTTGAAGCTAATATCCTGAATTTTGTCATATGTGGCAACTGATACTGTCTTGTCAAAAAGTCCCTTTTGATCAAAATCTATTATTCTCTTATTTGTTATCATAAAGGCATTATAATACCAAATAATTGCAGAACGTGTGGTAAAAGCAATTGCTATAATAAGTAGTGCAAAAAAGCCTATTACTCCCCAAAAGCCGCGTTGAAAGAGAAGAAAAAGCAGGAAGAATGGCAAAAGAATCAGAATGATTATCACTGTAATCTTGAATATTTGGCTCAAAATATACGCCCGTACTATTTTTACGGTTTCTTCCCCTTCTTTAAGATGTTTGGTAAAATACTGCTTAGACATACTATAAGCTAATTGATAAGTTATGACTAAAAAACAAAAGAAACTTTATCGAGTCGTTTGGATTATTATTTCAACACTTGCTGGCCTTGGAATGATCTTCTTTCTGGTTTATCCGGCATTTTCGTAAAAACTACCTTCCCTTTAATACTGATAAATATGCTTTAGAAGGGATATCAACCTTGCCAAGGGAACGCATCTTTTTCTTTCCCTTTTTTTGTTTTTCTAGAAGTTTTCTCTTCCTGGTGACATCTCCACCATACAATTTGGCTGTAACGTCTTTTCTTAGTGGGGATATTCTCTC
>JAHJEX010000035.1 GCA_018825385.1 Patescibacteria group bacterium
AATATTATGTCTACATACTAGCAAGCAAGAAGAACGGAACGTTGTATATAGGTGTAACCAATAATATTCTTAGGAGAATTCATGAACATAAGAATAATGTGATAGGTGGGTTTACAAGAAAGTATAAAGTGCATAGATTAGTCTACTTTGAAGAAACTGAAAATATAGAGAGTGCCTTACAAAGGGAAAAACAGATGAAAAAGTGGAATAGAAAATGGAAAATAGAGTTAATTGAGAAGGATAATCCAAATTGGAAAGATATATATGGTGAGATAGTATGAGAGTGTTATTTTCTCAGGGCTTGACCTAGGAAACCAAAAACGGCGGTAGATTCCCGCTTTCGCGGGAATGACAAATGAGAACACAAATAACAGATGAGGAGCGGGAATGACAAGTAAATGTACTGTCATTACATTATCGGTTACTCCATGTCATCTTCGGACTTGCCTGCCCCACTGCCTAACAGCAGTTAGGCGGCCGGGGATTCGGAGATCCAGAAATAACAGTCTGTCATCCTCGGGCTTGCCCGCCTTGCCGGCGAGGCAGGACTCGGGGATCCAGGAATAATAAGAATAATTAAGAACACGAATGAATAAAAATGAAGTAAGAGTAAGAATAGCACCCTCACCAACCGGCCCCTTGCATTTAGGAACGGCCAGATCCGCTTTGTATAATTATTTATTTGCAAAACAAATAGACGGTACATTTGTATTGCGCATCGAAGACACTGATCTGGAGCGCTCCGAAGAAAAATACACAAAACAAATAATAGAAGGTCTGGAATGGCTGGGGATAGAATATGATGAAGGTCCGACCTCTGACGGAAAAGAAAAAGGGGATTACGGTCCATATTTCCAAACCAAGCGTACCAAAGTGTATGAAAAATATATCCAAAAGCTTTTGGATGAAGATGAGGCTTATTATTGTTTTTGTTCCAAAGATGAGCTGGACGCGGAAAGAAAAGCGATGGAAGAAAAAGGCAAAGCGCCGAAATATAGCGGAAAATGCGCGCATCTTTCTGGTGAAGAAAAAGAAGCGTACAAAAAAGAAGGAAGGAATTCTATCATCCGCTACCGTGTTCCGGACAAAACAATCACTTTCAAAGACACAATCAGAGGGGAAGTCACCTTTGAAACAAAACTGCTCGGTGATATATCAATCGCGCGCGATGTGAAAACCCCGCTCTACAATCTGGCGGTAGTGATCGATGATTACACTATGGAGATATCCCACGTGATCCGCGGAGAAGATCATCTGTCCAATACGCCAAAACAAATTCTATTAACCGAAGCGTTGGGTTTTCCTGTTCCGCAATTTGCCCATTTGCCACTGATACTGAATGAAGACAAAACTAAATTGTCAAAGCGCAAAACAAAAGTAACAGTTGATGACTACAAAGAAGAGGGCTACTTGCCGGGAGCGATTTTAAATTTCATATTGCTTTTGGGCTGGAATCCGAAAACGGAAGAGGAAATTTTCACATTGGAACAGATGACGAAAATATTTAATATCGGTGGCGTCCACAAAGGCGGTGCGGTATTTGCTACTGATAAGCTGGACTGGATCAACGCGCAATATCTCCGAAAGCTTTCTGCAGATGAATTTTTGGAACTGGCTATGCCGTATCTGGAAAAAGCGGGGTTGGATGTTAGTAATAAGGAATATGTAAAAAAAGCAATCCTACTAGAACAGGAAAGAATCAAAAAACTATCCGACCTGCCCGAAATGGTAAAATTCTTCTTTCAGGATATTTCCTATGACCCGAAACTTTTGGTCTGGAAGAAATCCGACCCAGAAGTGATCAAAGCAAATCTAAAAATTGCTTTGGAATTTTTTGAAAGTTTGGATGAGAAAGACTGGACTGAAAGTACGATAGAAAAAGGTCTGATGAAGCTAATCGAGGAAAAAGGATTGAAAAACGGCGAAATCCTCTGGCCGATCCGAGTGGCCTTAACTGGTAAAGAAAAATCCCCAAGTCCTTTTGAAGTGGCGGGGGTTTTGGGGAAGGAGAGGGTTATGGAAAGGATTAATGATACTAATTTCAATTAATTACCTAAAATGGTGGCATTTATGACAGACCAGTTGTTAGAATTACCATCACTTTAGTAAAAGGCTAATAAATGACTATTTCAATTGCAAAAGGATAAATAACTATTTGACATTTGTTAAATAATAACATATAATATCACAATAATAACCTGATAAGTTAGCCAATATAGCAAACCTTATGTTAAATAAACAATATGAATATTGTTAAGAAAGCAAATTTTAGCGACATACCCCTAAAGCTTTTTGAGCCTAAATGGGGATCTTCTCTGGCTGAAACAATTATTGAATTGGAGCGTCTAAGAGTGAAGGAGTTGGGTGGAACTGCTCCACCATACATTTTTTTTCAGCTAAAAAATATTTTTCAAATGTTTGAAAGTCTTGGTTCAGCTAGAATTGAGGGTAATAGAACAACTCTTGCAGAGTTCGTAGAGAAAGTAATTGAATTACCTGATAAAAAAACTGAGGACGAAGAAATAAAGGAAATCTTTAACCTTGAAAAGGCTATTGAATTCATTGAAGACAATGTTCATAGAGATGGTGAACTAACAAAAGCTCATATTTTTGAGATTCATAAAATTATTGTAGATGGTTTACCTCCTCCTCCGCACGGAGAAGGATCCAAATATCCCGGAGAATTTCGACCATTTAACGTAACAATTCAAAAATCAAAACACATACCACCCAATCATAATCATGTCCAAAGATACGTAGAGGAACTGATTGATTTCGTGAATCAAAAAAGTAAGCCTCAGCACGATTTGCTTATTACATCATTATCTCACCATAGAATGGCGTGGATTCATCCATTTGATAATGGGAATGGTCGGGAAGTTCGTATGTTTACATATGCAATGCTAATTAAGCAAGGCTACCAGGTAAAAGCTGGTCGTATATTGAATCCAACAGCGATATTTTGTATGAACCGTGATAGATACTATAAGATGTTGGAGCAGGCAGATTCAGGTGAGAATGATAAATCTCTTTCATGGTGTGAATATGTAGTAGATGGGTTAAAAGTTGAAATGGAAAAAATTGATAAGTTGCTTGATAAGCAATATCTCAAGAAGGCAATTCTGTTGCCTGCTCTTCATTTTTCTCTTGAGCAAGAGAACGTAACTCAAAGAGAATACGAGATTTTAAAGGGAACAATTAATCATCCCGAAATGCAGATTAAATCATCGGATATTGAGAAAATCATCGGACAGGAATCTGCAGTTCAACGATCGAGGATAATTGGAAAATTAAAAGGTAAAGGTATGTTAATGCCACTAACAAAAAATGGGCGAATTTATACCATTAAGTTTTCAAATAACTATCTTTTACGAGGAGTGGTAAAACTCTTAGAAAGGAATAGCTTCATACCTCAATCATTGAATAGGAATTAGCAAATGATAGTGATATGGTGGTGAGCGGATATTTATTTGTGGTCTTTCGGTATTGTGAGTAGATACATTTAATTGAAGGAAGAAAATAATTTCGAGCAATTTGAGATTTGTGATCTGGCGTTTACCCTTGTGTTTACTGCCTTTTCGTGATAAAATGTACTTAATGAAGAACTCAATAAGCTCAAGTAAATCATTATTGTCGATATCATATTCTTTGATATTGTTTTGTGTTGCTGAAATTTTATTGACAAGTTCAATCAAAGGGGGTATACCGCCCACTTCGATTGCCGGGAAGGGCAGTATACCCCCTTTGAACAAACAGACTTAAAAGTCTGTCTTTATTTTGTCTAAAAATGATTATTAACTAATTTTGTATGGAAACTTTTCAAATAATCATCGGTTACGTGATAATGATTTTTGGGTTATTTCTAATTCGTAGCCAAGGAGCTGAATACTCAAGGAAAAAAGGTTTAGGTATACTGCTTACTTTAATTGGAGCAGTTTTACTTTTCTTTATAGGTTGGTGGCATGTGATTATTGCATTTGTAGTTAGTGGTGTTATAAATGCAATATTAGGAAAAAAGTCAGGAATTGAGAAAGAAGTAGAAAAAGAGTCTAAAGACTCAGATACAATTGAATGACACCAAAATCAAACAAAAGATGAAAAATGTGAAATACGAAGTAGAAAAAAGAAGTAAGATAGAAGACTCTAGCCAAGTTGAATTGGTTAAAGCATATTTGTCTGAACATGGAGAATTTCAAGGAACAAAAAAGATGCGTTCTTTTCTATTTCAGGATCCTACATTTTTACGAATTCGTCTGATTGAAGGAGAGGATTCAGCACTAGTTACAATGAAGAAAGGAAAATTTACGGATCCGGCGATGGAAGAAGAGGAATATAGAATTCCATTAACAGAATTAGACGCTTTTATTGAGCAAAAAAAAGTTGAAGGCTATGAGTCTTGTTCAGAGGTAAATATTTTTCGCGAAACATATATATTAAACGGGTTGAAAGTTGAGATAAGTGATATTGATTATTTAGGGATGATTATCGAGATTGAAGCGCTAACAGATGATAAGGAAGAAATTGAAAATTTGGAAAAGAGAATTAGAGAAACAATGCAGGAGTTAAATCTGCCGGAGCTTGATCCGACTGAATACAAAGAAATGATGGACGTAATGCAGGAAGAAACCAATAGACCTGTAGGCGAGCAGGATTTTTCAATTAAGTGGGATGGTCGAAAAGTTGATGGTGCAGATTCCCAAAATAAGATCAGATAGAGAAATTCCTACCCAAATCAAACAAAAGATGAAAATTACTAAATAGGATCCTTCAAAATATTATGCCTAAACAAAAAACACAGATATTTTACATTCATGGTGGAATGACCTTTAAAAACAAAGGGGACTATTTAGGCTACTTAAAAAATAGAGATATAACTCTCGAAAAAAAAGTAACCTGGCATAATGATTACTTAGACAAGAAGCTAGGCAATGATTTTCAGATTATCAGACCGCGAATGCCACTTGGAGATAATGCAAAATATGATGAATGGGTAATACATTTCAAAAGATACTTTCCTATGTTAAGACACAATCTTATTTTGATCGGCGTGTCTTTAGGTGGAATATTCTTGGCAAAGTATTTATCGGAAAATAAATTCCCCAAAAAGATATTGTCAACATATCTGGTTTGTCCTCCATTTGACAATAGTCTAACAGGTGAAGATTTAGTGGGCGGATTTAAACTAAAATCTGATTTATCATTGCTTGAAAAAAATTCAAAAAATTTGAATCTTCTGTTTTCAAAAAATGATAATGTCGTTCCAGTCTCTCATGCTGAAAAATATGCAACCAGATTGAAAAATGCAAATATTGTTGTATACAAACACATCACTGGACACTTTAAAATATCCGAGTTTCCAGAGATAATAAAGATGATAAGAAACGACGTAAAAAGGAAGTAGTGCTTTCATTATATTGCTTCAACCCAAATCAAACAAAAGATGAAAATCCTATGACCAAAAAAAGAATATTGTGTTATGGCGATTCCAATACCTGGGGATGTGTTCCCGGAACCAGGTTTGAAAGATTTTCGGAACAGATAAGATTCCCAAAACGTTTGCAAGAACTACTGGGAGATGATTTTGAAGTGATTGAAGAGGGCCTCTTTAGCAGAACATTAGCATCTGATTATCAACGACCAAATAAGGAAGGCAGAAACGGAAGTACATATTTAATTCCTTGTCTGTATTCTCATGATCCGTTGGATATGGTTGTTCTGATGTTGGGGACGCCTGATTTGAAGCACGAGTTCAATAATTCTCCGGAAGATATTGGAAAGCAGTTAGAAGACTATTATGCTAAGATAATACCAAATACTAAATCCATGGTTAGAGATAGCTGTCCAGAGTTGTTAATTATTTGCCCGCCGATAATTGATGATACAGTTACCTCAAAAAGATATTTAGGAGGAACTGAAAAATCCAAGCAACTAGCAGAGATTTATTTAAAAGTTGCCGAAGCAAATAATTGTCTTTTTATTGATGCCAGTAAACTGGAAATAGGTTCTGACGGAGTTCATATGACTGAAAAAAGTCATGCAAAGCTGGCAGAAATAATTACGGATAAAATAAAATCAAACGAAAAATGAAAAATATTATTAACTAATAAAAGCAACACTATGACAGAAAAAGCTTTTCCAATACATTTCATAATAACTGGTGGGACTATTGATTCTCGCTACGAAGGTACTAAAGATACAGTTGTTCCATTGGATCATTCAATTATTCCGAAATTTATCGAAAATCAAAAGTTGGATCACAAAACCGAATTTACAGAAATTTGTATGAAAGATAGCAGGGAGATAAATCAAGATGATATGAAAAATATTTTGGATGCAATTGAGAATAGTCCACATAATCACTTCATTATCACTCATGGGACATACACCATGCCAGATACCGCAAGGTATTTAAAAGCAAACTTGAAAAGGGATAACGCTACAATTGTGTTAACAGCTGCCATGTTACCAATGGCTGAATTTACAATGTCTGATGGTGGGTTTAATTTGGGCTATTCAATAGCAAAAGTTCAGGATCAGCCAAATGGAATTTATGTGTGCATGAATGGTAAAGTATTTTCTCCTGAAGAAGTTATGAAAATTATCAGTGATGGAAAATTTACCTCAATATTTGGGGAAAAGTAATTTCCAAATCAAACAAAAGATGAAAAATATTTGAATAGTAAGCTTAGCAACATGCCTACGTTATTACAAAAAGAAATAGATGAACTCCCTGAATCAGGTGAGGACAAAAAAAAGTTTAACGTTATCGTAGGAAAAATTATTGGCTATGTGATTATTTTATTAGTTGCTTTAGCTATTATAGTTCCAATTTTCTTTCCTGGACTGAACACAAAACTTCAGCGGCGGGCATACCCACAACAAAGTTACGCACTTGAAGATGGATCATTTATTGCTGTAAGGGCATATATAGAGAGGGGAGTAAAAATAATTGAATTTTTCTGGCCTGACCCTACTGAACTTATACAGGAAAGAAAGGATGTAGTTAGGGCTCGAATTGTGGATAATGAATACGAAATATTGTGGCAGAATTCATACATAATGGATGTAAGTTCTGAAAAAACCTTAAGATCCTCTACGGCTATCTCCGATGCAAAAATATTGGATTATGTTAATGATCTACCAAACGTATTTACTGTTGATCGTGATGACGCAAAAACTGTTCGCAAATGCTCTGATGACACAATACAAATTGCTTGGGATGATCCAGCTAGTAGAATGCCTGTATTGTCCGGTGCCATAATAAATGTAGAATCTGGGGAAATAGAAAAATTTAGTCAGAACAACGATGATCAGCTCGAAAATTTGTGTGATGATGTAATATCCGAGTCAATTTGGAATAATTTTAATAACTGCATTGTAAAAAATCCACCAGCAACTGCAGGTAAGGGTACAATGACGCCTGCATATACGTGCTCAGATTCAATATTTTCTGGTCTTTTCTAAATAGCTTAATGTATTCCTTTCCCAAATCAAACAAAAGATGAAAAATTAGTTAAATAATAATTCTAATAAAATAAGTTCAT
Organism: Patescibacteria group bacterium; assembly: GCA_018825385.1. Classification (GTDB taxonomy): domain Bacteria; phylum Patescibacteriota; class Patescibacteriia; order UM-FILTER-42-10; family UM-FILTER-42-10; genus JAHJEX01. The sequence goes on from JAHJEX010000035.1 coordinate 7,545, forward strand.
AGCATGTCATTAATTGAGGACGAAAAAAATATTTCAAAGTGTATTGATCTGGCAAAACAAGCTTTGGATCAAGGTGAAGCGCCGTTTGCAAGTATAATTACAAAGAATGGTCAGATCATATCTGAAGCAATTAACGGAGCACAAAGTAAAGTTTCTGATCATGCTGAGATTCTTGCTCTTCACAAGGCTCACAAATCTCTGAAAGCCCCTAATTTGTCTGCTTGCACTTTGTATTCTATTTGTGAACCATGTCCCATGTGTTCATTTATGATTCGTGAATACAAAATAAGCAAGGTAGTATTTGCTCTTGTGTCTCCATTCCTTGGAGGATATACGAAATGGAGTATTCTTCAGGATGAAGAAATGACACAATTCGAAAAATATTTTTCCCCGCCGCCAACAATAGTGGCTGGAATTCTAGAAAATGAAGCTAAAAAAGTATTCGATCAGACGCCCTTATGGATGTTCGGCAGCAAAATAAAAAAGTAACTAACTTTGCTTCACAAAAATCAAACAAAAGATGAAAACATATGTTTGACGAAAATAGAATAGATGAAAATATGCAAGAGTCAAAGCAGGTTGAACAAATAACTGACTTTGAATCTTTGCCTCCTATAGTATCGGCAGAACTAAGCCCTGTATTAGTTTATTATAATAGTCCTGATCGTCACGGGATAATCGATTTTAAGAATGGTCACATTGAAGATTTGGGGGATGACAAAAAGCAGTACATTATCACGGGAGCAATAACAATAAGAAGAAATCTGGTGGCGGGTGAACTGTGGGATCGAGATATTACTATCACTATAACAACAGAAAATAACACGGTTGTTGATGTTCAAAACAATGATGAAGAAGGTAAATTTTATATGAAGGAAGAATAGTTTTGTTCTTCACGTCTGTTCATCCAAATTAAACAAAAGATAATTAAATAATCATATGAAAAAAACATTCGACAATTTAGATCCAAACAGTGGTCCTGATGCAGTGCAGGACGGTATGGATGAACATGCGATTGAAGATGAACAGGGTGATGTTGAAAAACCAAAAGACTGGTTGCCGGACGGAACGGAACAAACGGATTATCTCAAAAAAGAGAAAGAATGGGTAGGGCTGGACAGAAGATTGGGAAATCCGAGGATATTGGATCATCCATATTTCTGGGAAGTTATAGACTGGGTGCAAAAAGAACATGGGGACAATCCTGATGAGCTTTCCTATTTTGAAGCGGGAGTCGGTCACGGCAATGATTTTCGGGCAATCAGAAACAAGCTGGACGGAAAGGGCCGATTTCTGGGTGTTGATATGAGTGAAGCGGAAATATTTCGCGGTCTGGATTTTTATCAGGAACAGGAGGACACTGGTGAGGCAAGAAAACAGTTCGCCCAGGGTGATCTTACGGATCTGAGGCATGTCAATGTGTGGAATGCTGAGCAAGAAGATTATTCTGAGCCGGCCGAGATAGAAGACGGGGAATTTGATTTGGCATATATGGAGGCCGTTTTGCACGGACTTGGCTACGGTAGGGGAACCTATCAGGAAAAGAAAGAAGCGGCCCAGCAGGTACTGAATGAACTGAATCGCATTTGCAAGGAGGGAGCAAAATTCTTTGGACGCACCTCAACATTTGATGAAAGTCTTACAAAGGAGCAGCAAATGGAACTTTTACGCGATACGGATAACTGGCGTTTTGTTCCGGGATTTCAGGAATTCGAAGAAATGCTGAAAGAAGCCGGGTTTAAAGATATTAAAGTTAAGCTGGCTCCGCACCCAAGAGCAGAGACAGATCCAAACAAAAAAAATATTCTAAAATTATCCTTTCTAGCTCATAAATAATTTTTCCAATCAATGCTTTAACAACTTTTTAGTTCCCGAACCGGAGTAAAATCAGTATTATGAATGTAAAAGAAACAATAGAATCAAGAAAGAGCATAAGAAAATATAAAGATAAACAAATTTCTGAGGAAATAATTACCGAGCTTCTTGATGCTGCGAGAAAAGCGCCATCAGCTAAAAATGTTCAATCCCACAAATATTTTGTCGTCAAGGATAAAGAAACTAGAGACAAACTAAGAAAATATGAAGTATTCAGACAGGACTATGTTTATGATGCACCTTTAATAATTATCTGTTGTGCCGACCCAACTCAATATCCTGAAAGTGTCGATGTTGATGCAAACCCGAATAATTATGCTCATATAGATTTATCAATAGCCACTTCTTTTCTGGTTCTTAGAGCTACTGAACTGGGCCTTGGCAGTGTATTTGTTGCGTGGATATATCGTGATAAAATTAAAAAGATTCTGAATATCCCTGAACATTATATTATCCCATTTGTAATACCAATTGGTTATCCGGCAGAAGAACCTAAGCAAAAATCCCGGAAAGATTTAGGCGAGATAGTATTTTAGAAGATAGCAAAAAAAATTATTATCAAATATGAAAAGCAGTTTTAAAGGAGTAATAATTGAAGAAAGTCTGGAAGATAAAGCTGTTCTTAAACATGTGCAAATTAACAGTACAAAAATAGAACAGGTAACCCAAAAACATAAGACTCCGTGGGTTAAACAATGGACTTTGCATAGTGTTGAGATAGAGGAAGAAAAAGTGGAAGAAATAGCACAAGTATTGAGCGGTGCATTGGACTTAAAACATGCTTGGTATGCTGATTTCAAAAATAACCAGTTTCACTATATTGTGTTTCGCAACAAGTTATTCAAAGTTGATAGAGAAAAAAGAGATGAATATGAAGATGTGACACATTATGGAATCTCAATTGGGATTCCTGATTATCAAGTTGATTTTTCACCACAAGCTAAGCGGTGGGAAAGATAATACATTTTAAACGAATCCATTAAGCTGGATAGAAAATTATTAACATATTGAAAATGAAAGCAAAATACATTTTTACAATCATTGTTGGCGCTTTAATAATGGGTGTAATTGGAGTAATATTTTTTGGTCCAACTACAGATGATATAGTTTGCACAATTTATACTCTTGATGATAGTACCAAAATTACTGATACGGCATTGAAGCCAATCGGAACCTGGAGTGACATGAGATCTCCGAATAATGATTCTTATGTAATAAAAAAAATTGTGATTGATCCGGATGATCCTGACATGCAGGATGAGCCTTGGCGTTTTGCGATGCATTCCGAGGAAGAAAATCTTTTTTGGATAGCGGATATGCCCGGTTTTTCTCTTGCATGGTACGGCCCTTTTGAAGGAACACCTTGTTTGGAGTAACATTCAAATCCGTGAGAAAATAGAAAAATTGGCTATTTAGTCGCTTTTTTATTTATATGATAATAACCACTTCTGTTCGGTGGAAAACTGTGCAAAAAAGGGTATTGCATCCCTGTAACAAAGGATATATAATGGGCTTGATAAAGTAAATTTTATTTAATAACTAACCTAATTACCATGCACTGAAGAGAACTAAAAGAGTCATAAATGTATTATGGTAATTTATTAGTTAACAAATAAAATGAAAGACTTAGCACCTAGTATTTATCGTCAAAGATTAGTTATTGAGGGCTTATACACAATCAAAATTAAGCCGTCAATGTTGAAAAAATTTATGAAGGACCTTTCCGTCAAACTGAACATGACCATTATTTACGGGCCAGTGGTCAAAAACTTGGCAGAGAACATCAATCCCGTACACAAAGGTTATGAATGCATCTTAATTTGGGCCCAGTCCGGAACTCAAGTCTATACATGGAAAAAAAACAAGTTTTTTACGGTTGATATTTACTCTTGCGTCAAATATGATGCAAAAATGGCGACAAAGTTTACAAAAGAGTTTTTTAAAGCCAAACAGATAGTTTCCAAAAACGCATAAATCACCGTACGACTCAATTACTATCTAGTTTCGCCTAAAACTGATTAAAAAAACATAAACAAATATATTTAATGCTAGTATTAACCCAGCATCATTTATGATTGATCTACAAAAACTTCAACAAGAAATATTCGATAACAAAATTGCGAAAGGATTTAATACAACAGATGTGAATTTTGAATTTGCCCTAACCTACGGAGAGCTTGCCGAAGCATTTGACGCATACAGAAAAAAACTACCTGATTTAGGTGAAGAACTGGCTGATGTGGTAATATATATTGTAGGGTTATCTCAAATCCTGAATATTAATCTCGAAGAGGAAATTTTAAACAAGGTGGAAAAAAACAGAAAGCGCAAGTACACAAAAATAAACGGCACAAATGTACGTACAAAAGAGGCGTAAAGTCTTAAAATAATATCTTGAATAATATGAGATCATTAAAAAGAAACGAGCCGCTAAGTTCATTGACCCATTTAATAGGGGCCGTGCTTTCGGTTATGGCACTTGTTTTAATGATAATTTACGCATCTTGGCATGGGAGCGCAATTCATGTAGTTGGCTTCACTATTTTTGGTGCAAGTTTGGTAATTCTATATACAACTAGTACTCTGTACCATTTTTTTCCTCAGCAAACAAAAGTCAAAAAAATTTTTCACCGATTAGACCATGCTATGATCTATTTTCTGATTGCCGGTACATATACGCCGATAACTCTGATCATGCCTCAGAGAGTATGGGGTTGGAGCATTTTCGGCATTGTTTGGGGCATAGCAGTCGCGGGAATGATCCTAAAGGGTTTTGGTATTAAGATGACCGGATGGCTCTCTGTGGTTATGTATATTATCATGGGGTGGCTGATTGTAGTTGCTATCCATCCGTTGGCACAGTGGCTTACGCCGAGCGCTATCAAATGGCTGTTTGCGGGCGGAGTGATGTATACCGTTGGCTGTCTCTTTTATGCTTTGGATAAATATGTACCGCGCACTCGGTGGTTCGGCATGCACGAAGTATTCCATTTGTTCGTGATGGCCGGAAGCTTCAGCCACTTTTGGCTGATGATAAAATATGTTGTGTAGTATATTAGATGAAATTAGTAAGCTTCAATATCGGAATCAAGATAGACAACTCCAAAGCAATTGGAGAATTTATTGAATCTCAAAAGCCGGATATCGTGGCATTTCAGGAAATTATTAGGCATTTTGACGATTCGGTATTTGATATGTATAAATCAAAGTCAGATATAGAAAAGATAATTGGCAAAAGACTGCCATATTCTTTTTTTGGTCCGCAATGGATTGCAGATGCTATGAGAAAAAACGGCAAAATGCACAGAGATTTCAATGGGTTTGTGGAACAGGGGAACGAAGTTATTTCTAAATTTCCAATTATTACTGCAGTAAATGAGCACTACCATAAGCAATACTCTCTGGAATTAGAATGGGCGAATTTCTATACTGAGGATCATCCTAGGTCAGTGCAGATAGTTGAACTAGATATAAACGGTAAAGCTTTACAGGTGCTCAACTTGCATGGCCTGTATTCTAAGGGCAAATTAGATAGCGATAGATCAATTGCTCAATGTGAGTATGTTTTAGATGCTACCAAAAGAAAAGATATTCCAACAATAATTGTTGGTGATTTTAATTTATTTCCAGATACTGAAAGCATTAGAATACTGAATAAGGAATTTAGAAATCTGATAAATGAATACAGTATTGTAAACACAACATGTTCTGATTATAAAGATGATGTTGAAGCGGGGGATAGAGTTGTGGACTACATTTTTGTTAATGACAAGATAAATGTAAATAGTTTTGAAGTGATTGATACGAATATTTCAGATCATCTGCCCCTGATACTGGATTTTGATATCAATGATTAGCCAAATGTAATTAAATACAAAAACCATGATTGCCGAGCAAATCACAAACCAAACAAAATAAATCTATGTGGACTTGTCCAAAATGTGAAAGGATATTTGAACGGGCAAAGCAACAGCACACGTGCGCAACGAAGCCCATCGAAGAACACTTTGTAAATAGACATGAAGCGTATCTTTTGTATCAGAAGCTGCTGAAAAATATTGGTAGCAAAGTTGGCAGGTTTAAAGTACTATCAATACCGTGTTGTATCCATTTATTTGCCAATTATGATTTCATGGCCATTTTGCCAAAGAAAGACGGGGTGCTGGAGCTTCGATTTGCACTTGATAAGAAACTAGTGAGCAAACGCATAACAGCTTGTGTACCACTCTCTTTTAAAAGTTATAAGAACTGCCTGCTTATTAATTCCGCCAAAGATATTGATTCAGAATTAATTAAGTGGCTTAAAGAATCTTATAGTTTAAAAAGCAATGACTAAAGAACAATTAGTTTCTCAAATTAAACAAAAAAGAATAGAACTGCTGGTCAAAAAAACAATCAAAGAACCAAAAATCATTGCGGTTGCTTGTGAAGTAATGGAAACTGAAAGTTCTGCTGTAAAGTTCGGTGCAGAAAAAGTGATTAGACTGGTAAGTGAAAAAGATCCCAAACTTGTGTACCCATATTTCGATCGTTTGGTAAAAATGACCAAACACGAAAATTCATTTCTGAAATGGGGAGCGTATTTAACCCTTGCAAATCTTGCAGCGGTAGACAAAAAAAATAAATTTGAAAAAGTATTCGCTGAATATTTCAAACCGATCACCGGGCCACAAATGGTGACGGCCGCAAACATTGTGGGTGGTGCCGCCAAGATCGCACAAGCTAAGCCAAAGTTAGCAGATAGGATTGCGAAGGAAATTTTGAAAGTGGAAAAAGGAATATATAAGCACAAGGAGAAAGTCTCTCCTGAATGTAGGCAGGTGGTTTGCGGTACTGCTATCGATTCACTTGAAATATTTTTCGATCTAGTATCAGACAAAAAGCAGGTTTTGGATTTTGTTAAAAGACAGTTATCAAGCACCCGTCCTCAAGTTGTAAAAGGTGCTAAGAAATTTGTGAAAAATAATGAATAAAGCAAAATCAGGAAATTTAAATAATCTGGTAAACGACCATCCAGAAACTAAAAACTGGGTTGTTGGACACTTTATTAAGCACAATAATTTTTTGAAAACTGATGATTTGGAGGTGAAATGGGCAGTTCATAAAAAGGGCGATATTAAGGATGGAAACCTTGCTGATTATAGTGCCAAAACTCTTGGTTTCTAATAAAAGGTAAATTTATTATAAAATTCCCGGATATTAATGAAGAAGTTGTGCTATCTGAAACTGGTGACTATATAACCTACGATAATGGTGAATTAAATCACACAGCAGAGGCATTGGAGGATACAATAATCCTGACAATAAGGTGGCCATCAAGGCCTAAATAGGCCATTCTAAAAGTTGACAAGCAGCATTTTGATGCTAAAATAAGGGCATGTTGCTAGAAGAAGTCGATGTGATAAAATCAGATGATAGAGGGGTTATTTTGGACTGTGGTAGGTCCAATTTTATTTCCCGAAAAAAAGGAACAGTCAGTGCCGATCACACTCATGATGAAAATGAAATAGTCTATCTGGTCAAAGGCGAGGTGGAATTGACTATGGGCGAGGAAACACAGATTGTAAAAGCTCCAGTCAAATTTGTGGCTCCGCCAAACATTTACCACAAATTAGTCGCTTTAACTGATATTGAAATGGTAATTGATAGAGGAAAATCATATGAATAAATATGAACCGTCAGAGCCAAATAATGACATAGGATCAGATGGAAATGAAAACGTGAGGGAATTTCCAAGTGCTGATGAAATTCCGGTAGATCCGAAAGCCGAGGGTCTAAGACCTCATGGTAGATATGCCGGCGGTGATCCCAATGAAATAATAGTCATAGCTGGAGTTGGATATAGAAAAAGAATAGCTTCAGAAAAGAATCTAGGGCCAAGAGATGACAGAGTTATTCCAGAGACAGAGAGAGACTATTATCAACATCCAGGACCGGGTTGGGATTTCCGCAACGGTTATTTACGGGCTGGCTGGGGAATAACTGATATGGATGCAGATCATCTTTCCGATTTGCCATTATACGAACTTGTAGAGATTCCAGGCCAACGCAGATTAGTTCTAGCCCCAAATGGAGATCCTGGGGATGTCTTAAAAGTAATTGGAAAGATTGAAGGTGAGGATTGGTTGATTCGTCAGAGAAAATTTTTGAATGATGATGAATCAATAAAAGGAGAACCTGATCATTTGACGATAAAGGGAGCGATTAGAGCTGTTCAGCAATTTCATGAAGAACTGGCTGCCTTGCGAAAGGAACTTGTCGAAGCTGATGAGGAGGATCGGGCAGAATTAGAGGAAGAAATTGCTGCATATGAAGGTGGCCGAGGCCCTAAGGTTATAGTGTATGGTGCAGGAGGACAGAATAGATATTTTGTACTATCCAACGGAGAAATTGTTGTGTCCGAAGCTCATATGGGAATGAAAGCACATGACACAAAAAAACAAGCGGGTGAATTAGGTATAAGGATTTTTTAATATGCATCGCAGAAAATTTGAGAAGATTATAGATGAGATAAATTGAAACTACCTAGTATTAACTGAGGGAATAATGTGGAAATCAAATTAGGAAAATATCGACATTACAAAGGCAGGGAATATGAGGTGACTGGGATAGCAAAGCACAGTGAAACGTTAGAGGATTTGGTTGTTTATCGTGCCTTGTATGATTCCGAAGAATTTGGAAATAATTCATTATGGGTCAGGCCACTGCCGATGTTCATTGAGGAAGTAGAAGTAAACGGAAAACTGGTTCCTCGTTTTAAATTTGTAACATAATAATATGCACCACAGAAAATTTGAGAAGATTATAGAATATATCGTCGAGCGTGGCATTGAAGCAGTAAATGCTAATACTGATGAGTTTCCAATTACAATAGACTATCTGGCAGTTTTTGCAAAAGATGAAGCTGAATATCAGGATATGATGGAATATACGCAAGGATTTGGAGAGGTTGTTGATAAACATAAAGCCAAATCTGGAAAAACTATTCTGCTAAATAAACCAATTAAAACTGAAGCTGGCCCCCTTAAAGTTCTGAAAATTAGACAGCCAGACCCTACCAGACCACAGCGCGGCGCACCGGATTTTAGAGTGGGGGATTATAATGACTTTAAGAATAAATATTTAGTAGACAATGGCAATTTCACTCTTATGGTTAGAAAGGACTATGAGATGATAGAATTGAAGGGTATAGATGTATTGGTATATTTTCCTAGTAAATTATTTGATGAGCGCTCTAATTATTAGTACATAAAAATATGGATCACAATAAAAAAGAAGAATGCTGTCCAGCATTCAACCCTGATCCTTGGCAGGGAAAAGAACATCATTGGCAGGATAAGCTTTTTATTATGGAGACAATGCCACAGTTTTTTCATATTCCATTTCCGTCGAAGATTGGAAAAATGATGGACCGACAATGGAAGAAAATTGAGGATGCAAATGCTGAACCTGAAATGGCAGATTTCTTATGGCTTTCCTATGACCCATCGCCATGGAAAGCGGAGCATTACATTGCAGTTACAAAAGAGGTCCCAAATGCGGAGAATGTTAAAATATCCGGTAATTTCATTTCAAAAGTATTTGATGGCCCATATAACGCTGCTCCAAAATGGATTAAGGAGATGGATAATTACTTGGAGGAAAAAGGCAAAAAATCTAAGAAGTATTATTTTTACTACACAACATGTCCAAAATGTGCCAAAAAGCACGGGCATAATTATGTAGTGCTATTTGCTCAAATCTAATAACCATGGACAAACTTCTTGCAAAACTAGAGACTCGCGTCCAAGATATGTTTCATGGCGAAAAAAGCGGACATGATATTCATCACCTTAAGAGAACTCTGAATCTAGCGTTGAAGCTTCAGGAAAAAGAGGGTGGTGACCGCTTGGTTATTGGAATTGCATCATATTTGCATGATATTCACAGGATAATTCAAAACGAAACCGGAAAGCGCTGCTCTCCTAAAGATTCATTGCCAAAAGTTAATGAGCTTCTGGATGAGATTGAAATTACGGAAAATCAAAAAGAAAGCATCCTTCATTGCATAGAATTTCATGAAGAATACGCTTTTTCAAAAGAAGGCGTGACAGTGGATGATATTGAATCATTAATTGTTCAGGATGCAGACAACTTAGATGGAATTGGCGCTATTGGAATAGGAAGAACATTTACCTACAATGGTGCACACGGAGTACCTATGTGGGAGCCGGATATTCCATTCGCTGATGGTGAAGAGTATAATGATGAAGTACATGATCCTTCTGCGGTTCACCACTTCCGAAACAAGTTAATGAGACTGGCCGATAACATGAATACCAAAACGGCAAAAAAAATAGCAAGAAGTAGACATAAATTTATGGAGGAATATTTGGAGGAGTTTTTTGAAGAGTGGAAAGGAGAAAAGTAATATGAAATACGAATGGAGAAAATCTGAAAAGAATATCTATCTGCCAAAAAACAAACCCGAAATAATTGATCTACCGAAGTTTAATTTTTTTGCAATTGCCGGTCAAGGAAATCCTAATGATGATTTCTTTGGAGATTATATAAAAGTCCTTTATTCAATGTCTTATGGTGTGAGAATGTCTTATAAAGCCGGTATAGAGCCAAAAGGTTTTTTTGAATATACAGTATATCCATTAGAAGGAGAGTGGAATATTACCGAAGAGGCGAAGAAAAAAGGAATTAAAAAATTTAATAAAAATGATTTGGTGTTTAATTTGATGATCCGACAACCCGAATTTGTGACCAATGATTTTTTCAAGAAATTGCTGGGAATAATGAAAAAAGAAAAACCACTTGCGCTTTTAGATAAAGTAAAATTTGAACAGATAGAAGACGGTAAATGCATTCAAATGATGCACATAGGTAGTTATGATGACGAGCCTGCTAGCTTCAAACTTATGGAGGAGTTTGCAAAGGAGCAGGGATCAAAGAGAGCTTCTAGAAAACATAGGGAAATATATATTACTGATGCAAGAAAAGTTGCTCCTGAAAAGCTAAAAACAGTACTAAGATTTAAAGCAAAATAGATGAAAAGTTTACTAATTGCTCCGTGCGGAATGAACTGCGGAATATGTTTAGGTTTTCTGCGGGAAAAGAATAAATGCCCGGGTTGCAGGTCTGGAGGAAGGGGTAAACCAACATATTGTAATAAGTGTATCATTGCTAATTGTCCGGAGCTAAAAAAGAGTAAAGAAAAATATTGTTCATCAAAATGTGACAAATTTCCATGCCGTAGACTAAAACAATTAGATAAGCGCTACAAAACTAACTACGGTATGAGCATGATTGAAAATCTTGAATATATCCAAGATAAGGGTATTACAAAGTTTGTAGCAAGCGAAAAAACACGCTGGACCTGTAAAAAATGCAACGGCACAATTTGTGTACACCGCAGTTTTTGTCTTAATTGTGGAAATAAGATAACTAAAAATATTTACAATTAGCCAAATCCATATGCTTGTGCTTAATGATCGACCAATATTGAGTGATTTTCAAAAATATGTTAGTAAAATGGAAGATGAACGGGGGTTTTCTGACGAGTCCACCATTCAGAAATGCCTTTTGCTTGGTGAAGAAGTAGGGGAACTGTTTAAAGCAGTCAGGAAATCAGAAAATATCAAAATTGACCGTAATTCAGATATTGGAACAATAGAAAATGAACTAGCTGATGTTCTGATATACCTGCTTGTAATTGCTAATCGCTATAATATTGACTTAGAGAAGGCATTCAGGGATAAGGAGGAAATAAATAAAAATAGAAACTGGGGATTGAAAGGAATTAAGCAAATATGAAAAACACAAAAGGAGAAGCAAAACTTCTAAATCACTATTTTACACCCGATGATGTAAGACTTTTTGACTACAACCAGATTTTTTCTGTTTCTTCAATGTGGGTGGAATTAGGCATGGAAAATATTATCGCGACCTATGACCTATTGGTAAGGGGAATTTCAGAACACAGAAATTTCTTGCTATTTGGCGGTTTGGAAGAAATTCTAGAGAATATAAAAAACTGGAAATACACTAAAGAGGAAGTTGATTTTCTTTTAAAGAATGAAAGCATCACCCCGAAAATGGCGAAATTAATGCGAAACTTTAAATTTTCTGGTGATATTTATGCCATGAAAGAGGGGACAGCGTTTTTTTCTAATGAGCCGGTAGTGCGACTTGACGGCCCAATCTGGCAAATCAATTTATTTACCTTCTTTTTAATCAACGCTTTGACTTCAAATACAATTTTCCTTTCTAAAATTGTAAGAAGTGTCCTGGCAACCCAGGGAAAATTTGAATCAATTTCCTGCTCGGTGACGCGAGCACATTCAAACGAATCTTCCTTAAAGTTTGGACGAGCAGCATATCTACTTGGGTCTCCATCAGCACTAGTACCTACATTTGCCCGGAAGTTTAACCTACCAGTTTCAAAAGTAAGTACCAAGGCATACCATGCGTTTATCAAATCGTTTCCGACTGAGATTGATGCAATGCGAGCAGCAACGAGTATTTTTAGCAAGCTAGACTTCATGATAGATACATACGATGTTAAACAAGGGGTGCAGAGTGCTATTACAGTTGCCAACGAGCTAAAAAAGGAAGGAAAGGGACATACAATCGGTTGTGTTGTAATTGATAGTGGAAAAGATGTATATGATTTTATTAGACAGGCAAGGTATGTTAGAAAAGAGCTTGATAAGGCGGGTTTGGAAAAGATAGGGATTACTTTGGCTGGTAATTTCGAGGAACATAAAATGCATAAGCTGGCTGAACATAATGCACCAATTAAAAATGTTCTAGCATGTACAGAATTAGTTACATCAGCAGATTACCCGAAACTGGAGGCTGTACTAAAACTTGCTGAAATGCGTGATGGCAGCAAAATAACATACAACGCAAAGCTGGCTCCAGGAAAAGAAAGCTATCCGGCGCGCAAGCAGGTTTTCAGAAAGTATAAGAACGGCAAAATGGTAAAGGATACAATTGGACATGAAAAAGAGAAATTGGGAGCACCATTACTCCGCAAAGTAATGTCAAAGGGAAAGTTAACATATAAATTGCCGAACCTTGATACAATCAAACATCACGTTGATCAGCAAATAAATTTATTGCCGTCTCGATTAAAAGACGTGAACAAAAAGCACAGATATCCCGCTACAATTAGTCCAAAGCTTGAAAGGATGATGGACGCATTCCGAAAAAGACACTCTAAAATGTAACTGGTGTAGGTTTATTAGTCACGTATTTCTTTGGTATTTTGGTGTTGACAATGCCAAAAAAATGCAATTAAATGTACTCAAAGAAATCCTTCGTACTCACGTTGAAAATAGGGGGGGTTATGTCTTGGTAAAAAGAAAACAAACCATTTCGCAGGTAAGACGTGATGGAGCGTTAGGTGTTCAATTCAACTCCAAGCGGACTTTGGCGCGGTATTTGAGCTTCGTCAAAAGAACAGGAGGTCCGGAAACGAGGCATTTCATTCCAATCCTTGAAAACGGGGGAATAATCCCACGGGATGATGATGAGTTCCAGGTGTTACTGCGTAGAATGGGGATTATGGATTGGGCTATCCCAAATACCATGCGCGCCCATTTTCTTGTGACGTTCTTACAATTCGAGTGCGAAAAAGTGGTAACTGCAACCGCATCAGGGCTTGAGCAGTAAATGCCGGGCCCTATTTTATATGTAAAAAAGCTTCAATATGATAAACTTATATTATAGAAACTGTATAGAAGGATTATGAATTCAAAATACCTTTCAATTCTAGTTGTTTTGATAATTGCAATAGGTCTTTTGGCATATATTTTTTACTTTGGAAATAGTGGAGAAGAATCTACAAATACAAATACTAGCAAAGCTATACCAGATCGATTGAAACTAGCTTGTGAAGTTGATAGTGATTGTAGAAGCTATGTTTCAACGAACACCTGCGAGGCACTTTGTGCTAATACGAAAGATATCAATGCAGTATATGTTGCGAATTTCAGACCGAGCTGCG
>JAHJEX010000036.1 GCA_018825385.1 Patescibacteria group bacterium
GAAGAAAAATTAAAAGCAGTGCTTCTATACTCTCCTATTCTAATAATGAAAATGTTATAGAAGTAAAGTTTAATGCAAGAACATGCCTGAACGAAACAACCTACGGTTCAGTTGAAATTAACGGGATACCAAACAATTCATTTATGATACAAGGTACTGATTATAAAGAAATCAGATCAACTTCTAGGTACCCACTAGAAGCAGGCTTAAATCAATTCACAATCAACTTGTTTGATCCGCAAGAACAATCAGTAACAGGTTCTAATACCTGCCCTATCTGGGTTTCTGATATAAGCATATATCAAAAAGAATAGATATCTATATCCATTCTTATCACACATGAAAAATACCCAACATTTTAATAATCTGGGTTTTTGATTTTAATCTTTAGTCACAACATATAATAATCCAGAGATAACTGATATTATTAAAATACTTTTAATATTATAAAATTCGGTTAGATAGTTATTAGCAAGTGAATTGAAAATAAATAATACCAGATAATCAATTACAGATACAACTAAAATAAATAAACTTGATTTATTCAGAAATAGTTTTGTCTCTTTTACCAACAAATTATTCATATTAGTTTTTTGCAAATAAATTTTTTATGTGATTTACAATTTTTCCTGGCAAATCTTTTAGTGTTACTGGTGGTTTTTCGTACGTAATCTTTATTTTGCTGATGTTAATAACATCACCCACTTCATTTAATTTTGGAGCGCTTAATCTAAATCTGATATTGTCATCATTATTTTTATACAACCTGCTTATATCAAAACTTGCTGAACTTACCAACCATTCGTTTTCAGTTTTTGGTTGTGAATAATTATAAATAATATAATCTAAAGTATTAATATCAGTATCACTAGTAATTCCTACGATATTATCAGGCAGTGGGTTGAAATATTGATTCTCCTCAAAAGCCATAAAACCGTTAAAACTAATACTTAGATCATTATTTGGTACTTTAAGTTTGATAGTTCCTTTATTATTTAAAAATTTAAAATCTTTATTCAACTCTTTTACTTCAAGTATTTGATTGTCTGCTAGTACATTTTGTATGCCGGTTGGGTGGGAGGTTTTAAATGTAATTATAGAGGAATTAGTAAATAAATCAGTTTGCTTACTACCAGATGCAAGTTCTTTAAAATATTCATCATTATCTATCGGAAAAAGATTTCTAGAAAATACTAAAAGGTGTTGTTTTGTAACTATTTTTGAAATCACAGTATCACTATTCCCTATTAGCTCTATTCGATAAACTCCCTCGGCTAAATTAGGAATCATTATTGATATATTCTGTTCAGACTGAAAAGAGCCTGTAATTTCATCATCGCCATCATCCGGCAACTTTCCACTATATACCTTTTCTCCATTCTCTTGTTTAAACACTTCCACTTCCAGCCCATCCATACCAGCATACCTATTGAGATCAAATTTATATATGCTGAGATTAAATTCTTCATCTTTAATATATGTATATATAGTATGAGAACCTCTCAATTTTCTATCTATTATCGTTTCTCTATTTGATTTAATATAATTGGGAAACAATTTTTTTGGATTAAGATGATAATAATATTCCCCGATCATTTTATTTTGAGGAGGACTTGAAATGAAACTTTGAATATCAGCATACTTTTCATACTTTTGCAAAAGTCCAATTCCCTCATCATCCGTTTTGACCCAATCTAATTCATCTATTAATTTATTTTGTAGGGGTGCTGATATATAATTTCCTGCTTTATCAGCTTTTGCTCCTAATTCAAATATTGGGATAGATGAATTCTTAAATGTAATTTCTGCTGCTACAGCCTGAAACCATCGGGGAATCTTTACATCAAAATACACCAGATCGTCTTTCATTGCCTGAAACCAATCACCATTCACCTCTTCCGGAGGTAATAATCTCTGCCAAGGTTCTAAGTGAGAGATATATTCAGAGTCGTCAGAGAAATCATATGTAACTTCCAGCTTGCCTAATGGTATGAAGTAGTGGTTAAAAATGGATATAAAAAGCCAGAGGGATAATCCTATACTTACGCCTCGTACAGTCCAAAGAAGAATAGCTAATACTTTTTTGTATTTCATAAATTAACCTAATTATATGAATTTTTATCTCTTTGGTCAATGTTAAATTATATGTAATTTATATAATTATTTTAATTAGTCATTTCTTAATTGGAATTCTGGCTTCTCTTTGCACTAATTTTCTGATATAATTGCAACTGATTAGGCCTCTTGCATTTGCCTGTATTTTGTATATATGTGTAATTAATCGATAAATAAATGTCCGAATGCTGAATTTAGAAATGTACAGAAAGGATAAAAAAACGAATATATCGATTTATGGGTTAGGTAATTTTGGCTATGCACTTTTAAAACATTTTGACAAAAAACTTGGTATCAACATAGTCAGCGGTTATGATCGTAATAAGACCCTACTTGCACAC
The DNA here is from genome assembly GCA_018825385.1 of Patescibacteria group bacterium. GTDB lineage: Bacteria > Patescibacteriota > Patescibacteriia > UM-FILTER-42-10 > UM-FILTER-42-10 > JAHJEX01. The sequence continues at coordinate 2,457 of JAHJEX010000036.1, forward strand.
CTTATGAAAGAACGTTCTCATCTTTCATTATATAAAGAGCATAGGGTTTCAAAAAATGTCATTTTCGCCAAAAACACAAAAGAACTACTAGCGGATTGCGACATACTGGTCTTAGCTTCCCCTTCGCACGCAACTAGAGAAGTTATAAAAAAAGTTAAGCCTTACTTGACAGAAGGGATTTCGATAGTGAACACAGCCAAGGCACTGGATTATCAAACCGGTAAAAGGCTTTCAGAAATTATCAAAAAGGAATTGAATAGTAAAGATTACAAGTACGCTCTTTTTGCAGGTGGCACGATTGCTTCTGACTTGTTTAAACAAGAACCCCTCGGGGCAACACTGGCATGTGAGGACAAGGAAGTCCTATCTAAACTTGTCAAAATATTTGAGTCTCCAAATCTGCATGTGTATCCAAGTTCTGATCTTTCCGGAGTGGAGTATGCCTCAGCTTTTAAAAATGTGGTTTCAATTTTAGCGGGCATAATTAAGGGTATGGGATTTTCCTTTGGGTCAGAAACTCATATTATTACAGTCATCGCGGATGAGATCGAAAATATCGTTACAAGCCGTTTAGGGGGTAATAAAGAAACTTTCAGTATGATAAGCCAGGCCTGGGGAAATGACCTTTGGATGAGTTGTATGGGACCAACTAGAAATAGAGAATTTGGCGTATTGCTGGGAAAAGGGTTTTCCGTTAGTGACTCTCTCTCTAATATGAAAAAACAGCGTAAGGTTGTAGAGGGTGTAAACACAATTGCAATTTTGAATAAAGTTGTCCCTCTGAATGACTATCCCCTTTTGAAATATCTCTATTCACTTATCATAGAAAAGAATATTAAAGCTGAGGCGATAAAAAAAATAATATTCAAATAGTATGAGCAAAGAAATTAGAAAGGTGATTCGGTCAATGTTCGAAAACAGGCTTATTTTTTTATCACTTCTGTAGTTTATGTCCATCGTTAAAAAAATATCAAAAAACACTCTCTGGCTAACCATTTCTTCAGTTACAAGTAAGGTAATTGGCTTTGGTATTGTTGTTTTAGTTGCCAGGAATCTGCAAGTGGAAGGATTCGGTCAATACAATTTCGCCTTATCATTTGGAATAATCATAAATGTTATTGCTAACTTTGGGTTATCTACTTTAGCCAATCGTGACCTGGCACGTGACCGTAGACTGACCAAAGAATATATTAACAATATTATTTCCATCAAGCTTGTTCTTGCAGCCATAACTCTTATATTCCTGACAATTATTATCCAGTTTATTGATAAACCATTCCAGGTTAAGGTGATTGTTTATCTGGCAAGCGTCTATGTAATTGTCGAGTCCTACAACATATTTTTCCGGTCAATTTTCCGTGCTCACGAGCGAATGCACTTTGAAACAATTTCCCGGATAATAGAAAGGTTAATTGTGCTTACACTTGTAGCCGGGTTCTTTTTTATGGGATATGGAATATTTTCAGTTTTTGTGGCTTACATAATCGCTGAGACAGTTAGCATGTTAATTACCGCCACAATTGTCTACAAGAAATTCTGCAAATTCTCCTTCAAGTTTGATTTTTCCAAATGGAAGAAATTCTTGAAGCCCAGTATGTATTTCGCTTTAACAGAAGTATTTATAATAGTTTACTTCAAAATTGATGTTCTGATGCTATCAATTATGAAGAATGATCAGGTAACCGGCCTTTATTCTTCAGCTTACGATCTACTATTTGCCTTTATTTTTATTCCAACAATTATGAACGCGGCGGTATTCCCCCGCATCTCTTTTCTGGCAAAAAACGCTTATGAAAGATTTAAGAATTTAGCCTTTACTTTGCAAAAATATTTTTTGGTAGTTTCTATTCCATTGAGTATCGGATTGTATTTTTCTTCCGATTTTCTAATTGATCTGATTTATGGATCTGAATTTAGCAACGCCACTGCACTTTTTCAAGTAATGACTATCGCACTTATATTTGTTTTTTTGAACCATATTTACGGATCAATCTTCAACGCAGTTGACAAACAGCATATATTTACCATATTTGCCGGTGTGTGTATGGTATTTAACGTAACAATGAATTTTATTCTAATTCCACTACTTGCAGCTAAGGGAGCTGCCATTGCAACAATCAGTACGGAATTATTATTAACTATACTTTCTATTATGGGCATATATAAATATATCGGGAAACCCTTAGTGAATTTCTGGGGTACAAATGCTAAAATACTAGTTGGTGGAATTGCCGCGATAACCGTGACAGTAATATTACCCGATTTTCATCCGATTATTCGTAGTATTTTGTCTGTATTGGTTTATACAACGGTAATATTTACCTTGCGAGTGTTTAATACCAGGGACTATAAGTATTTTTTTGAATTAATTCAGAAATGAAGATTGGAATAGTCGTTCTAAATTGGAATGGATTGGCCGACACCAGAGAGTGTTTGGAATCATTAAAGCAAATTAATTATGACGATTTTTTTGTTACCGTAATTGATAACGGTTCAGATAATTATGAAGCACAAAAAATCAAAGATGACTATGGTAAGTTTGCAGAGATTATCAGCCTTCCTGATAATCTGGGGTACGCTAAGGGTAACAATCTTGGCATCCAGCAAGCGCTAAAACAGGGCGCTGACGCGGTTTTATTGCTAAACAACGATGTCACCACTGTCGAAAAGGATTTTCTCGGCCATTTAGCCAAAAAACTGATGGTTTCCGGTATTGGCATCGTCGGACCTAAAATACTGTACTATCACAAAAAGGACAGAGTCTGGTTTGGTGGTGGAGACTTTCATTGGTGGACCGGATTAGTATTTCATCGCGGTGAGGGTGAGCTTGATAATCCGAAATATGGCAATGAAAAAAAGGCCACATTTATTACTGGCTGTTCAATGCTGGTAAAAAGAGAAGTTTTTGAAAAGGTTGGCATCTTAGATGAAGAATACCCGTTATATTGGGAAGATGCAGATTTCTGTTACCGTACGATTGAAAAGGGATTTGACCTATGGTACGTTCCACAAAGTAAGATATGGCATAAAGTGTCACAATCTGTCGGCGAGGGCAGTCCCAAAAGAACATATTTCGCCACAAGAAGCCGATTTATCTTTATGAAAAAGCACCTCTCAAAATTTCAGTGGATAATATTTTCGATTATTTTTACTTTCTACAAAATACCAATAAAAATATTCCGCAGTATTATTAACGGAAATATTACAAATTTAAATTCCTTCTTTAAAGGAATTATAGACGGATTGAAATACAAAATTCATTAATCCAAATAAGAGGCCATTGAATTCTGAAAATTGATTTCATCATATTTTTGAATATCCATTCTCAATGATTTATGATATTCATTTTTTTTCTCACTAGAAAGATTTAACATACTTTGTAGTTTTATTTCCGCGTCGTGAATATCACTGTATCTAAATTCACTATAGTTAACCACTTCCTTCTGACCACCCGAGTTATGTACAAGGGGTAAGCATCCGGCTGCAATCGCCTCTACAGTAGAAAGTCCGAAATGCTCCTCAATTGTTGCATGAAGAAATATCAGCGACTGACAGAGTACCTTTTTCACCTGCTTGAAAGAAGCATTGGGGATCAGTGATACATTTTGAACAGAGTCAGACTTTACTTTTTGCACAATTTTCTGATAATAATTCCTATTCTTGGCAGAACCAATGAATGTAAAATGGATCTTGGGAAATTTCTTTGCAATTTCAATCTGGAGCAGATAATTTTTCTCTGGACTAAATCGACCTAAAGAAACTACACCATGCCGTTCATGATCCATAGCACAAGAGAATTCATTTAAACTGACAGGAGGGTATACTATCGGAACCTTCACACCTGTTGCTTTTTTTATTTCGCTTTGGATAAATTCAGACAGAGTAACATTTATTATTCCCGGATGCATTCTTTGGAATTTCTTTATACCAATAGAAGATAGTGCCTTAGTTACGGTAATATAGGCAGAAGTAGCTCTCGAAAATCTAGCGGACCTTTTATCATTCAAAACATAAATGTATTTAAGATATTTTTGACTATCAAAGATTAGAGGTGGCTTATTGGTAAAGTCATAAACAAAATCGTACTTCTTCAGATCTTTTATGATTGGACTGTTAAAAAACAGTTCCTTAAACAAATGAAGTATTTTATTTCTCGGTAAGTTGATTTTTCTGAACAAAAAATTGACTCTTTTTTTGTATCTCAGTTCTACTTCTTCCTCGTTGACCTCATCTTCAGAAAACACTTCAGGAATGATCGATCCTCTATTCAAGCCTTCAATTAGAGAGATAACAAGTCTTTCTCCACCGCCAAACATTCTCAGACTTCGGATAACAATTGCGACTTTCATATGATTATTTACAAAATAATATTAATTACTATTCTTCCTGACAATACAAAAAACAGACCTATTCTACTCTTCCCCGTAAATTAGTTCTAGGTCGCCAGCCAAACTTTTAATTTCATCTCTATAATTTTTTAAATCAGACTCCTTCAGAACTCTTTGTGCATAATCTTCATTTTGCTTCTGTTCTTGACTATTACTCAAAACATATTCAGATGGAATAAAGTCCAGTGGATCAATAACCTTATAGATATCTAAACCTACTTCGTACAGATAAGAACTGTTTGGCGGAATGCTGTTTTGTAATTTTCTAATTCTGGTCAAATCTATTTTACTATTTGCTTTAATGTAACCCGTAATATTTGATTCTGCACTGAGTTCTGGATAACTAAAGCTAAAACTACTAAGTTTTTCTAAATTATCATCTGAATAACTATAGAAAGCATTTAAATTATTATTTTCAGTGACAACAAAAACCTCCGGATAATCATCTAATAAGTCAGTTAAATATTTCTCGGACTGAGTGTTTTTCCAATTAATAATGTTTACCAGCTCATTATTGTCATTTTCCCAATTAGGATATTGCCTAATCAATTCCGGTAGATCTTCCTTAAACTCTTCACTGCGGTACAAATCGTAGTTTGGCAAGGAGTTGTAATCATAAAAATAGTGCTGAAGCAGAGCTATCTTCTGCCAACTCCAACCAGGGTTCATCAAAATCAGAGAATTCTTAGAAAATTCGCAGTTAAACTCTTCTAGCTGGTTTCTTATACCTTTGTGCTCCACAAAAAACATTATTGGACTATTAAACAGCAAACCGATCCCTACCATTAATGACATTAATAATATTAGTTTTTTTCTCGTTAGCTGCAATCGAGATATTATAACAGCAGATAATATAATAAGTAGTGGAACTAAATTTGGGAAAAACCGTCTCATAAACCACGGCTGGTCAAGAGCAATATTTGGTTCAATTATAAAGAAAAAAGCAGGAAGTAAAAGCATCGTTATTATAAACTCTTTTTGGGTAAACAGCTTTTTTCGTAATCCTAATAAAATAATAAAAATAAATATGAAATAGAAATAAAATACAAAATTCTCTAAGACATATTGCGTTCGGTAAACTGTCCAGGTTAAATCTCTAAAATTCGAAATAGTGACAAATAATATCTCAAAACCCAAAATTGCTGTAATAACAGCCCAAAATATCAATTTTTGAAAATCAATTCTATTTCTAAACTTTATACCTACCCATAACAAGGCAGCTATGATAAATAGAAATAACAACAACACAAAAATATTTCCATAAATGAAATCAAAACCCTCCAATACATCTACTGCCTGAGTCAAAATGTATCCGGCCTCATAATAAGTTATATAGAAATAGAAAAGTAATAGATTTGCCAGCGTTGCAATTACCGCAGCAAGGCTAGCAATTTTGTTTTCTAATACTACTTTTCTGTATCTACTGAACACAAAGTATGTAGCAACTAATAAATATGTCACAAAAAATATCAACCCCTCGGGTCTGGTTAAAGCCAGGAGGGAAAACGGAATTAATCCGCCCAGAAGATACTTTTGATTGTTGTTTTTAATTGATAAAACAGCTAACCACACACCTAGCCAAATCAGGAATATTGAAATGTTTTCTACGTTTGTTCTTTTTGGGAACCAGAAAAATACATAGGAAGAAAGCAGTAGTATAAGCGCAATTAAAGAAGCCTTTCTATTTGCAAGCGCCTTAACTAAGTAATAAATTACACCAAATGTGAACAGAATAAGCAAAGCATTAGCCCACATCAATAACTCTAGCCCGCCAAACATGTTATAGACAGCTAAATAGCTGGTATAGGTGGGTAAGAATTGTGAAGTAAAAGTATCACCACCCAAATTGCGCACACCATGTAGTGGACGGGTAAAATAATCATCCCACTCTAACGACCCAGATATCGTCAGCCTATTTGCAGCGTAAATGTAACTAAGATCATCTCTGGCCGTTGGTAGATCATGATGGAAATATCCAACGAACAATGAAAATATTATGATAACAAGAAACGATATTACTGCAATTTTCCGCGGTCTTTCTTTATTCAGTCTTGTTGCACAAGTGAAAACAAAATATAAACTTACTACTACGAATAAGATAGTTACAAAAGCAACAAAAGGTGCAGTAAAATAACCGAAAACTGCCAATGCTAAAATGGTAGACAAATACAACGCAAATGATAAGCAAATTCTAAGAAAAGATTTTTCTAACAGCATATGCCAATTGAAATAGGGGCGTATAAGTCAATTTAATTAAATAGTACCATTTTTCCTTAAAACTATAATAGCGATGTATAATTGTACATCTAGCCTTCATTTTATATATAGCTTTTTTGAACAATCCAATACTTATTTCAAATTTTGAATTAAGATCTTCTTTATGAATAATCGTAGTGCTGTCAATAATGCCAAGTTCATATCCGGCTATTTTCGCTCGTAGGCTGAAGTCAACATCCTCACCATACATGAAAAATTTTTCATCCAATAACCCAATTTTTTCAAACACATCTTTTTTGACAAAAAGCGCACATGCGGGAATCCAGTCAACATCACTGTTGTTACTAAATTCGCTTAAGGAGATTTTTTTATTAGTATGTTCTCCTATTTTCGTTGTTGCATGTTCTAAAATTTCTCTTCCGCGAAAAATCCTTGAACCAGCAAACCATATTTTGTCACTGTTCGGAAACAGTATAATTGGTGATGCTAGTCCTACTTTTCTATTCTCAACTAAATATTTAACACAGTTTTGTGCAAAATCATTTGATACTTCAGTATCCTGATTAAGCAAAGCTGCATAATCTGCGCCAAGTGATAGAGCTTTTTTTATTCCAACATTATTTCCTGCAGCAAATCCAAGATTTTTTTTACTTTCAATAAGTATAACTTCCTTGAAGTTATCTTTTACAATTTCTTTCGTCCGATCTTCTGAGTTATTATCGACTACAATCACGCTGAAATCTGATTTGTCTTGATTATAAACTGAATTCAGGCAATCACTAATGAATTTTTCGCCATTCCACGTTACAATTATTATGAACAGTTTGTTAGGCATTTTTTCTTTTTATTACAACAACAATATAACCGCCAAACATCTTCATAAACGAGCTAGCCAAAATTCTTTCTAGAGTCAAAAATAATTTGCCAGCAGATAATTTCTTTCCTAACGCTAGAATTTTTATTCCATGATAGCCAACTAGTTCCCAATTATCTGGTAAATATGTTTTGATTTTGCCTATGCTATCGTATCGAATATATACATCTCTTTTTTTCACTAGGTTGTATACCCAGTTTGTTAGCATTTTCATGCTGTATGGGTTGTAGAATTCTAAAACTAGTGTGCCATCATTTTTCACTACTCTTGCAGTCTCTCTAATTACATCTTTGATTTCAGGTATATGTGCAAGTACCTTGAATGAATACACAACGTCGAATATATTGTCGTCAAATGGTATTGACTTAGCATTGGCAACTTGAACCTTTAGCCCTTTTTCTTTTGCTCTTTCTAGCATTCCTGGTGACAAATCAATTCCGTTTGCTTCACGTGCAAATTTGTTTACCTCGTTCAATATTATGCCTGTACCACAACCAATTTCTAGAATATCTTTGTCTCTCCCATACTTTTCTACAATTTCTATCTCTTTCTTATTAATCATTTCGTAGTATCCTTTGATACGTTCCTTGTCATACCAGGTACCATACTTATTGTAGTAACTCTCAGTTTTTTCGTAACTTTCTTTTTTGTTATTCATATTTTATGTAGATACGCATTAGTAATTCTATTTATTTCGAAATTTTCTTCAATTGTCTGACGGGCATTTTTGCCTAACTCTTTTCTTTTTTCCGGATTGTTAAGCAAATACGCCAGTTTTTCTTCCAATTCAGCATCATCTCTCACAATGTAGCCATTATACCCATCTCTTATTAAAAACTCCAATGACGGCGTTTTTGTTCCAATAACGGGTACTGAAAGCGCCATTGCCTCTAATGCAGCCTGTGACGTACCTAGGACTGAATATGAATTGCGATAGGGCAATACAACAATATCGCATGATGCAATATACGGCATTATATTTTCCTTCCAGCCTACAATAGACACTCTAGAATCTTTTTCTGCTGTTCTCTCAATATTGGACTTTTCGGGACCATCGCCTCCTGAAAAAATTACATCGGCGTTATCGGGGTCTATTTTTTGAAATGCATTTAGCAATCTATCAGGTCCCTTAATCTTATAAAAGTGCCCCACAAAACCCACCCTCACATTCTTGGGCTTGTTAATACTTTCTTGTGTCGAGTCTTCAATACTCAAAATGTTTACTGCCGGTGGTATTATGGTTGAGTCCACACCAATTTTTTTATACTGCTCGGACATGTAACTATTGGTTGCAATAATCGATTTGAATGTTTTTAGAAACATTTTGAAACTGCCAGGCAAGTTTTCTGAATTATAGTTTGTTGCCTGACAGAAGATTTTGTTTTTGGTTTTACATAACAGAGAAATAAGGCCAAAATATAACATCGTTTTCAGTGGCTGGTAGATGCCGCTAAACACAATAATTGAATCTGGATTAATTTTATTTACGGCCTTAGATGATTGAATTGGAAACGGCTTTCTTACCTTGACTATTCTATACCCGTCGTGATCATATTTATTTTCACTATCTTCCTTTTTATTGTAAGAGATGACCGTAAGATCAACATCTCGTGCCATTGTCTTGGCTAGCTGATAAACAAAACTAGAAATACCTGATGGTCTTTTTAGCGGGTAAAAATACTTCACTATAATTGCTACTTTTTTTCTTTCCATGCTTTGTATTATTTCTAGTTGGCTTTCTTTTTTTTCTCCCACTGTTTGAATTCCTGAAGATAAAGATCGCTAACGTAACTCCAACTATAATGCTTCGTGGTATAATCCTTGATCTGTGCTGATAATTTTTCTAAATCTGTTTTAAATAAAAGATCTCGAATTTTCTCTTCGAATGCTTGCGCATTACCTGACTCTACTAAAAATCCGTTGTGGCCTTCAATTATTGCATCATTAATTCCTTCAATATTTGATGCCATAACCGGCAGCCCTTGAATGGCCGCCTCAATTGCTACAATCCCAAAACCCTCCACATCACTATCAACACGAATATTGGGCATAACAAAAATATCTGCAGTCTGAAAAAGCATTTCACGCTCTTCATCACCTACCCTTCCAACTATAAACACTCTATTGCCCAATCCACGATCATGAACAGCGTGTTCTATTTCTTCCCGCTTTGGCCCTTCGCCGGCAACAATATATACAACCTCTGACGGCAACTTTTCAACAACATTATTGATAAACCATTCCACTCCTTTTCGTGGTATTAATCTTCCTACAGACAATAGTATTTTTCCATTTTCCAGTGACATATCCAAAAACTTCTCTAAATCCCCTCTTTGATATTTCGTACCTTCTGATGGTACGTCAACACCATTGGGAATAAATTTACACTTTTTTCTTTTTACACCTTTTTTTACACATTCTTCAACCGTGTTTTGACTAACAGCAAAAACTCGATCCATCTTTTTTAAAAAGGGTGTATTGATCTTTTGGTAAAAGTATTTTTTATAAGTAATGTCCAGGCCATGTGCTGTAACAAAAACTGGTTTTCGTGTTATTACCTTCAACAGATAGCCCACAGGTGCAAGTAGGGCATCACATAAATAAATAATATCAACACGCCAGAACAAAAAAAGACTCTTCAGAAATGCATACGGCAAAAACCATATTATATGAAACCGAGAGTGCTTTAATGCAATAATATGCTTATGACAAGATATGTTACTGATAAGACCGTAACTATAGTTCTCCATCCCTCCAACTTGGGGGGGGTATTTTCTTGTTATGAATAGTATCTTCATATTGTTCTGTCCCGCCAAAAATCCAGGATATCCTTTAGCATTTTGTCAATTGAAATACGGAATACTGACCCAGTATCTTTTTCTAGCTTAGAACGATCTCCCTGTAAAATTGGAATATCCGAAGGGCGCATTCGTTTAGAATCTTTTTCGACTACTATTTCACTCTTTGACATTGATAACATTTTTTTAAGCAAATCACTTACAGTATATGCCTCACCAGAGCAAACATTATATACCTCTCCAACCTTTCCTTTTTTCATTATCAATGAATAAGCATTCACAACATCTCTCACATCGCTGAAATCTCTTTTTGCTTCTAAATTACCAACATACATTATTGGCTTAATTATCTTCTTCTCTATTTCAGCAATTTGTTTTCCAAAAGAAGATAGTACAAAAGCTGGACTTTGACCTGGCCCACTATGATTAAAACTCCGTGCAATACAAACTGGAAGGTTAAAGCTCTTCAGCAATTTCTCTTGATTAACCCTTGATTCGCCATATGGGTTTAGGGGTGCAAGAGAATGCTGCTCGGTTATTGGAAGATGATTGGGCTTTCCGTATACTTCAGCTGATGAAACAAGTAGTACTTTTGGTTTTATTCTAAGCTTCATAGCTACATTAAAAAGATGCTCAGTCCCAGTCACATTAATATCATATACCAATTGAGGATTATCGAAACTTTCTTTGACGGAGCTAAATCCAGCCAAATGATATATTTGAACCGGATTAATCTTTTTAACAATATCTTCAAGTGATTTAATATCTAGTAAATCTACTTGGTAAACATTCTTATCATTCGCTGTCTTTTGGTCTATACCGTGAACATTATACCTACCTTCAAGTACTTTTTTTAGGAAAGGCCCAACAAAACCACTAATGCCTGTAATTAATACGTTTGGCATTTTACTATTTAGATCCCAATTTATCGATATCGGAATCTACCATCATTCTGATCATTTCCTCAAAAGAGACCTTTGGTTCCCAGTCCAATTTTTTCTTCGCTTTACTAGCGTCACCTATAAGATGATCTACTTCGGCAGGTCTTCTCAAATTTTCATCAGTTTTAACAAAATCTTTATAATTCAAGTCCACATGACTAAAAGCAACTTCGCATAACTCTCTGACAGAGTGTGATTTTCCTGTTGCTATCACATAATCTTCGGGTTCTTTTTGTTGTAACATCCTCCACATCATTTCAACATAATCATAAGCATATCCCCAATCTCTTTTCGCTTCAATATTCCCTAATTTTAGTTCATTGGCAAGACCTAATTTTATCTCAGCTACGGCATTTGTTACTTTCCGAGTAACAAATTCCAGTCCACGTCTTGGAGATTCATGGTTGAATAAAATACCTGAACAGGCAAAAATATCATAACTTTCTCTGTAGTTAACAGTAATAAAATGGCCATATACTTTTGATACGCCATAAGGACTGCGAGGATAAAATGGTGTTTTTTCTGTTTGTGGTGACTCAATCACCTTTCCAAACATTTCCGAAGAAGAGGCCTGATAAAACCTCGTATCAGGTTTTACTGATTTTAGTGCTTCCAATACTCTTGTCACGCCTAGTCCAGTTACCTCTCCAGTTAAAATTGGCTGATTCCATGAAGTCGGCACAAAAGACTGAGCAGCAAGATTATATAATTCATCTGGTTGAGAAAGTTCTATTGCACTAATCAAAGAAGACTGATCAGTAAGGTCACCTTGGAGTAAATGAATACTATTTTTAATATGGCTAATCCTCTCAAAATTTTCGCTACTAGATCTTCTAACTAAACCAAATACTTCGTATTTTTTTTCCAGCAGTAAGCCAGCAAGATACGACCCATCCTGACCTGTTATTCCTGTTATTAATGCAACTTTTGACATAGTTTCTGTATATTATTTCGTAAGATTCTTTTTGTATGTTTCCCTTTTATTCCTAAATAAAATTTCTTCAAGCGTCTTCCTGTTCCACCCAATTGCTGAAGCAATTAATCCCAAAACAAATATCTGAAAACCAAGCAGTATCAGTATTGCTGCGATTATTAATGATTGGATATGGCCTTCTCCGCCTCTTGCCGTAAAGAAATAAAAGTATAGAAATCGAAGGACCAGAAAAAAGCCTGGTAGGAAGACTACCAATCCCATAAAAGAGAGGACTCTCAGGGGTTTATACACCGTAAAAACTCGTGATATAACAAGAATGGACCTTGCCAGGTGTCCTGGAATGCTAGAAATAAGTCTTGACTTTCTCGTAACTTTGCGTGCTTTGATTGGCACCGACGCTATTACAAGGTTGTGGTCAATTGCTTGAATTAGCGTTTCATGAGTATACGTGTACTTTGAAAGAATAGAAATTCTCATAGCTGCTTCTGAAGTATATGCACGGAAGCCTGAAGAGACATCCACTGTTTTCTTCAGTCCAACTAATCGAGAAACACAATAGCTTCCAAATAAATTCAGATACTTGTTAGCTGCGGGCATATACTCAAGTTTCCGTACTTCCCGGTCACCAATGACAATATCCGCAGCCTTTTCTACGATCGGTTTTATTAGATCTGGTATTCGAGATTGATTGTAATGATTATCACCATCAGTATTAACAATAATATCTGCACCTCGCTCCAGAGCAGCTGAAACAGCATCCTGAAAAGTAGCTGCCAACCCTTTATTCTTTTTGTGGGAGATTACATAATCGGCTCCTACATTTTTTGCTTTCTTAACTGTCATATCAGTTGATCCATCATCCAATACCAAAACCTTCACATCTGATATTCCATTAATCTCGCGAGGTATTTCTCTGATTACCTCTTCTATGTTTTCCTCTTCGTTAAAAGCAGGAATTGTAACAACTAATCGCATTTTTGTTATCGACCAATACTTAGATAATGAAATCCCTTTTCCTCCATTTTGTCCAGTGAAAAAATATTTCTTGCGTCCATTATGTATGGCTTATCCATAATTTTCTTCAGCTTAAACAAATCAATCTCTTTGAACTCCGGCCACTCAGTCAGGATTATAAGTACATCCACATCCTTTACTGCATCCCAGACATCCTTACAGTATGTAATCTTTTCCTTAAATATATGCTGCGCTTCATCCATTGCAACTGGGTCAAATGCCTTTACTTTTGCACCCTCCTGCAGAAGCTTATTAATTACAACGATTGATATTGCCTCACGCATATCATCGGTCTGAGGCTTAAATGCCAGTCCCCATATACCAATTTTTTTTCCTTTAATTGGGCCAATAAATTTTTTTGTTTTTGAAACTACGTTTCGTTTTTGAGTTTCGTTTACTGATTCAACGGCTTTTAGAATCGAGAAATTGTATCCATATTTGTCTGAGGCCTTAATAAGAGCCTTCACATCCTTTGGAAAACAGCTACCTCCATACCCTCCGCCCGCAGATAAAAATGAGTGCTTGCCAATTCTCTTATCCAGCTTCATGCCTTCTGCAACAAAATCAACATCAGCCCCAACTTTCTCGCATATATTTGCCATACTGTTAATGAAGGAAATCTGAGTAGCTAACATAGAATTAGATGCATACTTAATCAATTCAGCGCTTTTTACGTCTGTAAACACAATCGGAGCTTTAAATGGTCGATACAGTTCCTCCATAATTTTCCTTGCCTTCACATCGCCATTGCCGATAACTACCCTATCCGGGTTCATACTGTCATATACTGCAGAACCCTCTCTCAAAAACTCCGGATTTGAAACAACGCTAAATTTACCTTTGTATTTTTTTTGAATAATTCTTGAAACAATATCTCCCGTTCCAACAGGAACAGTGCTCTTGTTAACAATAATCCTATAATCAGCTATATGAAGAGAAATCTCCTGTGCAACTTGCTTAACATATTTTAAATCTGCCTGACCATCCTTGTCAGAAGGTGTTCCAACAGCAATAAATATTATTTTACTATTTTCAACCGCTGCTTTAGTGCTTGTAGTAAAAACAATTCTTTTTTGCTCTATGTTCTTTTTTACAAGCTCTGACAATCCTGGTTCATAAATTGGAATAATACCTTTTTTAAGATCTTCAATTCTTTTTTTGTTTATATCTACACAAGTAACGGTATTTCCTAATTCAGCAAAACAAGTTGCTGTTACTAATCCTACATAGCCTATGCCAATTACTGATATTTTCATACTTTTATTTTATTGATTAGATATTATAGTAAGGTTTCGGTGTTATTTAACATTCCCAAGTTCCGCTTTAAACCAATCAACGGTCTTGGTTAGTCCTTCATCAATTTCGATTTTAGGTTTCCATTTCAACTTCTTCCATGCGAGTGATATATCTGGATTTCGCCTTTCTGGATCATCCACAGGAAGGTCGCTATAAACTATTTTTGATTTAGAATTAGTCAGACTGATTATTTTCTCTGCCAATTCTAGTATCGTAGTTTCAACAGGATTACCAAGATTAACCGGCCCATCAAAATTCTCCTTGTTCATCATCAGCACAATCCCTCCTACCATATCTGAAATATAGCAGAAACTCCTTGTTTGATTCCCATCGCCATAAATTGTAATATCTTCTCCTTTTAAGGCCTGCAATATAAAATTGGATACCACTCTTCCGTCATTGAAAGCCATCTTGGGTCCATATGTGTTAAAGATTCTTGCTACACGAATATCCGCCTGATTCTGCTGCTTATACGCGAACATTAACGATTCTGAAGCGCGTTTACCTTCATCATAACAGCTTCTTGGTCCAATAGGATTAACATTTCCCCAGTATTCCTCTTTTTGTGGATGTTTCTTGGGATTACCATAGACCTCCGAAGTTGATGCCTGCAGAATGCGCGCATTACATCTTCTTGCTATTCCGAGCATGTTCACAACACCAACAGTTGAGAGTTTGATTGTTTTAATTGGGTTTTTCTGGTAGTGAATCGGCGA
>JAHJEX010000037.1 GCA_018825385.1 Patescibacteria group bacterium
ATTTGCATTTCGAATGAGCGTGAAATACTCCGAAAAATTTAAAAAAACGATTCACCGTGTGATTCTTCGCTTGCCGATGATAGGAGTAGTAGCTAAGAAATTGAACTTAGCTATGATTTCCAGATCTTTGCATATGTTGACCAAGTCTGGAGTTTCGATTGACCAAAGCTTGATACTGGCAAGTAATGCCGCCAGCAATGTGGTTTATCGTGATGCTATAAAGTCGGGTGAAGTATTTGTAAGACGAGGCGTTTCGCTTTCGGATGTTTTTAAAGGTAATCCAGCTTTATTTTTGCCGCTGTTTCAGAAAATGATATCTACCGGAGAAAAAAGTGGTTACTTAGATGACATGCTTCATCATTCAGCAAAATATTATGATGACGATATTCAGAACTGGAGTGAAAATTTATCTACCCTAATTGAGCCGGTGTTACTATTGATTACTGGTGTACTGGTCGGCGGGCTTGCGCTGGCAGTGATGTATCCGCTTTGGAATTTTGCAAATGTACTATAACATCCTATGAAATCAGCAAATAAACAACCCGGTTTTACAGTAATAGAGGTACTAATAGTAATTACGGCAGTGAGCCTACTTGCAGGTGTGGCTGTAATTTCAATGGCAAAAGGCAAAACTGGCGCAGAAGCTTATAATGAAGCGGAAAAAGTTGCCCAAATTGTTAGAGAAGCTCAGGGGAAAGCTCAGACGGCTCAATCTGGTAAGTCTTGGTCAGTGCGTTGTAATGGAAATACAGTTGATTTATTGTCAATCAATCCGGAATTAGTATCAGAAACATATAGTTTTCCGGAAAGATTCACATGTACTGCAAGTGATGACATTATCTTTAATAAACTTACGGGCATCCCGGATCAAGATATAGATTTATTTATCCGGCTGGATGGAGCAAATAGTTCTCGTATTGAAGTTCGAATACCCGGAACAGTTAAAATAACATCATTATGAACTGGAATAATCAAAAAGGAAGTCTGTTGATTGAAGTGCTGTTAAGCATTAGTCTTGCGGCAGTGTTTTCTTTAGCGATCGGTAATCTGATCGGAGCAAATCATCAATTAGTAGTTGCATCAAAACAAGAAGTGAAAGCAACAGCTTATGCAAAAGAATCAATGGAACAACTTTTTGCCATAAAACAGTCAGATTGGAACAAAATTAGCGGTTTTTCTGAAGGTTATTATCAGATAGAAGAAGTTGGTAGTGAGTTTCAAATAGTGCCACTTAGTAATCCTGCTGTACCCGAACAAGAACTTGACGGCAAGTATTATCGAACAATCCATATTGGTAAAGCTTATCGCGACGCTTTAGGTAATTTAAGTGAAACAGGAACTGAAGATGCTCAAGCAAGACGGCTTGATGTAAAAATAACATGGCAGGAAAGAAACAGCACAAGAGATATTGAGTTTGCCAGTTATATAACGAACTGGAAGGGACAATAATGAAAAATAAATTATTTAAATTAAATCAAAATGGTACAACATTAATGGAGTTAATGGTGTATTTAGGTATTTCCAGTGTTGTGACTTTGATGCTTACGATGTTTCTAGTAAATAGTACGGAACAGCGGGTTATGACTAATGATCAGCAGATCGCTCAGCATAATGCCAGACAGGTGATTGAGAAGATGACTTACTCATTACGCAATGCACATGACGTAAATATCGAAGCAGGTGGTACCAGAGCGGTTATTTATTCCGACTATTATGACAATCTTGGCGTTCCTCAAGATGTTATAACTGTGTATGAACTTAGTAGCGGAAAAATATATTATGGACAAGATATAAATTTGATTCCTTCCCCGTCCAGTATGAAACTGTTAACCGATGAAGATGTTAACGTATCGCTAATTGCTTTTAAAAAAGTTTCATCTTCGCTTAGAATTAATTTAAATGTAGAAAAAGGATTAGGGGAGTCTGATATAAATTCTACAATATCTTTCAGACAGCAATAACATGAATAATACTAATATAAAAAATCAGCAGGGAAGCATTACAATTTTAATGGTGTTTTTTACTATGATTGTGATGTTTCTTTTTGTCTTTTCCAACAATGTTACTGCGACAAGAGAAAAGATCATTTCTAGAAATTCAATCACTACAGAAAAGGCTTTCTATTCTGCTCAAACCTGTATAGAGGAAGGATACCTACAACTTCGAACAGACGAAAATTATTCCGGTACTTCCATTGCTATTCCTGGTGTAGAATGTAATGTAGTTTCAATACATAATGCAGGTGAAGTTTTCGGCAAATTAGTTGGAACAGGTACTTATTCTGGAAGCATTCGTACAGTTGCCAGCTACTATGCTGACGCGGGCGGGTCTTCCAGTATAAATGAGACTACTATTTATCATATTATGGATCGTTCCGGAACCATGATTGACGATGGATTAGGGTGTACAATATCTGGTTTTGCCGATCAAGCTAGCTGTGAAAATAATGGCGGAGTGTGGGGATACCAGCCGATAACTTCAGCTAAAGAAGCCGCGAAATCTTTTATAAACGAATTGGATCCAGCGTATGATAAGATCGGAGTAGCATATTATAGTGATTCTGCCCGATGTGATTTTCTTGCCTCGAACGATTTTGTGGGGGCGCGAACAGCAATAGATGACATAGCTTCACCAAGCGGGTATACAAATATTGGCGATGCTATTGGCTTGGCTACAGCTAACATTTTGAATAATGCACCACCAACTGACACGCGGGTGGAAATTCTTTTAACGGACGGTAGGGCAAATCGGCCATTACCCCTAGCTACATCTGAGGACTATGCCAGAACAAAAGCGGACGAAGCTGACAGCGCTGGTATATTAATATTTACAATTGGCTTAGGGAGCAATGTGAATGTGGCATTTTTAAGAGATGATATTGCAACAGATCCGACTATGTATTTTTATGCGCCATCAGCAGCTGAGCTTGAAAACATATATAATCAAATTGCTAATGCAATAGTTTCTTATAATATCAGCCAGAGCGGGTGGTTGGAGGAATAATACGTATAACAAGAAACAAGATAAGCCCCAGGTTTTGGGGTTTTTTTAATTATGTGTTTTATTCCGGTGAGATATCAGCACCCATTGCGAGTCCTGAGCGAAGTCGAAGGGCGAAGCAATCCCGATACTGTAGTAACAGTCCGTGTGTGGTTCCGGGGGTCTTCTTCTTTCTCGTACTATTTTTCTTCTGTGTGGCCCCGCTCCTCATTCTATAGGTACAATTTGCTTATAAACAGAATTATATTTAAACTAGAAACAGGTTTAATTGATCAGCCCCACACCAATAGGTAATTTCAAAACCATGTATTATGTATACTTATTGAAAAGCAAAAAAGACAGCAAGCATTACATTGGGTATACAAACAATCTTACAAAAAGGCTCAAAGAACATAACGACGGAAAAGTAATTTCCACCAAAAGTCGTAGGCCTCTGGCTGTGATTTATTATGAAGCTTATACGTCTAAGGTAGATGCATTAAAAAGAGAAAAGAATCTGAAACTCTTCTCAAAATCTTACTACGGACTTAAAACCAGGCTTAAAGATACTTTTACCCAATAGCGTACAAGTAAAACTATTGGTGTGGGAGCCGGTCCCCAATTTTAAGTTTCTCTCTTTGGTTATTTCTATTTGATTATTAGTATTTTTTAAAGTAAAATAAGACTATGATAAACAGTTTATTCAATATCGAAAGCCGCAGATATACAGGAAGTAAAGCAAAATTAACTGATTGGATAATCTCCTTAATGAAGAAATATTGTAAAGGAGATGTTTTTGTAGATATTTTTTCAGGAACAGGTATCATTACCGCTGCTACAATAAAAGAAAAAATGTTTAAAAGTATTATTATAAATGATTTTTTGTACTCAAATTATATAATTTATGACGCGTTTTTTTCAACTAGAATAATTAATGATAAAAAACTTGAACGTATTATTGCTAAATATAACTCAATTGATTTAAAATCTATAAAACCAAATTATTTTTCAAAAAACTTCGGAGGAAAATATTTTCATAAAAATACAGCAAAGCACATTGGTTATATACGTGATGATATTGAGAAGAAAAAAAAGTCTTTAACAAAAAGAGAATATAACGTTTTATTAACGGCATTAATATATGCAACTGATAAAGCTGCAAATACTGTTGGTCATTATGATGCATATATTAAACATAAACCAAAAGATAAAAGAATTGTGATGAAAATGCTAGCACAATTGCCGTTTAAAAATATTAAAATTTATAAAGAAGATGCAAATATTCTAGCTAAGAAGTTAAAAGCAGATGTCGTATATATTGATCCTCCATATAATTCAAGACAATATAGTCGATTTTATCATTTATTAGAAACACTTGTTAAATGGGATATGCCGATTTTATATGGAACGGCTTTAAAACCAGCTACTGAAAACTCAAGTGATTATTGTACAGTTAGAGCACCACAAGTATTTGAAAATTTAATTAGAAGTATTAATAGTAAGTATATTGTTGTGTCATATAATAATACATATAAATCAAAAAGTAGTTCTTCGAAGAATAAAATTAGTTTGGATGAAATAGAGGGTATATTGAATAATAAAGGAAAGACCAAGATGTTTAGTAGGTCACATAAATATTTTAATAGCGGCAAAACTAGCTTTGATGATCATAAAGAATATATATTTATTACAAAAGTAAATGACTAATACAGATATTAAGAGATCGCCTCTATTTTATGTGGGTGATAAATATAAATTGATTAGTCAAATTGTTCATTTATTTCCTAAAGAAATAGATAAATATTTTGAACCTTTTGTGGGTGGAGGAACCGTTTTCTTAAACGTTAAGGCTAGTAAGTATTTTTTGAATGATAATGATAAAAATTTAGTCGATATACATAAGTTTTTGATACAGTCTTCAAAAGATATGTCTAAATTTTATGGAAATGTCGAGAGGATTATAGATAAGTATAACCTTTCAAAATCATATAAAGAAGATATAATTCCAGATGTATTAAAGAAAAAATGGAAAAAAACATATTATGCCCATTTTAATCGAGAAGGATATTTAAAACTAAGGGAGTGTGCAAATAAAAACAAAAAGAATGATCCCTTAATTCTATATATGTTGCTTATTTATGGATTTAATAGAATGCTTCGATTTAATGGTGGAGGAAAATTCAATCTTCCCGTTGGGAATGTAGATTTCAATAAAAACGTTGTTAAAGCATTAGATGATTATTTTGATTGTGTGCAAGGTAAAAAAATTGTATTCACATCACTAGATTTCATGAATTATTTTTCCAAAAAGCAATTTGAGAAGAATGATTTTGTATACCTAGACCCACCATATTTGATCACAGCTAGTGAGTATAACAAGAACTGGTCAGAACAATCTGATGTTGATCTATATAAACTAATTGACGAATTGCATAGAAAAAATGTTAAATTTGCACTATCAAATGTAACCCACTACAACGGAAATAGGAATGAAATACTAATGAAATGGATGAAGAAATACAGAATTCATAAAGTAAAAAGTAATTATATAAATTACCATAACAACAGAAAAAAAAGAATTAATGAAATCTTAATTACAAATTACTAATATTATGTCAAAAAGATCGGCATATAAACCGCTATTGTTTACAACTACGATTAGGAATCCTAAAAGGACAAAATTGTTGTTAAATATACTCAACAAATATAATGGAGAAATTCTGACAAATAAGTTAGCGGTAAAGGTAATGGGAGAACTTGTTAGATTTGGACTTTACAGGCCAGTGAAAGGTCTTTCGAATAGAATAATAGAAAAATGGGGATCAAAAAAAATTTCTGATAAATCTGTTATTGGTAATGAGCTACTTTCAAATGAAGATACGGATGAATTATTAAATAATAATCCGCAAAAACATAAGGAAACAGGATTTGATTATGGTTGGCCGTCAAGATTTGCTACGGTTTTCGATTTTGCAAAGGAATTAGGCTTTGTTTACTATTCTATTGGAAAAAATATTGAATTTTCGGAAATAGGATTGATGTTAGTTAATTCAATAGAGATTAATGTAAGTGAAAACTATATTTCAGTCGCTGAATTAAATCCAGAGTTTGAACAGCATGCTTTTTTGAATGCATTTGTTAAGTACCAAAGAAGTAATCCTTTTCGAAGTGTTTTAAATAAAAACGCACCTTTGTTATTACTACTCGAGGTAATTAATAAGCTTAATTTAGATGAAGATTTGAATAACTCTGGCATTTCAAAGTTAGAGTTACCACTTATAATATATTGGAAAGATAATAATGCAAACGATTTATATTTAAGAATAAAGAAGCTCAGAGAAGACTATGGATACTCTCCAAGCTGGGAGATAATTTCAGATATTTGTAGAAATGAAATTATGGAAGGCCGTGATATTGTAAGGAATAATAAATCAATTATGGTGGATTATCCAGACGAATTTATTAGAAAGATGAGGCTAACTGGACTGATTACTCTAAGAGGTGGCGGACGATTTATTGATATAAATAGAAATGAAAAGAGGAAGATTGACTATATACTAAAAAAGTATTCAACATATAATCAATATAGTTCAGAGGAGGATTATTTTAGGTATATTTCTTCTATAGATAAAAACCTCGTATCTTATGAAAGTAAACATATAACACTATCGGAAAAAAAGAAATATATTGATAAGTGGGTCGAAGTATATTCTTGGAACGAGATAAAGTATGAAATGTTGAATCTAGCAAATAATAGGTTATCGAAAGATAAGATTCTTAAATATTTATCTGGGCCAGTTAGGCTCGAGTTCCTAACTGCATTAGCGGTTAAGAAAAAATATCCAAAAATTAGTGTGGTGCCAAATTACCCTATCGATGATGAAGGAATTCCAACTTCAACTGCTGGAGGATCTGGAAATCAGGGCGATATTGAGTGTTTTGAAGATTTGAATGCAATTTTAATTGAGGTAACAATGTCTAGTGGAAGAACTCAAACAATAATGGAAGTTTGGCCCATCAAAAGACATTTAAAGCAATTTAGTGTTGAAAAGGATAATACAATGTGTTATTTTATCGCGCCTACTATATATGAAGATTCATTTGATCAAATTCAATATGTTCGAGACAAGGATAATCTTAATATTGTACCAAAGTCGATTAAAGAATTTATTGATCATTTAGAGTTAACAAAAGAATTGTTCATAGAATAAAAGATTATCATTTCATAATTCTAGAGCCTCAGAAATGGGGTTTTTTGTTACTTTTAGCTAAAATAGTAAGTAATAGGGGATTAAGTTATGATATGTATTGACAAGAATATGATGTATGATATGGTAAAGCTAGAAAAAATAATTCAGATCAAAATATACTGTTTTAAAAACTAAATATAATACTATGGCACAAAAACTTCAATTAAAGGCAAATAGAGTTAATCAGCCCAATAAAGAGGGGCAGGATATTTACGTTACGACATTAAAAATAAAATATTTGCTGGATAAGACATATTTTAAAGTAAATTGGTGGGAAAGAAAGAAAATGGGTAGCAAAGAACAAGGCTATCAGAGAAAACCAACGGAGAGTCGAAGAAGAAAAATAGCACAATATATTGAAAAGAGTAAAAATCCAATTTTCCCAACAAATTTGCTTATCAATTCAAATACTAAGTTGAACTTTATTTCTCAAGGTAATTCTGATTTTGGAACTCTAGAATTAGCTAGATACCCATTATGGATTGTAGACGGTCAGACAAGGATTGAGGGGTTTAGATATGCTGTCGACGAACTGAAACTTGATAAAATACTTGAATATGATATGCCGGTAACAATACTTTCAAATAATCCGAAGATTGATGAGCTTCAACAGTTTTTTATTTTAAACTCAACTCAAAAGAGAGTATCTACTGATTTAGCACAAAGATTAAAATTAGAATTGGCAAAAGATGATCCGAATGAATATAAAAATCTAGGGATTGGAGATGAATGGGAATTGAAGGCATTAAAAGTAGTTGATCTGCTTAATACTAAAGGAGAGAGTCCTTGGAATGATAAAGTCAGACTTCCAAATACTCAAAAATCTCCAGTCAATATAATTAGCCAGAATTCGCTTGTTAAATCATTTCGACCTCTATATAGAGATACAGGAATGCTTAAACTTGCTGGTATAGAGAAGCCTGATGACTCATATGAGGTTATAAGAGATTATTGGTTGGCATTAAAGGAATTATTTCCTGACGCTTTCGAAGTAGCAAAGGACTATGTCATTCAGAAGACTCCTGGTGTATTTTCTCTTCATGCACTCGCAAATACAGTTTTAGCAAGACTTTTTTCTGAGAAAAAGGATTTTACGAAAGATAATATAAAAAAAGTACTAAGTATTGTATTTGAGGATAATAAGTATGATGATTATTTTTGGCAAGGAGATAATGATAGTGTAGAGGCAGCAACGCGAGCTGGAAGTATGAAAGGATTTTCAAGATTGACTGAAGAATTTGAGAATAATTTATGAGATACTAATTATATGAATAACAATAAGCAAAAAATTATATGTCCAAATTGTAAAACCGCATTTAAGATCGATGAGGCCGGTTTCGCTGACATTATCAAACAAATTCGCGATGAGGAATTTATCAAAGATCTAAAGGAGCGGGAGCAAATGTTTAGTAGAGAAAAAGAAAATGCCGTGAAACTCGCCGAGGCAAATATAAAAAATACACTTCAAGTAGATATCGCAAAAAAGGAGTCTGAACTAACCGAACTGAAATCAAAAATTAATAACACAGAGCTTGAGAAAAAACTTGCTGTCACCGAAGCGGTCTCGACTGTAGAAAAAGACCGTGAGAGTCTTGCCGCTAAACTCAAAAATAAAGATAGTGAAAGACAACTTCTTGAAACCACACTAAAAGATAAATATGAAAACGAATTGAAGTTAAAAGACGAAATGATTGAACGCTATAAGGATGTTAAATTGAAACTTAGCACAAAAATGATTGGTGAAACCTTAGAGCAGCATTGCGAGACTGAGTTTAATAAGCTTCGTTCCACAGGATTCCAAAATGCATACTTTGAAAAGGATAACGATTCAAGAACTGGCAGCAAAGGTGATTATATTTACCGTGAGACAGATGAATCTGGCAACGAAATCATATCTATTATGTTTGAAATGAAAAATGAACAAGATATTACTGTAACAAAGAATAAAAACGAAGACTACTTCAAAGAGCTTGATAAAGATCGCACAGAGAAAAAGTGTGAGTATGCCGTCCTTGTTACACTCCTAGAAGTCGAAAATGAGCTATACAACACTGGTATAGTTGATGTTTCTCATAAATATCACAAAATGTATGTAGTTCGGCCACAATTTTTTATTCCTATAATAACTCTGCTACGCAATGCAGCTATGAATTCCCTTAAATATAAAGCTGAGCTTGCCTTGGTAAGGAACCAGAATATAGACATCACCAACTTTGAAGAAAATATGAATAAATTCAAATTTGGTTTTGCCAAAAATTATAAACTTGCCTCGAGCCACTTTAAAAAAGCCATTTATGAAATCGACAAAACAATTGATCATCTCCAGAAAACCAAAGATGCCCTCTTGTCGTCTGAAAACAATCTTCGTCTCGCTAATAATAAAGCAGAAGATCTAACAATCAAAAGACTAACGCGCAACAACCCTACAATGACAGCTAAATTTGCAGAGCTTTCCGATAATGATAAAACAATACAGAAAAATGAATAATAGAGTTAGTGAGACAAAATTAGAATAATGATCACGTAGAACTCCTACAATATATATAATAAATAACTATAAGCGAGCATGATTTCGGACGCACTATCACTATATGAGTTTTTGAAAAAGCATTGGAAAAAATATTCTGTTATCAGCGCGCTGTTTGATGCTGATGGTGAAAGAATTGAAGGAGATCAGAAAATATTTGTTACGAAGCAGATTGTTGGTGGTCGTAATGATCAGTGGTTTTATCGGATAAAGGAAATTGATGAATACACATTTATTTACATGCCTGTAATTCCATTAGTATATGCTGATTATGGGCTAGAACAAGGTGAAACTAATGCAGATGCTCGTATATTTAGATTTGTTGGTAATCCTCTTTCTACAGTGACAAGTGGTGGAGCAAAAAATGTGCGCGTGAATTTCATTGTTGTTGGTTATAAAGCCAAAGACCTGTTAAACATTAAGGAAAGTAGCTAATAGAATATAAAATTAATAATTCTGATATACCCAAAATCCTCCATTTTGAAGACAACTTGTTTTGTTAAATATAAATCAATGAATAGAAAAGATATCAAGTGTCCAGTTTGTGGATCTACAAATTTACGTAAAGTTTTTATTCAAGGGACTGGTTCTTTAGAAGAATCATATTATGTTTGTCGCATACACTTTAATGACAAAATTTATTTTGAAGAAAATATTAAACCACAACAACTTATAGGGAATTGGAATGCGGGGTTTGCCTTAGATCTTCATACAGAATCAAGCATTCCTTTGGGTATTAGTTATAATAGCAAATATAGCAAAATTGGTGGTTACATGAATGAAATTAAATATCATGACAATATAAATTTAATACCTAAACTTGGAAAAATACTTTCGGATTTTATATGTGGAAAATATATATCCTTAACAAATAATATATATCCGTACCCAATGATTAATGGTATGATTTGCACACCGCCATCAAAACTGAATCGAACTTATCAGCCGGTATTTGAAATTGCTAAGGAAATTAAAAGAAATACTCATATTGAAATTTTGGATAGCTACTTTGAAAAAATAAAAAAGACGCCAGGAACTAAAGGAATTGCAATTGAAGATAGTAGAAAATTCTTAAATGGTGCATTTAGAATTAAGGACAAAGAAAAATTTTCAAATAAAAACATTCTGATATTCGATGATATATTCGGTACAGGAACTACACTAGCTGAAATTACTAAAACAATAAAAGAGCAAAGTGATGTTAAAGGAATTTATGTTTTAGCTGTAACAAAAACTCGTACAAAAAGTGGTCTAAGAGACAGTAATTCTTAAATAATCAGTTTATGAAAAAAGTATTTATCAGCGGTTCAATAAATATAAAAAATTTACATAAAGCAGTTATCGATGAGCTTGACTCATTTATAAAGAGAAACTGTTTTATTATTATTGGGGATGCTTATGGGATAGATCAGTTAGTCCAAAAATATCTACTTAGTAAAAAATATTATAATGTTTTAATTTGTACTATTTATGAATATCCAAGAATCATAGAATCAAATGAGTTTGATTATGAAAAAATTAAATATGATTTAGAGGAAAAATCAGAAAAGAAAAAGCAATCATATAAGGATAAACATATGACGGAAATATCTGACATCTCTCTTGTTATCTGGGATGGTAAAAGTACAGGGAGCTACAGAAATATTATAGACGCTATAGAAAGAAATAAAGAAGTAAAGGTTTTTTTAGATAATAAGTTTATGAAATTAATTGATATAAATGTAAAAGCTATTACAAATATATTTTATGAAAGGCACGAATATTCTCTAACTGAATATTTATCTGAAGTAGTAAAAAAAGATAAAAATTGTACTATAAAAAGTACAAAACAAATGAAAGAAATATTAAAAGATAGGGGCGTATTAACAGGTAATGGTGTTATTGATAATAAGTTTATAGATTCCGTAACGATTGATTTTATAAGAGGTAATAGGGTATATAAGTATAAGAAAAAATTACTTGATAACTATTTTAGTAGTTATGTAAATAAAAATAGTATTGAAAATCTTTCCCTGTTTTAATTAATTTATGACTAATTTGAAATAAATGAAAAAAAGAGATGCCACACTCGTAATAGCGTCAGTTGTATTAATCGTTATCATTGGCTTAGCTTTTTGGGTACTAAACGATACAGAAATAAGTGAAGATGTTTGTACTGGCCCTATAGCAGGAATAGAACTTCATGGTGAGCTTGTAACCTATACGTCATCAGAAAACTATACTGATACTGAGCTTATTGCAGACCAAGCATCATCGGAAGATATTGTATGGAGTATAAATGTTGCTGACAATGACCCAGATGTAGAAGCCATAATAATTGAAGTGGATTCATTGGGAGGATATGCTGTACCTGCAGAAGAGATAGCAAACGCACTAAAATCGGCTGAAAAGCCCACAGTGGCTCTAATTAGGGGTTATGGCATATCTGCTGCCTATTGGGCCGCTACCGGAGCGGATTGGATAATTGCTTCGGAAAATTCGGAAGTTGGAGGCATTGGCATAACTATGTCGTATCTTGATTATTCTAAACAGAATAAAAACGAAGGTATTACTTACCAGCAAATCAGCTCGGGCAAGTTTAAAGATGCCGGTGATCCAGACAAGCCCCTGACTGAAGAAGAAAAGGCATATCTGCAAAGAGACACGGATATTATGAACGATAATTTTGTAAATGAAGTAGCGGAAAAGAGGGATCTAGACATAGTTAAGGTCAGAGCATTAGCTGATGGTTCTAGTATGCTTGGTCAAATGGCTTTAGAAAATGGATTAATAGATGAATTAGGTGGAATGCCTGAAGTAGAGAAATATCTAGAATCTGAATATGATATAGTACCGGATGTTTGTTGGTATTAGATTAATAATTATGAATCTTTCTGAAGCAAATAGAATATTCAATGATTTTAAAAAGATAGCTGCCAAAACTGAACATTACGTAGCTAGGCCTTTATCTTTGTTGTCGTATTCGAAAGGTAAGATTAAATATGCATTCTTTGTGTACGTGGAGGATGCAATAAAACATGATCAGCTGACATCAGCCCAAGTTTCAGAATTATAATTAGTTTATACTCGCGAATCGATCCATTTGTTGATGACGACAAAGCTGCAGAAATCAATGCCACCTAGGAAATGTTGAAAAAGAAAACATTTGATAAGTTTGCACCGAAAAATGAAGACCGTATGAAAATCTATAATGAATTCTGTTTGAATTCGGTGCTTAGTTTTCGGGATGATGAAGAAATTATGAATTTCGTTGATAATTGTTGCATAGATAACAATAAACCAAGCCTCATTTACCAACAAAAAGAAAAATCCATGCCCAAAATACTCCATTTCGAAGACGACACATTCTTATCAGGAATGTACAAAAAAAAATTCAAACAGGCAAGGGCATTATATGGTGAATTTAGTCCAGCATTAATATAACTACCATGACCAAACTAAACCCATCCCATCCTTTTGTAAAAGCAATGCAAAAAGCAGAGAAGCTGGAACAAGCTACCGGGACAGTGACGGATGAAGTTTTAGAGATCCGCAAGTGGGCCAAAGAAAACTATCCTGAACTATTTAAGGAATATATTACCGTAAAAGAGAAGAAACAAGAAAAAGAAAAGCAAAGGCCGATGGAAGAAAAAGCAGAGGCAAAGCGACTAGGGAAGATTAGGAATTACAGTATTTTGAAGGGCGGATATACCAAGCGGGGATTCGGAAAAGGTCCGAAAGATAAGTAAATAATTATACCCAATATTAGAACCCCGAATTTCCGGGGTTTTTTGATTAAGTTATCAAACTTACCAACAGATTTTGAATGTATAAAAAAACCGCCTTTCTCGTGTTGTACGAGGGGCGGTTAGTGGGGGATTGTAATTGGTTGACAATTGGTTGACAATTGTAAACCATTAGTTTACAATTATATTATATATGTTAAATACTGATAAAATACTAGAAGAAGCAAGATTAAAGGGTAGAATCAAAACAAATGATTTTATCAGTCGTTTTGGCGTATCTCGACAATATGTTTCTAAATTGCTTTCAAAATTAGTCGATGAAAAAAGGTTAATCAAGATTGGTTCTACCAGATCTGCTTTTTATACAACTGAAGAATATATTCACAAGAATCCAAATATCGCTCCAACCTCATATTCAAAAATACTTATAAATAAAAATCTCGAAGAACATAAAATATTTAGCGCGATTGAGCAAAACTTTTTACCTATAGCTAGTCTATCAAAAAGCATAAAAAGTATTTTTGAATATGCATTTTCTGAAATGCTTAATAATGCGATAGAACATTCACGTTCAAATAAAATTAGGGTATTTATAAGCTTAAATAAAAATACGCTTACTTTTACAGTGGATGATTTCGGTGTGGGAGTATTTAGAAATATTATGGAAAAGAGAAAACTAAAATCAGAGCTTGAAGCGATTCAGGATTTATTGAAAGGCAAAACAACAACTGCACCAAAATTACACTCAGGTGAAGGGATTTTCTTTACATCCAAGATTGGAGATGAATTTATTTTAGATAGCTATGGGTATCAATTTATTGCAAACAATCTAATTAAAGATATTTTTATCAAACAAGTTAAAGGTCAGAAACAAGGAACGAAAGTCACGTTTCGTATTAATATTAATAAAGTTCACCATCTAAATGATATCTTTAAAAAGTATACAGATACAGGAGGGGGCAACGACTATGGATTTGATAAAACTGAAATTAGAATTCGTTTGTATACTATCGGAGGTGTCCATATTTCCAGATCTCAAGCTAGAAGAGTTCTTTCTGGTTTAGACAAATTTAAGGTTATTGTTATGGACTATGATCATGTGCCCACCGTCGGACAAGCCTTTGCTGATGAGATTTATAGGGTCTTTAATGGTAAAAGGCAAGATATAAAAATCCAGAATATCAATATGAATGAAGCTGTAAAATTTATGGTAGACAGAGCTAAAATTGAGGCTAAGAAAGATAAATAACATGAACGAATCAGCAGCTGAGCTTGAAAACATATATAATCAAATTGCTAATGCAATTGTTTCTTACAATATCAGCCAGAGTGGCTGGTTGGAGGAATAATAGTATTGCGAAATAAGGCCCGGTTTTCCCCGGGGCTTTTTTGGTCACCCTTGACAGAGTACTGTTTATATGATAAACTGCTACGTCACGCGTCAGTGTCAGAATAGTTTCTTAGCAGTGCTCTTTGCGCGTGCGGAGCCTGCTTCACACGGAAGTGAAAGGTGAGAGAGATGAAAAAGCTGATTCCCATGTGGAGCCTTCTGATTGTGGTCGGACTGTTGGCCGTTTCCGGCGTGTTCAACGTCGTCCAACACAGCCAGCAGGCCCAGACTGAAC
>JAHJEX010000038.1 GCA_018825385.1 Patescibacteria group bacterium
AGGTACAAAATTTGTTAGTACTGTATTCGTGGTAACCTACCCCAGATACATTAGCGTAGGATGGTTTGCTCCTGTTATAAACCTTAATATCCCAATGGATGTTGCCATGTACTTCTATCCAGTCAAGCCTGAGGCAATTCTCAAACAGTTGAAAAATAAAGTTGGTGCATTGGAAGCACAAGTCTTATCTGATGCAGAAAAGGGAGCACCACGTGATCCATTGAGAGAGACGGCCTTAAAGGATATTGAGAAACTTCGTGATGAAATTACCCAGGGGACAGAAAAATTCTTTCAATACTCACTCTATATATCTGCATATGCAGATGATATAAAATCGTTAGACAAAATTACAGAAAGAATAGAGTCAATATTTGGCTCAAAACTGGTTTATTCTAAAAGGGTTTTATTCCAGTCAGAGCAGGGATTTAATTCAACATTACCGGTAGGGAACGACGAATTATTCATAACATTTAATATGAATACGTCTCCATGTGCTTCATCGTTCCCGTTTATTTCTTCCGAACTAACTTCAGATAATGGAATTTTGTATGGAGTTAACCGACATAATAACAGTCTAATTTTATTTGATCGTTTCAGCCTTCAAAACGCAAATACGGTAGTTTTTGCCACATCGGGTGCCGGAAAGAGTTACGCAGTGAAACTAGAGGTACTCCGCAGTCTGATGCTTGGGACAGAAGTTATTATAATTGACCCGGAAATGGAATATAAGCATTTGAGCAATGCTGTGGGTGGTGCGTATATTGATATTTCGCTTAATTCAGAAAGCAAGATCAATCCTTTTGATCTGCCGCGCCCGATTTCAGGAAGAGACAAGCCGGCAGATATTATTCGCTCGGCAGTGATTACACTTAAAGGTTTGGTACGCCTTATGCTTGGCGATTTGACTCATGCGGAAGATTCACTAATTGACCGTGCATTAATAGAAACATACGCAAAAAAAGATATAACAGCAGAATCAGATCTTAGCAGTATAGAAGCCCCAATTATGCAGGACTTTGAAGATATACTATCAGGTATGGAGGGCGGTGGCGATTTGGCTGAACGGTTAAAGAAATATACAGAGGGTACATTTGCTGGTCTGTTTAACAGTCCCACAAATATTGATACAAAAAATCAATTGGTGGTATTTAGTGTGCGTGATCTGGAAGATGAGCTTCGACCAATTGGTATTTATACAATTATCAACTATATTTGGAACATTGTCCGTTCAGAAATGAAAAAGAGAGTACTGGTTATTGATGAAGCATGGTGGTTAATGCAGAATGAAGACTCGGCAAAGTTCATTTATGCGCTTGTGAAGAGATGCCGTAAATATTATCTCGGTGTCACTACAATTACTCAGGATGTTAATGACTTTCTGCGTTCTCCTTACGGGCAGGCGATTGTTACTAACTCTTCTTTACAGCTTCTCCTAAAACAGTCTCCAGCTGGTATAGATCTTCTAGTAAGCACATTTATGCTTACAGAGGGCGAGAAATACTTGTTAATAGAATCCGGCATAGGTGAAGGTATATTTTTTGCTGGGGCAAAACATGCAGCAATAAAAATTGTAGCGTCTTATACTGAGGATCAGTTGATTACTTCAGATCCACAGCAGTTGCTGGAAATTGAAGATGCTAAAAAAGAATTTGAAGAAGAAATGGCCAATAGAACAGCATAATAATTTTTTAAGAAACTTGTATGAATAAAAATTTAAAAATTGCACTTATAGTCATAATGGCACTTATTCTTGTCATAACCGTTGTTGTTTTCTTGGTTGTATTTTTTTCTGCAGAAAGAAAAGATGAAACAAATATCAATGGAGAAACAAATGTAAACACAGTCATTGATACAAATGCGACTACCAATCAAGCTGTAGATACAAATAGTGCAACTATAAATACTAATACTAATTCTACATCTGCAGGGAGTACAAATGTTGAACCGTTTTTACAGCCGATCGCTCGCAATTTTGCCGAGAGGTTTGGCAGTTATTCCAACCACAGCGATTATGAAAACATAACTAAATTGGAAGTGTATATGTCAAATAGTATGAAAAACTGGGCGCGGAAATATGTTGCGGAGCAACAAGCAAATGACAGTATAGATGCTGATTACTATGGCATCACTACAAAGGCGCTAAGTGTTGCTACTGATTCAATAAATGAGGATGGTGGAACAGCTCAATTTACTGTTTCTACTCAAAGAAATGAAACAAAAGGAGATGAGGAAGCCAAAATCATATATCGGGATATTGTAATTAAATTCATTCTTGAAAGTGGTGAATGGAAGGTAAATGAGGCAATGTGGCTGTGATTTAGTATAAATGGTTGAAAATATGGAGAAATCTCCAATGTCCAATAAAAAAAAAGTAAAAGTAGCTATTCCATTACAAGAATCAATGGATAAGTCGGGAGGAGTGTCTCTGCCGAAAGATCGAAGAAGGGAGTCTGAAGATAGAAAGAGGCAGTTCAGAATGAACCAACTGGCTGCACGTGGGCGCGGAGAATCAAATGAACCTTTGCAGAAAATTCCTTCCGGGGGTTTGCCAGAAGATCTTAGTCCTCAACATGAGCCCGGGGCTGACCAGTTAATGCGAAAACTTAGAAACAGACAGCAAAGATCGGGTGTTAGTGATAAAGGGCGTCCTCGTAAGCATGGTGTATCTGGTTTAAATAATCATGGGAGAAATAGTGGCAAATTACCAGGCGGTCAGTATGGGGGAGGCAGAGATACTTTGGGATCGAGCCATTCTTTAAATGTTCCACAGGAAGAGGAAGGAGATACTCAGCAAGAACTAGATGACCAAAGAGACGAATCTCGTCAGCAACACAAAGGTGAAGGTTCAGGATCACGCTATAATACAGGGTCAGGTTATAGACCAACTCAGCAGACTACTCAGCTAATCCAACAACAGAGAATAAATGAGCAAAGGAAAAAAACAGAAAAGCTGAAAAGTAACATTTCCGCAATTAAGCGAAAGATCCCTGTACTAATTCTGGTATTACTGATCGCGGTACTAAAAGATGTACTTGATATAGTCGCTGAAGCTCTTAGTATAGGTATATGGTCTTGGTTTGACTGGCTGATAGATATACCACTTGGTTTAGCTGCATTCTTTTTGCAAATTGAAAGGAAGGGGACAGATCGTTTGATTGGATGGGGCATTATGAGCCTTGAAATAATTCCTTACATAGATTTGCTTCCAGCTTGGACTGCTCGTGTGATATTTGCTGTTGTTAAACGATTAAAAGAGGTAAGAGACCTTTCAGTACAAATGAAAAAAGAACAAAAGAAACTAACAAAACTGCAATCTGACGCAAGATAAAATTATTTAGTATATTATGAAAAAATCAGTCGTTACAATACTTCTTATCTCTCTGGGCGTTGTTTTGATTCCCCAAATTGCTTTTGCTAAAATTGAACTTAATATCCCCATTGGCGGTGTAACATCTGTTGATGACTTGGGGGAATATATTCGAATTTTTTATGAATTCTTTGTAACTTCAGCAGGAGTATTAGCAGCAGTGATGATGGTCATAGGGGGCTATAAATGGGTTACAGCAGCCGGTAATGCATCAATGATTGATGGGGCAAAGGAGCTGGTAATGAGTGCTGTTATGGGACTGGTGCTGGCGCTTACCTCATATCTAATTTTAAATGCGGTCAATCCAAATATCACTTCACTGGCACCTCTGGTAATACCTGGTGTTGACCCGCTGACAATTTCCGGAGTTGCTAAGAGACCGTGTAGTTTTATGACTGAACTGGATAGAACAGACCCAGATAATCCAAAGCCCGTAAAATGTGGAAAGGGATTATATATCAATCCGGATGTGAATGATGATAAATGCATGGGTGTAATGACTGACGATGATGATAATATTTGTATGCTCGTTCATAGTGGAGGTGCGGTAGACTCTGTATCCGCCTCTGAGGAAACTAATATTAGGATACAAAATCACAATGTAACTGGTCAAACAGTTTTTGATGTAAACACTGATAATGTAGATAATGAACCAAGTCATGATTGTGGAGTAGTGCTTTGGAGTTTCAATAAATTGCAATGGATAGTTGGGGCAAAGTGTGAGAATGCAACAGTAGAGGGTGAAGATTATAAAAATCGTTGTGCTATGGATGGAAAATTTGGGGATTTTGTAAGAGATACTGATGTTTGTTCTTATGTACGTGGGGGGCGATTGCATGTAGATCACGGTATCACAACTAACTTGGAGGAAGGAGAGGTAAGATTCGGTTGTGGAACGATATCGAACATGCATTGTGCTGGTGATGGTGGTTGGTAATAACCATAATTGAAATATTACAAAATATTTAACAGATACTAATTTATGAAACTTGTACCGACACTAAAAATCGCGGGAGTGGTAATAGCTTTTGTTGCCATTGTGATGCTTATGGGGTATTTGATTTACGTCATTTTTTTTCGTGGTGATGTGAGCCCCGGTCCCGGACAAGAAAATGTTAATGGGACAATAGTCAATTCCGGTGATTTACCGATTTCAAATGAAAATGTTAATCGCCCTTCAGTAGATACAAATATTAATACGAACACCAGTCTGCCCGTTCTTTCACCTGTTGCTAATGGAGGAGACACTTTAACAAATCAAATAGCTGACGGTGATATCAGCGGGGCAAAAGTAATTGGAAATAATTTGCGCTATTATGATAAAGAGACGGGCAAATTTTATCAGATTTCTTCTGACGGTAAGGTCAAGACACTTATAAGTGAAGATTTTTTTCCGTTTGCTGAAGATGTAGAATGGTCACCAACTGGTAGTAAGGCAATTATCAGTTTTCCGGACGGTACCAATATTGTTTATGATTTTGATTCTCAAAGCCAAATTACTTTGCCAAAAGAAATGGATGAAGTTAAATTTTCCGCTACGGGTGAACAGTTAGGATTTGAATATATAAATGAAAACCCTGATAATAATTTCCTAGGAGTATCTGGTAGTGACGGAACAGGAATTAGGCAAATTGAACTGTTGGGTGATAAGGGAAGTGATGTTGAAATTAATTGGTCTCCTACCAGTCAAATTGTTGCTACTTTCAGAAAAACTTCTGAGGGAGATGCGCAGAAAATATATTTTATCGGACAGAACGGTGAAAACCTTAAATTGCTGAATGTTGAAGGAAGAGGATTTGAGGGACAATGGAATGAGATAGGTACTCAAATGGTCTATAGCACATACTCTGCTGACTCTAATTATAATCCTGAACTGAAAATATCAGATGTGGGCGGTGATAACACAGGAGCAAATACTATCAATACCGGCCTCAGAACGTGGTCGGGTAAATGCACAATAGGCGGAGGTGCGGTATATTGCGGTGTACCTCTTGGTCTGGAAAATGGAAGTGGCCTTTATCCTGAAATGGCTGATTCAACACCAGATCATATATACAAAGTTGATCTTACAACTGGTGCCAAAACTAGATTAGCAGTACCAACAAATCAAGATGGAGGCGGTTATTCTGTAGATCAGATATATCTTTCTCCCGATGAAGGAATTTTGTATTTCACAGACAAAGGAACTGGAGAGCTATACTCTGTGAAGCTTAGATAAATAAAATAAAAAAATGGCAGTTAAAAAACTAGAAAAAAATATTTCACCACGCCCAAATACCAAGGAAAAAACAATCACATATTCCTCGAAATTATTTGTTGCTATTAGTCTTATTAGTCTAGCAGGTTTTGTGATAATCGTGATGTTTGGTGTATCGATATTTCGCGATTCAAAAGTGCAAACTACAGAATCCAAAAGCGACTTTGCATTTGTGGAAAGAGGAGTGGTGGCAAATGATCTGTTTGTCTCAATTAATTCATACTTACCAACTGTATTAGAGACAGATCCTGTTAGAGGTAATGAAGATGCTTTGGTAACGATTGTTGAATTTGGAGATTACGGATGTTCTCATTGTGCATCAATGCAAAATACGTTAGCAAGAATCCTAGTAGAATATCCTAGCCAAGTAAAAATAGTATGGAAAGATTTGCCAATTTCTTCCAGTGCTAATGCAGCAATTGCTGCTCGCTGTGCTCAATTGCAAGGAAAATTTTGGGAGATGCACGATCTTCTTTTTAAAAACTCTTTTTTCTTGAATAAAGGTAGATTCTTGGATCTTGCAGAGGATTTGGGTCTTCAGATG
>JAHJEX010000039.1 GCA_018825385.1 Patescibacteria group bacterium
ACTGATCTTACTCGAACAGTTTTTATGGGGACCCCCAGTAAAAAGCAGAAACAGATATATCAAATAGTCTTAAAGTCTCAAGAAAAGGCAATTAAAACTGTTGCCAGTGATACTATGGCAAAAAGGGTTGATGAAGCGGCTCGGGTGCATATTGTAGAGGCGGGGTATGGGAAGAAATTTATACATATTACTGGGCATGGAGTGGGCAAGAGAATCCATGAAGCACCCAAACTTGGCCCCAAAAATTGCCATACATTGAAAACAGGGCAGATTGTTACAATAGAGCCCGGGGTGTATATTAAAGATTGGGGAGGAGTGAGAATCGAAGATATGCTGCTTATCACAAGAAGTTATCCAATCGTTCTCACTGAGAATATCCCCAAGCGACTTCAACAAATGATTATTAAACAATGAATATTTTAGTTATTAATAACGGATCAACCTTTATTAGACAATTAAAAAAGCTACTGGCAAAACATGAACTGACAGTTCTAGGGCCAGTAGAATTGAAACAATTTCCTACTGATCAATTTGACTTGATTGTTTTATCTGGAGGAAGCATAAAACATGTGATGAGGAATGAAAAGTTGTACCAAAAAGAACTGGAGTTGATTAGAAAGACTAAAATACCCATTATTGGAATTTGCCTGGGACTGGAATTAATCATTTTGGTTCTGAATGGAAAACTAGCAAAAATGAAAAAGAAAAAAGTTGGGTTAGCTGAAATAAAAATCAGCAAAAGGAATCCCATCTTTGTAAATTTGCCCAACAAAAAAGTGTACAAGCATCATCGATGGAACATCAAAAAGCTACCTCGCACTCTAATTGAGCTGGCGCGATCTGAGGATGGCGTAGAGGTAGTTCGGCATCGGAGTAAGAAAATTTATGGTTTTCAATTTCATCCCGAAGTTTTTCCGGCTACTACTTGCGGTGATGAAATATTCAATAATCTTTTAAAAGAATTAAAGAAGTAATGAGCGATTTAGCAGTAATATCAGAAAAGATTAAAAAGTGCCAAAAATGCGTTTTGGCAGAAAAAAGAACAAACGCTGTTCCTGGTTCAGGCAACCCTAGCGCTGATTTGATGTTTGTTGGTGAAGGTCCCGGTAAGAACGAAGATGAGCAGGGCATTCCTTTTGTCGGGCAGGCTGGAAAATTTTTAGAAGAAATGCTTGAGACTATTGGTATGGGACGCAATGATGTATTTATTACTAATGTTGTGAAATGCCGTCCGCCGGAAAATAGAGATCCACTCCCAGACGAAGTTGAAACATGCTCGGGGACCTATTTATATGATCAGATCAGATCAATAAAACCAAAAATAATTGTCACACTGGGCAGACACGCAATGGAATTCTTTATTCCGGGTCGTAAGATCTCAGAAGTCCATGGCCAGCCTAAAAGAATGGTCAACAAAGAGACTGGTGAGAAACAAGTCTATCTTCCTCTTTACCATCCGGCTGCGGCGTTGTATCATGGAGGTCTGAGAGAGACGTTAATAAAAGATTTTAAAAAGATCCCAAAAATTCT
Organism: Patescibacteria group bacterium; assembly: GCA_018825385.1. GTDB lineage: Bacteria > Patescibacteriota > Patescibacteriia > UM-FILTER-42-10 > UM-FILTER-42-10 > JAHJEX01. The sequence continues at coordinate 1,531 of JAHJEX010000039.1, forward strand.
AGAAAAAATTGATAACCTAAAATAGAATGAATCCTCATCCACCGCTTCCGCCAGAAGTACCGATGGCGGGTGGGCCACCCCCGCCTCCTCAAGGGCCCCTTCATGATAATCAAAAAGGTCCTCACAAAAAAAGATCATCAAAAGCTTTAGTACTTGGTTTTTTGATCGGGACAATTATTACTGGAATAATTGGTGGGATACTATGGGTGTCTGATATTTCTGTTAATGTAGTCTTACCGGTACTAGCTCCTGTCTGGGTTGGTAGTGTTTCACTTTTCTATTCTGTTCTGAAAGAAAAATAGTTTTCAAAACAAAAATGGCCCCTTGAACTTTGGGGTCATTTTTATTTGTGGTAGGCGAGGTGGGACTCGAACCCACAAGGTGGATAAACACCAATGGATTTTAAGTCCATCGCGTATACCAATTCCGCCACTCGCCCACATAATTACACCGAGCAAATCAGGAGCGCACCCGGGTCATATGCATTTTCTATGAAAATGCTCTGGCATCGGGGAGCACGGATTTGCGAGGAAAGGGGCACACTTGCGAAGGGTGGAGTGGAGCCAACTTGATTAGCTACACAAAACCCGCAGCAAGTGATGACCCGTGGAGCGGGTGAGCGGAATCGAACCGCCATCTCTACCTTGGCAAGGTAATATAATAACCATTATACGACACCCGCATGTGTGTTACTTGGAGGCCACGGGCGGAATCGAACCGCCGATAAAGGTTTTGCAGACCTCTGCCTTACCACTTGGCTACGTGGCCATTAAGGAATTCTTAATTTGTTCTTTAAGGAAATTTCTTTGTTGATGTGTTTTCAAATGACGTTCTCTAGCTGTGGCATCTTTTTTTCCAAGATATCCTTCATAGTATACTGGGACAAGAGGTCTCCTATTTTTCGTAGACTTAACCTTTCCAGAAGCATGAGCTTTAAGTCTTTTATTAATTTCTTTAGTATATCCAATATAGAGCCCTAAATCCTTTTTGCTTTGTAGTACATATACATAATACATATGTTTTCAGGTTTTGTCTGGCTTTGCCAGACTCGGCATAGCCGAGCAGACCTCTGCCTGGACCCTGCCCCGATGAATATCGGGGACTTGCCTGCCTGGCGGCAGACAGGGCTACGTGGCCATTAAGGAATTCTTAACTCGTTCTTTAAGAAATTTCTCCAAACAAGTAAACCCCGTTACTTAACCATTGAGCTTTAGACTCAGTGGTAAGTATGACTTGCTACTTGAAGCTACTCTGCGATAAAAACGCATAGCATTCAAGTAACGGGGTGAATACAGTATAACAAATGATTTTAAGCGAATCAATGCCTTTTCGTTATAGTATTTCGATTTTTAGGACTTTTGCACCCCACTGAATTGCCTCTTCTCTGGTTTCCATCCATAAGTCAGCAAGATATGTACTGGCACCTGCCCGTAGGCGGTCTTGTACTTCAAACACTTTTTCAGGAAACATCTCAGGAAAGCGCACTTTTGTTCCAAATGGAAGATAGTTATATGCAATAATGCCGTCATGAACCGTTTCTCCTGAAGCAGTGGTGAACGGATCACCATCGCATTGATCTACAGTGGAAGAATAGGCGGTAACGGTTAAATAGAATGTCTTCTTAGCTTCTCTTTTTCCAGCTATAGGGAGCTGTTCAACGGCATCAATAATTTTTTCTTGTACCTCAAAATTGTCCCCAGATAATTCGTTGTTTACTATCATCTCTTGGGATATTGCGGTTTGGGGGAATATCAGTTGGGTCAGTGAAAAAATGAGAGAAATACCCACTAATCTGCTGTTTTTTCTAACTTTATAGTAAAAATTCATGTATATAATATTGGTTAATTCCAATCAAAAAATCCCTACCATATGGTTGAGATTTCCGCGAGCCCCCCACCTTATCACACCCGTTTTTGGGTGTCAAATAGAATCATAAACAGGTTATCCAGAGCCTTTTTCATAGACATAGAATTTACCTTCTTTATTTGCTGGTTTCCAGTTTGGCAAGGAAAAATTATTACAGACTATTATTGTATTGGGCTTTGTTTCTTTCTGTAGCTTTCTTTCTAATTCTTCCATAATGTAGAAAATACCGAATACTATAACAACGTTATATTTTGATAAGTCCTCTTTGAAAAAATTTCCTCTATGGATGAAAGCTTTTTTTTCTAAACCAGCCATCCTTATTCTAATTTTTGAATACCATGCTAAAAATTGATTAATTTCATATCCGTGTGCTTCAGCACCGGCTCTTGCAAGTGCTATCACAATTCGGCCGTCACCGGATCCTAAATCTACGGCAATGTCTCCTTCTTTAATCTTTGCTAGCTCAATCATCTTCTTTACACCTTTTTTTGCACTGGGTGCAAAAGGAGCACCCGTTACGAAAGGAATACCAAAA
>JAHJEX010000040.1 GCA_018825385.1 Patescibacteria group bacterium
ACTTATCAGGCACGCCTGGAATAGCCTGTGCCGGGGTGGCTAACATAAGCCCCTGAACAGCGCTCATATTAAATAAAAAAGCCATCGTTATAAAAATATTGATGACGCGGTAAACCTTGCCCCTTTTTGGGTTGTGGTTGTGAGAATTAGCTTTCATTATGTTACTGCTAATAATTAGATTATTTGTTTTCATATTGTTTATAAACTGCCTAGCAAATCTAGCAATTCACCGTGGCAGAGTGTTTCTTTTCTAACTTAAGTTGTAGCATGACGGGGGGATTTGTCAATAAATTACGAAATATCTTGGTCTATTTGTCAACGGATTTTTTGGGCTGTGGAAAACAATTATTATTCCTGTGCTAATTATCGCCAAATTATCGCTCATTGTGGATAACTAAAAAGCGCTGTTCTTGTTTTTGGGAAAAGATGATAAAATAGGTTTAGTATTATGAATACTATATTCCTACATAAAACAACTATGGAGAACCTGGTAAAGGACTTAATAGGCCAGGGCTATTTGCGTAATCCGGAGATTATTAATGCTTTTTATCGAATTAAAAGGAGGGATTTCCTTCCAGAAAAGATGAAGGAAAAAGACACTATAAATGCACCTCTGCACATCGGATATGGCCAAACTAATTCTCAACCTTTGACCGTTGCTTTTATGCTAGAAGTATTAGAGCCTCAGGAAGGAGATAGAATACTGGATGTGGGTTCCGGTTCCGGTTGGCAGACGGCGCTTTTGGCGGATATTGTGGGGGATCAAGGACACGTGTATGGAATTGAGCGAATAGCAGAGCTAAAAGATTTTGGTGAACAAAATGCCAGGAAATATAATTTTGTAAATATTACAGTAACACACGGCGACGGAACAAAGGGGCTAAGAGCTTATGCTCCTTATGATAAAATAATAGTAGCAGCAGCTGCTCAAGAAATTCCTCAGTCACTAATTGACCAATTGAGAGTAGGTGGTAGACTGGTAATTCCGGTTGGCGATACTACGCAGGATATAGTAGTTGTGGAAAAACTGGCAGAAGATAAAATAAAGACAAAAAGCTATCCTGGTTTCCAGTTTGTACCGCTGATCTCTGACAATAATATTAAATAAGTATTTATGAAAATTGTTATTCGTGCCGGAGGGGTGGGAACTAGATTGTGGCCGTTAAGCAGAAAAGACAATCCAAAACAGTTTCAGGCAATTGCCAGTAATAAAGCTCTAATTCAGGACACGCTAGATAGAATCGCTCCTTTAATAAATTTGAAGGACGATCTTTTTGTTTCTGTCGATGCGTCTCTAAAAGAAAAAGTGATGGAGCTGTTACCCGGTATCTCAGAAAAGAATATTATTTTAGAATCATCCAGTAAAAATACTGGTCCAGCAATTTGTTTGGAATCAATCTTGATTGCGGACAGATTTTCTGAAGAAGAAATAGTGGCCAGCCTACCGTCTGATGATTATATTACCGATCCGGAAGCTTTTAGAAATTTACTACTCACTGCAGAAGGTTTTTTGAAGGATAATCCGGAATACATCATAACACCGGGAATAAAACCAAACTATCCTGATACCGGATATAGTTATATTAAATCTGGTGATGTTCTTCAAGAAAAAGGGGAAGAAGCAATATTCAGAGTTGCAGACTGGGTAGAGAAACCGGATTCAGATTATTGCAAAGAGCTAATCGCTTCCGGTCGCTACTTCTATCATACCGGTATGTATATTTGGCAGTTAAAAACTATTATTGCTTTGTTTAAAAAATATCAACCGGAAATGCTAAAGTCTTGTGAAGAAATAGTGGCCTTGATCAATAAAGGGGGAGAGGAAGAAAAGATTGCGGAGATTTATGCGGGTTTGGAAAAGATGTCGATAGAAACTGCAATCACTGACAAGGTAGAAAAAATTGCCATGTGCGTTTCTAACAGGATTGGCTGGAGCGATCTCGGGAAGTGGCACACGATAAAAGATCTACTGCCTGCAAATCAGGGTGACAATCTGACTAAGGGCAATGTAATTCCGTTTGATACCACTGACTGTATGATCTATGGCAAGGAAGATAAAGTGATTGCGACAATCGGTCTGGACGATATGGTAATAATAGATACTGACGATGCTCTGTTGGTTTGCCCGAAAGAGAGATCAGATGAAGCAAAGAAAATAGTAGAGGAATTAAAAAAGAGAAAAGATAACAAAAAGTACTTATAAATAGGGGTAAAACGAACAATGAAAAAAGCGGTACTCAGTATAATAGGGATAATAGTTCTAGTATGCCTGGGAGGTCTGATCTTTTTTTATGCGCAGATTTCAGCTAAAGCATCAGACAACGAAGAAACAAAAATGTTTACCATTGAATCCGGCCAGGGAGTAAAAGAGATAAGTGCAAACCTGAAAGAAGCGGGCTTGAGTAAAAGCGATTTTATTTTTCAAACATATATCTGGCTGAAACAGTATGGCAGTAAAATTCAGGCGGGGGATTATTACATTCCGCAGAACTTGAGAATGACCGGTTTGGTGAAGATGTTAATTTCTGGAGAGGCACTATCAACCGAGCGGATAGTAAAAATTATTGAGGGTTGGGCTTCAACAGAAATCTCTCAATACATGGCGGAGTTTGCAGTAGTGGATGGTAACTATACGGAAAGTGATTATATAAAAGAATTTATGGATGCAGTGGACATGACTGATAGCAAAGATTTGATTCCGGAAAAGACTTATGATTTTCTGGCGGATAAGCCAAGCGACCAAGGACTGGAGGGATATCTATTCCCGGACACATATCGCATATTCAAAAATTCTGACCCCACTCATCTGATAGAAAAAATGCTGGACAATTTTGACGTTAAGCTTACCAAGGTGCTACGAGACGAGATTACTGCCCAGGGCAAAACAATTTACGACGTAGTAACTCTCGCCAGCATAGTAGAACATGAAGTGTTAACTCTGGAAGACAAGAAGATTGCGGCCGGAATATTTTATACCCGCATGGAAAATGGAATTCCACTAGAGTCCGATGCGACGGTAAACTATGTAACGGGCAAGAGTGAACTGCAACCAACTTTTGCCGACACGGAGATTGATAATCCGTATAACACTTACGAGAACAGAGGACTGCCACCGGGACCAATCTCTAACCCCGGACTAGATTCAATAATGGCGGTGATTTATCCGGAAGACACCGATTATTTATATTTCCTGACCAAGCCGGACGGCACCACGGTGTTCAGCAAAACTTTTGAGGAGCACTTGGCGAATAAAGCGAAGTATTTAGATTAATGCAACCCACTGCGAGGAACACCGCTTTCGGTGTGACGAAGCAGTCTCGCTACATATGTAATAGATTATTAGAATCGGGATTGCTTCGTCGCTTCGCTTCTCGCAATGGTTACTTATCTTCTATATGGGTAAGGTAAAAAATAACATTATAATCATGACAGGAAAGCAAAAAATAATTTTATCGCTCGGCGGATCAATAATTGTTCCTGATGAAGTGAACACAACTTTCCTAAAAAAGTTTCGGGAAGTTATTGTTGGTAGTTTAAATAAATATTCCAAAGTGGTAATCGTAGCCGGTGGGGGAAAGGTCTGCAGAAAATATAATGCTGCGGCAGAAAAAGTTGCTAAAGTATCAACAGAAGATTTGGACTGGATAGGGATAGCTACTACTAAACTAAACGCCGAACTGATACGCGTAATGTTTGGCAAGCTGGCATACGAGAAAGTAGCAAGCAATCCTCACAAAAAAATTAATACAAATAAAAAGATAATAATCGGTTCCGGGCATGTTCCCGGCTCGTCATCAGATTTGGACGCCGTTATTCTAGCTCAGCAATATGGTGCCAAGACAGTAATAAATCTCTCCAATATCTCTCATGTGTATGATATGGATCCTCGAAAACACAAAAATGCCAAGAGAATAGGGGTAATGACCTGGAAAGAGTTCAAACAGGTGATTGGGGATAAGTTTGCGCCGGGAATGAACGCGCCTTTTGACCCGGTAGCCGCAAAAAGAGCAGAAAAAGCGGGGATAAGGGTGATAGTGATGAAAGGCACAAATATCGCTAATTTTAAGCGTTTTTTGCAGGGAAAACCGTTTTCTGGCACCGTAATTGGCTGATATTCCTGCCTCCTGGAAACAGGAGGTTGACGAATTTCTAAAAAAGAGTAAGATGGAAATTACAACTAAATATCGCCATCCGCCAATAGGCGGACACCGCAGACAGTAGGTGGGTCTAAAAGCCCGTAAATCCTACCGAGGTAAAACAATAAAGTATTGTAATAGTCTGTGGTGAATACCGCAGATTTTTCTTTTAATGAATAGTTCCTGAGCGAACGATAGATGAGTCGAAGGACAGCAACGAAAATTGCCTTTCGATATTATCCCTTCGACGTTGCTCAGGGAATAAAGTAACCAATAGTTCCTGAGCGAACGATAGATGAGTCGAAGGAC
>JAHJEX010000041.1 GCA_018825385.1 Patescibacteria group bacterium
AAATAATAATAATTATTAAGAATATAAAACAATGGAAGAAGAAAAAAATCTAGTTAAACAAGAAAATCACCCAGTCAAGAAAGAAAAAAAAGAAAAAGTAATTACTTTAAAAGTAAATAGTAATCTAATAACAATTGTTGCTCTATTTATCTTAATTATTATTTCAATCGCTCAAGCAACACAGCTTAATTTTCTAAAAAATAAAATTTCAGCAGGGGAAGTCCAAGCCGCAACTACTTCTGCTACAACTAATTCGTCAAAAAGTACTACTTCTGGTACGACCTCGCCAGCAACTAATTTAAATGATCTACCAGATATGGTAGGTGGTTGTTAGGAAAATAATAGTAAATTTATGACAGATAATCAAAAAAAGGATAGTGAACCACACAAACAGGACTTAATAAAAAAAATCACTAAAAAATCGAAATCCGTTCTAACTGTTCAGTTGGTCTTAATAATAGTTTTAATAATTGTCGGTATTGTAGGATTAGTAGAGGCCAGAGGGACGAATACAATAATTGAGAAAAAAGTTGCAGAGGTTGAAGAAACGACTAGACCTGCTGATTTAGAAATAGTAGTTGTAAGCGATAAAAGCTGTACTGATTGTAGTGTGTTGCAAGGATATATAGATTTAATAAAAAAGGGAAATGTGGAAATTGTTAAGGAAACAAACCTTGATATTCTAGATAATGATGCTCAGGATTTAGTTAATAAATTTAATGTAAAAAAAGCCCCTTTCTTTATTATTTCAGGAGAATTAAACAAAGATAGTGACTTGCAAAAAATCTGGTCAGCTTGGGGAACAATTCAAGACAACGTATTCGTACTAACTAATATAAACCCTCCCTATCGTAGCTTAGATAATAATAAAGTCATGGGATTGGTATCGGTAACATACATAACTGATAAAAACTGTAGTGAATGTTATGATGTTATGAATCATAAAAAAGTATTGCAGACAAATTTTGGAATTAAGACAGTCGAAGAAAAGACGGTTGATATCGCAGATGCAGAGGGAAAGGAATTAGTTGAAAAATATAATATAACTCAGGTTCCAACATTTATTTCTGATAATGAAATTGCTGTCTACCAATCATTGCTTTCTGCATGGGCAACTGTCGGCAGCATAGAGTCTGATGGAACATATATATTTAGAAAAACAGAACAAATGGGTGCTTATTACGATCTTGTAAAAAAAGAGTTAGTCAAACCGGTGACCTCAACAAATACTAATGAAAGCGGACAATAATAAAATAAGCAATGGACGAGAATGAATCTACAATAGAAATAAGAATAAACATTAAGACTGCTTTTATTCTGGGGATTATTTTGGGTATGGTGTTTGCGTTCGGAATCTCTGTACTATATAGTCAGTATTCAAGAAATAATATAAAAGGTGTTTCTATTTTTGGTGTAAATCAAGTATCGGCTGCAGAGATGCATCATGAATTTATATGTACTTGTTGTGGTAAGCTACTAGATGAAGATAATATATGTTGTGGTATTGCAGGGGACATGATTAAATATATTGATTCACAAATTTCAAATGATCTATCTGAAGAAGAAGTTATCCTTGCTACTGTAAAGAAGTACGGGCTCAAATCGCTGGCTTCAGAAGAAACTAAGGAAAAAGTAAAAAAGAATCTAGCTCAAAACGCACCTAGCGACAGTCCAAAAATTGATATTAGTTTGCTGGATTATGACTTTGGAGAAGTAAGTCAGATTTCGGGGGTTGTTAGTTACAGTTTTCCTATCCGAAATACTGGCGAATCGGATTTGGTGATTAATAATCTATTATCTTCGTGCGGTTGCACTAGTGCTGCGCTCGTGATGAACGGTGAAGAGGAGCCACGGTTTAGTATGCACAATAATCCCGAAAATTGGTCTGCAACCATTGAGCCGGGTGAAACTGTTGATCTAAAGATTTATTATGATCCTAACGTCCACAAAGACTTCCGAGGATCGGCTACTAGGGAAGTTACTGTATTTTCGAATGACCCGGTAGATTTTGAAAAGAGTATAAAAATTAAGTTAAGACAAGTAGATTAATATGAAAGATAAAACAACAATAATATTTATCAGTATATTTGTGATAATAGTTTTGGGTGTGGGAATTTTTGGATTTATGCAAGATGGCAAGACTAATAGCGATGATTCCACTTCGAATGATTCTCCTTCAAGTGAAGCAAAAATAGAAATCACTCCAGCTTCACATAATCTTGGAAATGTAAGTCAGAAAGAAGGCGTTGTTTCAAAAAGTTTTAGTGTAGAAAATACAGGTACAGGTGATTTAATCATCGATGATATGGTTTCTTCTTGTAGCTGTACTAGTGCCGCATTAGTCGTCAACGATAAAGAAGGTCCACGCTTCGGTATGCACAATAACCCTAAAAATTGGTCCGCAACTATCAAACCGGGTGAAACTACGGATTTAATGGTATATTATGATCCTAATGTCCATAAAGATTTTAGAGGAAGTGCAACCAGAGAAATAACACTCTCTACTAACGATGAAAATAATCCTGAGAAAATAGTTAAAATATCATTAAAGCAAGTTGATTAGCACTATGAATAAACAAGTATTATCCATTATTTTAGTAATTGTGGTAGTTACCTTAGGAGCAACACTTTATGGTTTTTTACAAGTGGAAGAAGAATTAGTTGGTCCACAAATTACTATAGATCCAACCTCTTATGATTTGGGTCGAGTTAAATTTGGTGATGTTCCCGAGTACACATTTACTGTTAAAAATAGTGGAGACCAACCTCTCCAAATTAATGGTGTTACCACTTCTTGTGCTTGTACAAAAGGGGAAATAGACCAAGAAGAAATTTTACCGGGCCAGGAAGCAGGATTGTTGGTCAGTTTCGATCCTGCTGTTCATGGTGATGATACAGATATGGGAAAGTTGACTCGGACCGTATATATTGCTACAAATGATCCAATTAACAAAGAAGTAGAAGTGAAAATATATGCCGATGTTTATAAATAGAAAGATCCTTAAAACAGTATTTTTTTTAGCGCTTTTTTTTATTATAGCAACTCCTTTATCGGTTATTGCACATGAAGATCAACCAGAGGAAAATCATCAAGCATCAATATATTATAATGAAGCATGTGGTGGTTGTACGATTTATTTGCATGATGTGCTAGAACCATTGCTTGTAAACATGGAGATTGAGGATATCAGCTGGAAGGATTACGTAAATGTAAAAGAGAATCGAACAGAATATAACGAATTATCAAAGAGCTGGGGAGTACCGTTTGATTTGCAAAGTCATATAATGACTTATGTTGACAATAAGATTATTTTAGCGGGCCATATTCCAAAAGAGCACATGGAATTTTTACTCGAAGTTGAAAATCAAAAGCAATTTGAAAAAATCCTCATTTTTCAAGACATAATGCATGGTGAGGTAAAGAACTATAAGATCTGGGCTTTCAATGGACCAATAAAGGAATATTCTATTGATACCCCTGTTTCAGAATATATAAACTGGTTCAATGATAATAAAGACAGTTTCGAGGAATCAAAGTTTGATTTATCTGCTGATTGGAGTTTTAGGAAATTATTTCCCCTTATTTTAGTAAGCGGATTTTTTGATGGAATTAACCCTTGTGCTTTTGCTGTCCTTTTATTTTTTATTGCATTTCTCTTTACTATCCGTAGAACAAAAGCTAGAATTTTTATCACCGGTATCACATATATTGTAGCAATCTATTTAACCTATCTTTTAATTGGTATTGGGTTACTGCAAGCGATTGTTATTTCTGGTGCACCTCATTTGATGGCCAAGATTGGTTCATGGCTCGTAATTATACTGGGTGTGATTAATACTATTGGATACTTTTTTCCTCGCTTTCCTATCAAACTAAAAATTCCTCAATTTTCTAAAAATACTCTTGAGAAATGGATGCACAAAGCGACATTACCTGCTGCCTTCATTCTAGGAGTCTTAGTTGGTTTATGTACTTTTCCCTGCTCTGGCGGAATTTACGTAGCGGTAGTTACCCTCTTGGCAGCTAAGGCAACTTATTTCAGAGGGCTGGGATATTTGCTCATATACAATTTTATGTTTGTAGTACCTCTTTTGATCATATTACTGGGGTCTGCAAATAAATACGCTACTGAAAAAATGACCAATTGGGAGCAGTCAAGTTCTAAAAGAATGCGACTATGGTCAGGAATAATAATGATTCTACTTGGTTTGGGAATACTAATATTTTTCGTCTAATAATGGGTAGCAAAAAAAATAAATGTATCGTTTGCCATAAAATGGTTACTAAAGAAGAGTTGATAGAAAAGTATCAAAGTAATTTTTGCAGTGAACAGTGTATGAAAGAATACGGGAAATTACTGATAGATGCTAAAAAGGAATCAAATTTAAATAATTGCTGTTGAGATGGAATTATCAAAGGCAAAAAATTTTCAATTAAAAAACACTGATGGAAAACAATTTGATTTATATGAATATCAAGATGACTCCTTAATACTGTTGGTTTTCTTTAGGGGAGAATGGTGTAAAGATTGTCGTGAACAATTAACTGAATTGAATGCAAATTATTTGTGGTTTAAAAAAAAGAATATCAAAATTGTAGCAGTCAGTTCCGATGATCAATTATTCACTAGCATATTAAGAGAAATCATAAAATCAAAATTTCCAATTCTTTCCGATCATTCCTGGAAAATATTTGAACTTTATGGCTTTAAACGTCCAACTGACGAAAAAAGAATTAAACCAGCACTTTTTTTATTCAATGCGAAACATCAGATTTTGTATAAACATATTGGAAAAAGTAAAAAAGACAGGCCAAGTATAAAATCATTAAAAAAATTGTGTGATAATAATTGACTTATTTAAACAATGTGCTACAGTATGTAGTAGTAAAATGATATTACAACTATGATAAACCTCTCAAAAAAATCCTCTTCATTGCAAATTCTGGGTAAGCTGGAAGCAGAAGTAATGGAAATTGTGTGGGAAAATAAGAATATAACAGTTCGAGAAGTATTTGAGGTAATTAAGAAAAAGAGGAAAATAGCATATACTACGGTCATGACAATCATGGACCGTCTGTTTACAAAAAAAATGTTAAAAAGAAAAATGGAAGGAAAGACTCACGTTTATTTTGCTTATTTCACAAAAAACGATTTTGTTAAAAAAACTTCCCAAAAAATTATTGATAATTTAGTTCAGGATTTTGGAGAGATAGCTATTACTCAATTTGCTAATACTTTGGATCAAGTTGATCCTAAAAAACTCAAACTTCTTAAAGACAAAGTTAATTCAAAAGATAATGGTAGCAATTAGTCAAGGAAAAACTAATATTACATTTTATCTTATTCTAGGTATCTTCTTTGTGTTTATTCTTTTACTGGGAATTCTGCTGTTTAATATTGCTCCAATATTTATTCATATGTATCATACTGTAATTACTGGAGCAAATCCTGATTGTGATTGTATTCACCATGTTCCTTTATTAACGAACCATCCCTACATAAGTTCATTTATACTATTTTTAGGACTTATTGCAACAATATTTTTGTTTTTCATAATCTATAATCTGATTAAGAGCTTATTATTAACAAAAAAGTACGTTAATCAAGTAGTTAGTAATGAGATGAAATTGATGCCTAAACTTAATAGTGTTGTTACTTCATTGGGCTTGTATAAAAAGATTGTGGCTATTGATAGTAATTCTCTTGATATATTCTGTTTTGGCTTTATTAAGCCGAAGATATGTATTTCTTCAAGACTTATTAATCAGGTTTCAAAAAAGCAGTTAAGGGCAATATTGCTCCACGAAAAAAACCATCTGAAATCATTTGACCCTCTTAAGCTATTCTTGGTGAATATAATAAGAAAAAGCCTATTTTTCATTCCAGGTTTAAATCATCTAGCAAGTCAGTTTGAAATAGGTTTAGAACTTGCGGCAGACGAAAGAGCTACTAATAATCTCAAAGAAACACAATCATTAAGTAAAGCCTTGCTAAAAATAATAGATTTGGACCAGAATTTAAATCATCGAGTAAACCATAATATTGCGGTTACTTTTTTAAGTGTTACTGAAGCAAGAATTGATCGACTAATTGATACTCACTATAAACCTAAATTTAAGTGGTTTACTCCAAAATTAGTAATGAGCATTGCGGTGATTGTTGGGTTATCTGTTTTATTTTTTAACTCTCAGGCTATACTTGCAAAAACTACCGAAATTAACCATCCCGCTAGCAGTCTTGATAATGGAACTTGTCCGATGGAAATGGGTGAAATGGAAAAAAGTAACAGTTACTGCAGTTATGACGTAGAGCCGAAGATAATCCATACTCCATATAGCGAATCAAACTCCTGTAACTAAAGCTATTAGTTTTATTAGCAATATATGTTGCTAATGGAGCGGGTTAGAATTTTTGTGCGTGAATATTAATTATTGAAAACATAAACAAATGGAAGAAAAAGAATATCATAATGAGAATACTTCTCAAAGAAAAAATATATCAGATATTTTTTCAGTTTTGGGATCCAAGAGATCATTTATTTTGGGAATAATTGCTGCTGTTTTCTTTGGCTCGATCACCGGATTTTTTGTTTTACTGTTTAGTAATAGTAGCTCTGCTTCGATTGTTGCAGAAAAAGTAAGTACCACCAATGCAAATACCAACTCTGCTGTCGCCAAGCCTACTCAGCCTTCTGATACAGCTCCAACAGCAGGAACGATTGTTTCTATCCCAATTGATGATTCCGATCATATACGAGGGAATGTTAATGCACTGGTTACAATTGTAGAATACTCTGATTTTGAATGTCCATATTGCAACAGATTTCATCCGACTATGCAGCAGGCTTTAGCGGAGTATGGTGACAATGTTAGATGGGTATATAAACATTTTCCACTTGATTCTATCCATTCGAATGCACGTCCAGCTGCAATAGCATCTGAGTGTGCCGCTAGTTTAGGTGGTAACGATGTATTTTGGAGTTTTGCAGACGGATTGTTTGAAAATCAAAGTGGATTAGGTGATGATCTCTATAAAGAAATTGCTGCAGATCTTGGTTTAGATGCTACTAAATTTGAGGAATGTTATTCATCTAAAGCAACAGCTGACAAAGTTCAGGAAGACTATACAGAGGGACAACAGTTGGGTGTAAACGGTACCCCTGGTAATTTTGTGAATGGTTTATCTGTTCCGGGTGCAGTTCCTTTTGAATCACTTAAACAGGTTATTGATAGTCAACTATAACTGTCTTTCAAAGATTCAGTTATAGAATAAGACATCGAAAAATATGTTCAGAAATGGATCTAGGATTAGTGTTTGAGTATATAAAAAGAACACATTGATAACTAGTAATGAATAACGTTTTTAGATCGCTAAAAGAGGTTTTTAAAAAACCAAGTTATATAATTCTTGCTACCGCAATCTCTTTTGTGATTTATGTTATAAGTATCTGGCTACCAAGTAAGGATTTATTGAGATTAGTTTTTGATTCTGAACTGTTCAACTTTGGTGAGAGAATTAAATTTCTTTGGTCAATGTTTGGACTAATTAAAACTAATTTTTCTATAACCTCCGGGACATTAGTGGTTATTCTATCTTTGCTGGGTGGAGTAAATATGACACTGTTCGTCTTCTATTTCAAAAGAAGAGTTAAACTTCAAAAATCGGCAGGTATAAGCGTATTGGGAATTATTATTGGTTTTCTGGGTATAGGCTGTGCTTCATGCGGTTCAATTGTATTATCCTCATTTATTGGATTTTCTGCTGCTGCAAGTTTTATTGGTATTCTTCCATTTAACGGACTTGAATTTGCAATTACTGGAGTAATTGTACTTATTATTTCTATTTATCTTATAGGAAGTAAAATTCAGAATCCATTATTATGTCGGATTGAAAAAACATCCCCCCTATAATAGTGCTATTTATTCCAAATTTGTCTATCTGGCAATATATATATACATAACTGAGTTATGAGAATAGGGGAGTGAAAGCATTTTACTGGAGTGGAAAATAAATGCTAATCTAGTATAAAAAGGAAGCTTATTATATAGCGCCTCTTGACATAAATACTAGGTATGCTATTATGATTAATAGATACCCCTACCAGGGGGGTGGGATATAGAATAACTAAATTACATTTCTATGCACAAACTACAAAAAAAAGAAGTTTTAAGAAGGTTGTCAATAATTAGCGGTCATCTTAAACGAGTAACTAAAATGGTTGAGGATGATCAATACTGTATTGATACTCTCAATCAATCTTTAGCAGTCCAGCGTGCTTTGCAGAAAGTTGACAGCTTGATTCTGGATAATCATCTACACTCTTGTGTAAGTGATGCACTAAAAGGACAAGGCAAAAAGAGTGATCAAGCGATCAGTGAATTACTCAGTCTTTACGAGCGCTCCGCTCGATAGCTTATCAATTATTTAAATCGAAATATATGAAAATTATAATAGTAGTGATTGCGGTAATAGTCGTATTATCTTTTGGGGTCTATTTTTTTGTGTTAAGTAATCGGGACAATACTACTGAAGATGCAGATGCCACTCAAAATAATCAAGAAGATATCCAACAATATACTGATATTACTTCAGAGGAATTGGCAGAAATGCTTGTTAATAAAGATTTTAAGCTGATAGATGTCCATGTGCCAGAACAAAAGCATGTACCTGATACAGATTACTTAATTACATACACTGATATAGATGAATTCAAGAAAATATTTCCGAATAAGGATGAAAAAGTGGTTCTTTATTGTCGCTCAGGAAGTATGAGTCGGAACATGGCAGAAAAATTAGTGGAACAGGGTTACATCAATATATATAATCTAACATTTGGCATGAACGAGTGGTTATCTGAAAAAAGAGATACAGTACCGATTGGTAGCGTAAATAATTAATCAATCAATCGTATTATTTTCAAATAATTATAAAAATATTAAACGAATAATTTTGAAGGAGGTGATATTATGGGACCAGGAGAATCAGGAGGAAGTTGTTGTTAAATATGCGGTAGGGTGGGTATTAGCAGGTGGCTAGTGCCTACAACACTGAATATTTTACTTACTTTTGTTAATTAATGAAAAAAGCGCAATTACATTGTCCGATGTGTGGACACAATCAAATCGTAAATATTTTTACTAATCGTTGTTTACCTTTCTATCAATGTGATGGCTGTCGTAAAGTAATTCCGGCAAAAAAAGGAAACTGTTGTGTGATTTGCAATTATAGTGATCAAAAATGTCCCGTTAGTACAAAAAGTTAATTATTATAAACTATATATTTTATGAGCAATAAAGAAACCTATCCTATTCAGGGAATGCATTGTGCTTCTTGTGCAATGAAAATAGAAAATTCACTGAAAAAAGTGCCAAGTGTTGAAAATGCAGTGGTTAATTTCGCTTCAGAAAAAGCCACTGTAGAATCGGATCAACCAATTGACAAGGAAGAGGTGAAAAAGGCAGTAGAAAAAGTAGGGTATAAAATTATAGAGGAAGAAAAACCTCCCCCTAATCATTCTCAAGTGCCGATGGACCATTCAAGCCATGACATGAAGGGAGGGGAACATGATCATGTAGCAATGCTAAAAAAAGATGAGATTAATAAGCTAAAGAAAAAACTGGTCTTTGGTATTATCATCTCGGTTCTGGTTCTTGTGGGATCAATGGAAAAAATATTTCCATTTGTGGAAAACATTCCCCAACAAACTAGATTCTTTATCCTCTTTATTTTAACAACCCCCGTAATGTTCTGGAGTGGTCAACAATTTTTTGTCGGCGCCTGGAGGGGGTTGAAAAACTTTAGTGCAAATATGGACACATTAGTGGCCATGGGAACTGGTGCTGCTTATCTTTATAGTACTGTTGCTATGTTGTTTCCTTCTTTATTTGAATCGGCGGGACGAGAAATAGTAGTATATTTTGATACATCAGCAATTATCATCACTTTAATTATCCTGGGAAAATTTTTAGAAGCACGTGCAAAAAAAGGAGCAGGAGAAGCAATAAAAAAATTAGCTGGATTGCAAGCGAAAACGGCACGGATAATAAAAGATAGCAAAGAAATAGATATCGCTATCGAGCAGGTTCAGAAAGGCGATAAAATTATTGTTCGCCCGGGAGAAAAAATACCTGTGGATGGAAAGATTATTGAAGGGGAATCTGCGATAGATGAATCGATGATTACCGGCGAAAGTATTCCGGTTGCTAAAAAAATAGGAGATGAAGTAATTGGTGCTACGATTAATAAAACCGGATCTTTTACTTTTGAAGCCACTAAAGTGGGCGAGGAAACAGCCTTAGCTCAAATAGTGAAAATGGTAGAAGATGCCCAAGGTTCTAAAGCACCGATTCAGCGACTAGCTGATTTGATTTCCGGATACTTTGTTCCAATAGTATTAACAATAGCCATTATCAGTTTTGTGGTCTGGATTATTGCCGGTCCGGCACCCACACTTACATTTGCGTTAATTGTGGCAGTGACTGTTATGATTATTGCTTGCCCGTGTGCTTTGGGTCTTGCTACTCCAACAGCAATAATGGTTGGAACCGGCAAGGGAGCAGAACATGGGATATTGATCAAAGACGCGGAAACACTTGAGCGTGCTGGAAAAATCAATACAATTGTTTTTGATAAAACAGGGACCCTAACTAAAGGAGAACCGTCAGTAGTTAATATTTTATCGGTAGGAGAAAAAGAAATTAATATTCTTCAGTTTGCTTATTCTCTTGAAAAAAAATCAGAACATCCCCTGGCGCTAGCAATTATTGAAAGGGCGGAGAAAAAGAATCTAAGAGCACTCCCAATAGAGCAGTTTAAAGCAATTGTGGGCCGAGGAGTTGAAGGAAAAATTGATGGAAAAAATTCACATCTTGGCAATCAAATTTATTTGGAAGAACAGGGCATTAATATTACTCAAGAACAAAAAGAGGCGATTGCCAAAGAAGAAAAAGAGGGGAGGACTGCTCTTGCACTTGCCTATAATGGAAATTATCTGGGGTTTATTAGTGTTGCAGATGAGATTAGAAAAAGCTCTATAGAAGCAATTCAGGCTCTAAAAAAATTGGAGATTACACCAGTTATGATGACAGGTGATAACCCCAAAACAGCTCAAGCAGTAGCAGGCAAGCTGGGTATTGAAAAATTTGAAGCACGAGTACTCCCAAATGAAAAGTTGGAAAAAGTAAAAGCATTACAAAAAGAAGGCAAGACCGTAGCAATGGTGGGCGATGGTATAAATGATGCCCCGGCTTTAGTCCAGGCCGATATTGGTATTGCCATAAGTTCTGGGACGGATATAGCAATGGAGTCTGCAGGGGTTACAGTGCTAAGAGGCGATCTTCAAAAAGTTGTGAGTATGATAGAACTAAGTCGGAAGACCATGCGAACGATTAAAGGAAATCTTTTCTGGGCTTTTATCTATAATATCATCGGGATTCCAATAGCTGCTGGAGTGCTGTATCCAGCAACAGGCGTGTTGTTGAACCCTATGATAGCATCAGGAGCGATGGCATTTAGTTCGATATTTGTTGTACTCAATTCACTACGTTTGAAAAGGGTAAAAATATGATATAATGATTATGCTTTAACTGGTAATTAAAACGTTTTGGAAGAAGAACTAAATTCAAGTTCAACCATACCAACACCCGCTACGAAAAAAAAGAGATGGTATAAAAAATGGTGGGGAATTACCATAATTGTATTTATTTTGCTTACAGCAATATTTGTTTTGATAGTGGCTTATCAGGTTTATGTATTAGTGAATGGATCTAACAATAGAACCAGTGAAGCCAAAGTATATGATGTAAGTGTTGACGATGATCCGTATTTGGGTTCTCCTAATGCAAAAGTTACCATTATTGCCTTCGAAGATTTTGAATGTCCATTCTGCGCTGATGCATATCCCATTATAAGAGAAATTGCCTCAACTTATGGAGACCAGATTCAATTTGTGTATCGTGACTATCCTATACCTGATCTTCATCCGTCTGCTCAGAAAGCACACGAAGCAGGAGAGTGTGCAGATGATCAAGGGAAATTTTGGCTGATGCACGACAAACTATATCAAAATCAGGACAAACTAGCTATAAGTGACCTAAAGCAATACGCAATGGAAATTGGTCTAAATACGAATGCGTTTGATATATGCTTGGATAGCGGACGATTTGCAAATGAAATTGAAAAAGACAGAACAGATGGTATTGTTGTTGATGTTAGAGGAACCCCAACCTGGTTCATTAATGGTATCAAGATTGAAGGAATAATCCCTTTGGATGCCTTCAAGGAAATAATTGAAATCTATTTAGCAAACTAATCTCTTTTGGTCCTATGTTGTGAGTAAAACAACAATTTTTTTCTAAGAAAAGTGAGGATTTTTGAATTATTAATTAGGACCAAGAAATGAAGATCAAACAAGAAAACAAAATTAGCATCCTTTTAGGTGTTTTTATTGCTGCACTTATTTCAGCAAACCTTCTAGGATCAAAGATAACAGAAATATTTGGCGTAAGAACATCTGTAGGAATTTTTGCTCTGCCTATTGCGTTTCTGGTTACAGATATCGTTGCTGAAGTGTATGGCAAAAAGAAGGCTCAGTCATTTATTATCACTGCATTTGTAGCAAATATTTTAGTGTTGTTGTTAACAATTCTGGCAGTAAAAATGCCTGCTCATTCGATATATGAATACGGTGAAGCTTATAATGCAATTTTCTCTAATTCTGTAAGAATCATTCTAGCTAGCATGGCGGCTTTCCTTATATCACAGTTTCATGATATATGGGCATTTGATTTCTGGAAAAGTAAAACAAAAAACAAATTTTTATGGCTCAGGAACAATCTCTCTACAATTGTCAGCCAGTTCATAGATACTACTATTTTCATGTTTATTGCCTTTTATCATGTTTCACCAAAATTTACAGTTGCATTCATTTTTTCTCTAGTTTTTCCCTATTGGATATTGAAAGTGGTTTTTGCAATGCTGGATACTCCTTTTGTCTATCTTGGAGTTCGATGGGTCAAGAACAACAAAAGTGATATTGATGCGAAACAATAAATAATTGAAAATATATTGTTTCAGGGATTGAATTCTTTATTGGCCGTGATGTTGTTATCCAGTCAATTCCTGTTCCTTCTTGGAATAAAAAACCAGTTGTTAATAACTTATTTGACAAACAATCATTCTGTGTTTATCCTCATAGAGGAGGAAAAATAATTATTCTGAAGGGAGGTGAATAACTTAATGGACGACGAAATGAACCCAACAGAGGGTGCTGATGAAACTACCGAGACTCCAGCAGAAGAAACCACCGAGGCTCCAGCAGTAGAAACTGAAGAAACTGAGTAAATTTTTACTTATAAAAACAATCCCACATGCATATGTTTAAAATAAGCTTTGCAGAATACGTGGGGTTGTTTTTATTTTTAAACCAACTATGAAAAAAACAGTAGCCATTATCGGAGCCTCACAAGATAGGTCAAAATACGGTAATAAAGCAGTTAGGGCGTATATTAGTCAAGGGTGGGAAGTTTTTCCTGTGAATCCAAATGAAAAAGAGATCGAGGGATTGAAAGTAGTTAGTTCAATTCTGGATATTAGAAGGAATATCGACCGCGTTAGTTTGTATGTGCCATCTTCTGTTGGTATAAATCTGATTGAGGATATAGCAAAAAAAATCCCTAAGGAAGTCTTTTTGAATCCTGGAACTGAAAGTGAAAAATTAATAATAAAAGCAAAAAAATTAGGAATTAGTCCCATATTAGCGTGTAGTATTGTGGACATTAATGAGCATCCAGAGTTACTCTAAATAAGCATTTTACAACTTCTTTCTATTCGTTTATACTAATAACACTGTATTACAAAATAATTTAACTAGAAGGGACTTAATAAATGAGCGAAGACAAACAAAAAAGTTTTTTTGATAGCATGTCTCCGAAGGCCAGTTTTGTTTTTGGCCTAACTCTGGGCGTTGCTATTATAAGTATAGTTGGATTTGCAACAGTACTATCTATGTCAGCTGATGGAGATGCAGATAGTAAAACAGCAGAAACTAATACTAACAAAAACACGGCGCAAGCAAATACAAATACAGCGGTAGCACCAACCGCAACTGTTATTAAGCTTGCTGCAATAACTGATAGTGATAATATTCGAGGTGATAAAAATGCCCCGATTACTTTAGTCGAATTCTCTGACTTTGAATGTCCATACTGTTCTAGACTATTTCCAACTCTGGAAGCGCTACTGGACAAATACGAAGGAGAGGTCCGATTAGTTTATAAGCATTTTCCTCTAACTTCAATTCATGATCAGGCAGTACCGGCAGCAGAAGCATCAGAATGTGCCGGTGATCAGAGTAAGTTTTGGGAATACCATGATGCACTTTACAGTGACCAGTCAAAACTTGCTGATGGGTATTATTCAGAATTGGCAGCAACTTTGGGATTGAACACTACTCAATTTGATGATTGTTTCAATTCACGGAAGTACCAAGAAAGAGTTGCAACTCAATCAGTTGAAGCTCAGGCAGCTGGAGGACAGGGAACACCTTACACAGTTATGATAGATGCTGACGGAAATACAACTCCGCTTAACGGCGCGATTCCTCAGGCCAACTTTGAAGTTGTTATTGATCAAGCACTTGGAAAATAATTCTTACTTTAGAAATGAATTGGTATGATTCCTTTCTTTCAAATTACCAGTTTAGAAATAGGACCAATTACTTTGCAGGCATGGGGGACCATGCTTGCTTTGGCGTTTGCCGTAGGAATCTATTTATCCTCTCGTGAACTTAAAAAAAGAGGTGGAGAGCCCGATAGGATTATTGATGTAAGTTTCTGGGTGATTCTATTTGCAGTAATTGGTGCACGTTTTTTTTATGTATTGGGTAATCTGGATTTATTTCGGGAAAACTGGATTGGAGTTCTTAAATTTTGGGAAGGTGGAGCAGCCCTTATCGGTGGAATCGCAGGGGCATTAGTAGTATTCCTAATATACATTAGGAAAAAGAAGATCCCGTTTTGGGAATTAGCTGAACCAATAGTATTTGTGCTCCCATTGAGTATCTTTATTGGTAGAATAGGCTGTTTTTTGATTCATGACCATATGGGCAAAATTACCAATGTTCCTTGGGGGATGGAATATATAGATGGAATGGTTAGACACGAAACCACTTTATACAATGGTCTTAGCGCGTTACTTCTTTTCTGTCTGTTTCTCGTTGTTAAAAGATTTAATTGGTCTCAGACCAAAGGATTCTTCACCACCGTGTTTCTGCTCTGGTATGGTGTAAGCAGATTCATTACTGATTTTTTCAGGGCAGATGATTTACCCACTTCTGACCCGCGCTGGTTTGGCTTTACCCCTACTCAATATGTTTCGGTTGTAATGATTGGAATAAGCCTGTATCTTTATAAGCACAACAAAACCATAAATTTAAAAAGGAATAAATATGAAAAAAAATAGTAAATTAGTATTAAGTATTGTTGGTATAATTATTATTGGAATAATTGTTGTAGTCTGGATAATGCCAAATGATACTACAACATATACCAACGTAGATTCACCCAGGCCTTTTAAAGGAAATCCTGATGCAAGAGTAGTTGTTCAGGAATTTTCTGACTTCCAATGTCCTGCGTGTAGAGCCGGTGCAAAATCTATAAATCTGGTGTTGGAAAAGTTTGGTGATCAAATAAAGCTTGAATTTAAGCATTTTCCTCTGACCACTATTCACGAAAACGCATTTAACGCGGCCTTAGCTTCCGAATGCGCAAATGACCAGGGAAAATTTTGGGAACTTCATGACAAAATGTTTGACAATCAAGACAGTCTAAAGAAAGATGACTTAAAATTGTATGCCGGTCAGATAGATGGTCTAGATAACGAATCGTTTAGTGCATGTCTTGATACACGCGCTGAAAAAGATATTGTTAATTCCGATGTTAAGGATGCAGAAAATCTTGGTTTGAGGGGAACACCAACCTTCTTTGTAAATGGAAGAGAAATAGAAAATTATAATTCACTTGAAGAAGAGATCCAAAAAGGGCTTCTGTAGCATATACAGTAAATAACAAAAGCGGACTACGTGTCCGCTTTTGTTAGTTCAGACTCGGGACTATATGTGGTAAAATAGACACATAACTAATCTATAATACAAATAGTATGTATATCAATCTGAAACGCATCCTAATGACCCTTCCTGCGCTATTAATTGGAATTTCTCTCTTTATTCCAAATATAGTTCAAGCAACATACGGAAATACTACTACATTTGTTGGTAAAATATATGACGGAGATGCGGGGACAGCCATAGATGCTTTTTATGATTTTCCTGAGGATATAACAGTTGATTCTTCCGGGAATTTCTATATTGCTGATACTTACAACAACGTAATTAGAAAAATAAACTCTTCAGATATAGTTTCAACAGTTGCAGGCACCGGTTCCTATGGTGATACTATAGGAACAGCATCAGTTGCAGAATTTGCTTTGCCACGAGGTGTAGCGGTTGATAGTTCCGGTAATATATATGTTGCTGATACAGGCAATAGCAAAGTTAAAAAGATTTCCGCAAGTGGTACGGTAACGACATTAGTTGATTCCGGCCTGAGTAGTCCTGAAGGGGTATCTGTATTCGGCAGTACGGTCTATATTGCTGATACGGGAAACAATGCGCTTAAAAAAGTATCAACCTCAGGCGGTACAGTTACAACCGTCACTTCAAGCTTGAGTGCACCAAAAAAAATGGCAATCAATTCTGCTGGGTCTACTGCTTATGTAGCAAACAGTGGAAACTATAAAGTTGTCAGTGTCAATACATCCAGCGGGGCAGTAGCTACAATTGCCGGATCTGGTGAATCTGGCTATGAAGAAGGTGTAGGTACTGCTGCACTGTTTGAAAACGTTTGGGGCGTGGCGTTAGCTGATGATGATACCCTGTTTGTTTCGGATGGTAATGGCTATACGGATGTGATAAGGGAAATTGACCTTACAACAAATACAACTTCATCTTTTGCACAAGATACAAATATGGCTTCAATTAATTATCCTTCAGGTTTGGTTTCATATGGAGATTATGTCTATGTTTGTAACGCTGGAATAGGTACAATTGAAAAATTTAATAATATAACTGATGATGAGGAAAGAGGAGCAAGCGAAACTTTTGCCGGTGCAGAACGGTTTGGCAATGTAAATGGATCTTCTTTGGTGGCGCTTTTCGGTAGGCCATACGATATGGTTTTGACTGCTGATCGTGAATATATTTATGTAGCAGATAATAACAAAATACGGAGAATTACTCTTGCAACGGGTGCTGTAGCGCACGTGATTGGTAACAGTGTGGACAATTATCGTGAAGGAACAGACCCCGACCCTGCCGTTCGATTTAGCACCATTCAGGGCATTGCTGTAAATTCGGACGGAACAACGCTATATGTAGCTGACCGTTGGAATAACCGAATTCGTAAAATAGACTTAACCGCTTCTCCCGTAAAAGCGTCACTGATATCAGGAGCAGGACTGATTAACACAACAGGAGTGGATGATAATGGATATCAGGAAGGATCAAAATGCACTGGAGAATATGATTTAGATATTGATGGATGTTCGTACTTCAAAAATCCGGCAGGAATAGTAATCTCTCCTGACAACACTTATCTCTATGTAACGGACACGGGAAATAATAGAGTAAGAAAGGTGCGCATTTCTGATGGACAAACATCATTAGTTGCCGGGTCAGGTGCGGAGGGTTACGCGGATGGAACAGGTAGCGCTGCTATATTCAATAAACCATTTGGTATAACAATTGATTCAAATGGAGAATACTTATATGTGGCGGATACAAACAACCAAAGGATCAGAAAAATAGCTATAGCGACAGGCGTGGTAACAACACTAGCTGGTTCCGGGACTGCCGGTTATAGGGATGCAATTGGTATAGAAGCAGTATTCTCATATCCTGAATACGTAAAATGGGCTCCCGATGGTAATTTATACGTCACAGAAGTAGGATCACACCGTATTCGCGTGATTGACACCGCTAGCGGAGTAACAAAGCTAATTGCTGGTTCCGGAGAAAGGGGATTTAAAAATGGAGATAAAGACGAAGCAGAATTTAATAATCTAAAGGGGATGGCAGTTGATTTGATTGGCAAGCGGTTGTATGTGGCAGATTCCTGGAATGATCTTATTCGCTCCATAGACATTACTGGCGAAGCTCCGTATACTGATCCAGCACCGGTTGTAGCAGAAGTATACCCTGGTTCTAAGGAGATAGCCGGGAATGCAGCTGATACCAAAATGGTTCTCATTTCCGGTAGTGATTTTCGACATGGAGCAACAGTTAATTTTGGGGAACATGATGTTAATGTGGCATATGTTCAGTCGAGCGAACAAATGGCCGTTGAACTACCGTTTGGCCAGATGGCGGGCGGATATTATGATGTGCTTATTACAAATTCTGATGGCCAGTCTGGAACGCTGGAAAGAGGATTTGCAATCACGGTGGGAGGAGAGACGCCGAAAATTGAACATACTGTGGACGGCCCGGTTCCTTTTACCGGTGACAGACCGGTGGTAACAGGAAGGGGCTTCTTCACTCATGATGAGTCGTTTCGTGGCGGTTTCTTCTCTACTGCGGCTGATTTGACAGGTGATAGCAGAGCGGAAATAGTCGTTGGTACTGGCAAGGGGTTCGGTCCGCAAGTAAAAGTTTTTGATGCTGATGGTAATGTCTTGGCTTCTTTCTTTGCTTATGCGACTCATCTGCGTTCCGGAGTAAGGGTAACGGTAGGAGATGTTGACGGCAATGGTACAAAAGAAATTATTACTTCTCCCGGACCTGGCGGAAGACCGCACATAAGGATATTCAACTATGACGGTTCTTTATATCACCCCGGATTTTTTGCCTTAGATGGTCTGTTTCAAGGAGGAGCATTTATTGCATCCGGTGATGTAAATGGAGATGGCAAGGATGAAATTGTAGTGACGGCCGGTCCAGGCGGCGGTGCTCAAGTAACAGTACATAACTCTGTAGGCACAATTCTAGCGAATTTCTTTGCTTATGATCAGAACACATTCCGCAAAGGAATCAAGCCAATAACACTGGACTTTGATGATGATGGGCGATTTGAAATTCTTACCGGCCCGGTATTAGGCGCACCACATATTCAAATGTTCAGTATTCAACCAAATCTTATTAAAAGATTGAATCCCGGATTTTATGCTTTTGATCCAAATTATCAAGGTGGAGTTTCTTTAGCGGGCGGAGATATTGATGGCGATGGCAGGGATGAGATTATTGTAGGGGTAGGTGCAGGCGCAGAGCCAATTGTTCGCGTGTTCAACAAAACAGCCACTGAGATATTAAGAGAATATTTGGTATATGGTGAAACATTCCAAAGCGGAGTGAATATCAGTGCAGGTGATGTTGATGCAGATGGTCGTGATGAGTTGCTAATATTGCCACGAGACGATGGCGGTCCGAACTTACGCATAATTGATGCAGACTAAAAAATAGCCCCCAATCCCGGGGGCTATTTATTTTAGCAAAACTATTTCGGAAAGATGAATCTCATAGCGCTTGGAACTGTTTTTATTGTCATCCGCTTAAGCTTACTTTCTTCAGAATCAAATCTTGTGGAAGAGTTTTTTGTACTTAGAGATAAGGATTTTGTTTCATAAAACTGTGCTCCTTTTGGTGGTAATTTTCCTTGAATAAATACTGATGCAAAAAGATGGGTAATTTCCCTAGTACCAATAGCGTTAACAACTAAGACATACAATTTGGAAGAAAAAAAGTTCATGCTAGTGAATGGTTCTCGAGGTATTTTCGGCATGCCATTTAATATAAAAACAGCGCTTGCTTTTCCTTTTAGAATTTTATTGTTGTCTAGCTTGATAATATACTCATGCTGCTTGATTTTGGCCAAATCCAACGGCAGTCTCAAATAGTACGCAGCTGCCCCGATAATTTTTTTACTCCAACGCGGTGTTTTCTTCATGATCTGATCATGTACTCCAGTGGTTACACTTAGCATAAAAAGATGTTTATTATTAACTATCCCTAAAGGTATCCTCTTTGATTTTCCATGCAATGCTGCTTTGATCGCTTTATTTATCATAATAGGAATGCCTACGGATAAGGCAAACACATTTCCTGATCCGGTTGGAATAACTGCGATCGGGACGTCAATTTTATTGTTAAATAAATATTGGGTAACAAAATGTAGTGTTCCATCGCCACCTAGGACAATCATTCTATCTAATGGTCCTCTTAGTATTTTTTTTGGTATTTTTTCAATTGTCTCGTAGATTTGATAAAAAACACCTTCTTTTTTTAATCGGTTTAACAGGCTCATTTTAGCGATCATAAATATTGCTTCAACACCCGCTTTTGGATTGGCAAGAATTATCATGTTTTTCATAAATACATTGTAGCACTTTGCTTTCAAAACAAAAACCGCCTTTCTTAGACGATTTTTCTGGCGCGCCAGGGCATTTTCTTTGAAAATGCCCTGGGCGGGGCACAGTGGAACATGTCAGGAACTATTTTGTTGAGAATAGTAGTATACCGTCAGAAACGATTAAGATGTGAGTTTATTATTGTATGTCAATAAATACAGAACATAATATGACCATTTAATAACCCCTCTTCACTGTATTTATTTCAATTCATATACAGTAACTTCCCAGTCAATACCACTAATAACTGATATATAATAGCTACCTGCATCTACATTCCGGATAATTGTTTCGCCATTTCCAGATTCTGAACCATCAGTACTAATACTTAATCTTGCTCCAGAAAGATATTCGTCACTTTCACTC
Organism: Patescibacteria group bacterium; assembly: GCA_018825385.1. Taxonomy (GTDB): domain Bacteria; phylum Patescibacteriota; class Patescibacteriia; order UM-FILTER-42-10; family UM-FILTER-42-10; genus JAHJEX01. The sequence goes on from JAHJEX010000041.1 coordinate 20,823, forward strand.
TCAAGCGAAATAGAGGAATAAGAACCTACTGCTGTACTACCAGAGGTAATTGCAACCATTTTAATGTTTCCACCAGTTGTATTGAACGATTCACTATCTCGATTACCGTCGCCACTTAATGAGAATATTTCAACAAATTCCGTAGCTACTTCTTCAACTTGCTGATTACTGTTTTCTTCTTGGTTTGATGTGCTTGTTTCATTGGTATTATTCTTTGTGGAGCTAAGACCAATAACTATTAAAATAACAATTATAACTATAACAAATGCAAGAACTAAGGGTCTTGATTTATACTTATTTTGAGCTTTAGCTCTAATTTTTTCCTCTTCGTTGATTTTTTGTTTTTCTTCATTAGATAAAGGCATATTATTGTCATTAAGGATTATACGTTGAGTCTCTCGAACATTTTCATCATACAACTATTCATTGAAAACTAGCAAATTTTCAGAAATAGCAATCATATGAATATAGACTAATTCTTCATACTAGCGAGGGGGGGGTATAGATGGGGGGGGCGTCACAGACATTAAGTAACTTTATGGGATGTAAACTATAATTTATTAAAGAGATGATTTAGTTTGACATAATATGATACAAGGTGTTAGATAGGTCAAGTGAGCGAAATCTTGAAACTCTGTCTTGGAGGAAACGTCATGAAGATCGTGTTCTTTCTTATCGCTGTCGTTGTTTTGCTTGCATCTTCGCAGATCGCTGTGGCTGAGGTTGTCTGGGATATGCCACATCCTGATATTTCCAATAGTGCGGTTGCTGAATTGGATGGGAATCCTGATATGGAGTATGTATTTAATCCCCATCCTGCATATAGTCTTGAACTATACAAGTTTGGTGAGTCAACGCCGTTTCACGTCATCCAGCATGCTACATACATTCTCATAAAACTAGTATCATACGGTGACTACGATGGCGATGGATTGCCCGAAGCACTGCTCGAATATCGTAATGGAAGCTGTTTTGGTCTCATTGTTTACAATGTAGACTCAAGCACTTTTGGTGAGGATTT
>JAHJEX010000042.1 GCA_018825385.1 Patescibacteria group bacterium
ATATCTGTTTCTGCCGATTGCTTGTTGACGGTTGTACTAGTCATTTCAAAGGAATCCGTTTTCCTAAAAAGAAAAAAAGCTCCAAAAAGAGCTCCAATCACAATAACCATGACTACTATCCAAATCAGTTTGTTATTCGATTTGGTGTTTTCCATATGATTTTTAGTTAGTCTATATTATATACTGATAATAGCATCTATTTTTACAATAGCCTAGATTATTATATAATATAAATAACGGCGTATTTAATGATTTTCGAATAATATGAACTATAAAATCAATAACATTTTTATGCGAAATGACGGTGGCAAAAATATTCTTATTATAATTGCTGTTGCGGTTGTGCTTGTCTTACTGGCGGTGATTTATCTGGCTATGCGTGAAGAGAAAACTCCGCTGGAAGAGCTGGTCGAGGATAAGGCTAAGATTATAGAAGAACAGGAAAATATGTCAGAGAACGAACAGGAGGACAAAGTGGCCATGATTTCCGGCATTAAATCGGCTATCGGTACTGTAATGAACAGGGACAATAACCTAGGTTTCCCTTACCTAAAAGATACTATGGTTGACCGGAGAGTGACGGAGAGAGAAGAATATTTTGCCATTGTTGAATTCAATGCTGATGAATATGAAGTTGTGAGCGATTACGGAGATAAAGTATTGAAAGATTTGGCCGCCATTAAGTTGAAATGCGCTGAATTTTTTAAGGCCGTCTATGAAAATGAACACAAAATTTATCTGGCAACCTGCAAGGCTTTTCAATCTGATGATGATTTGAGGGAGGTCTATAAACTAATCATTGCAAGAGAGGCATCAGAAGGTGTTGACTGGAGCCAAAACATTCAAACTTTGGTTTCGGAAATTCTACCCAGTGTTTGGTTAGTCGATATAAACGAATTCTGGCTTTATGAATAACCAATAACGAAATTTGCAAAAACGCTTTCATATTCTAGAGGGCGTTTTTTGATAGAGGGTGTCTGGAACCTGTCACGCCTTAAGAGCAAGAGAGGTTATTTAACCAAAAAACCCCAACTAGTGACAAAATTGGGGTTTTCAGATACTTTTATTTTTTCAATTCAATACAGTCCAGGGTGTTGAAATATAATGAGGCGGTTGCTCCAGTATCTGTATTCCAACCCAGTTGGATAGTATGTGCGCCGGCGGTCATACTGTATATTCCGTTAGTGGTAAGGATAATGTGGCCAACACCGTCGCCCATAGTAGCTGAGCGGTACGAATTTACTTGAATAATATCATCAACAATCAACGCGATCTTGATTGATTGATTGATTGCATCAGTGGTTCCGTATCCGCTAAACATGCAGAAGAGCGGGCTGTCGCCGGTAGTAATAGAAACTTCAGCGGCAGTAGCATAATTTGTACCTGATTCTATAGTAGTGATGGTTGTGTTGTTGTCTTCCACTCCTTGAGTTACTGCGTTGCTTGCCAAATTATCAGAACTGACAATGCCGGAGCCTGTTAAACCAGTTGCTGTTATATTGCCAACTGCTAAAGTGCCGGCTATCTCCATGTTGTCATTAACAATGAATGGCATAGAATCTGATGTACCCGCAGTAGCACCGCGGTACACGCGGCCATCAATTCTAACATTGTCTCCGAAAGTAACTGGATTGTCGGCATCATCGTCACCAGTTGTTTCATTAATAATTGTTCCATTAAAAAAGGTAACGCCGCCCTCGTCTTGTGTGCCTACCCTCAACCAATCAGCAGTCATCCCGGCCGCCTTAACAATTCCTACTGTTGAAGCAACAGAAATGATAATAACCATAATAATAACCAATTTTTTGTTCATATAATCACCTCCTTCCAAGCTAGGTTGCGTTCATAAATATATTGTACCATTTTTTTCAAATAGCATCATTACAGTGGCAACTTATTCAATCCCTGTTTTGGGTTTAATCAAAGATGCAGTCTTGCTTACGCTTCATTGGCTACTCGTCCAGAATCCATTCAAGCAGGTCAATTTGTTTTTCGACAGTCTCAATCTTTTGATCATACTCCATGCGTATCTCTTCACCTTCTTCAGAATCTTCTTCGATATCCTCATCTTCTAGCGTTTCCTGAAATTCGTTTTCCAAATCGTCTTTTTCTGATTCTAATTCATCAATCCTGTCTTTTATGTCCTGTTCATCTTTCATACTTACTCAATTATTAATTATGTTTCAATAATAGCACTTTTCTGAATTTAAAACGCCTCCCGATCCGCCAGCTGGCGGAGGGAAATGTTTTTTGAGGTCCCAAACGATATTTGTTTTGATTGATTGTTCAAGATGTTGAACCCCGCCCTTGATTATTTTTGGCTTTGTTGGTTTTTACTATTCCAATAATCCACCCAACTAATGCTCCGACTAAAAAGACAATTACCAATGTTATAATAGAAGCCAAAATCCAGCCCAGTGATGTAAATTGCAAACCATATTCCCCGCCAAGGACATTTAAATCAGTTCCCCTTGAAAGAAGTATGCCCATAATCAGTAACAAAAGTAATGGCGCGGCGGCAAACATCTGAATATACGAGACTAATGTGGAATTTCTATCATCTACAGCTCCAAAAGAATTATAAACAATTATGTAAATCAGAACCCAAGCCAACAATACTGCCAGGGCCAAAATGCCGCCTTTTAACCAGCATGGTTTGTTTTTGAAAAACTTCATGATGACAATTCAATAATTATTGTTTAAGTATATCAAAAAATCCTCTTACGCTAAAGCTCCGGAGGACTTGACCACTCTTTTGGAGAATGATTTCTCTGCATGATACTTAAATACATTAATTAGAAAGCGCATATTGCCTTAATTGTTTCTCCATTCCTGTGGATGTCGGTTTGAATTAGATCGCATAAATCTTTTCGATCGTTTTCTATTATGATATCAGTGTAACAATCGTCTAATGCAGCTTGTCCCAGAACTAAGATTTCTTCCGGCTCCAATCCTTTTGTTAGTTTTGAGTTCGTTGATAGGTCAGCTGATATTGTACATAGTGATTCATCGTTGTATACGCGCGCAGCTGTTTTATAACAGTAGGCTTTATCCTGGATCTCTAACCTGTCTTTTTGAGGCATTGATTTGCAATTCTCAATATCTAATTCATTGTTAAAGACAACCTGTTCTTTTTCACTGATTACTGGTTCATCAAGTGCAGGTACAAAACTGATACTTCTTGCTTTATCCTGGCACTTGCTTATCGAATCATCACGGTTTAATATATTTAGTTCTGTGAGGTATTGGCATATTTCTATATCACCGGATATTTCGACGTATGAATCAATGCAGATGTGCTTATATCTATCAACTCTTTCTTTGTTTTCTATGGAATCGGCATAAGCAAGGCAACCTTCAAAGTCTTCACTAAGTTTAAAGACCTTTAATAGACAATCATCTTCTAGACTAGTGATTATCTCTGTACAATCGCTAAATATTTCAGCTTCTTGTAGGCGATCTTGACCTGTATCTAACTCTTCTTGTCTTTGTTTATCTTGATAGGGGGCAATTACGAAATCGGATATTATCCAATATCCGTTAAACAACAGCCCCAAAGCAATAATTACTGCAGACGAATTTCGGATAAATTTGTAATTCTGGTGCTTGAGTGCGCTTAATAAGACAACATTTATTATAACTCCCAGGATGACTGAACCGACTAGGAATATTAAAACTACGAAACCTGCTAGACCAAGCCGTCTATCGGTAATCAGTATAAATATTTGAAGGACAAAAACTGGTAGCCAGGAAACTGCATTGGCAATACGAATATATGTCAGGGATTTTTTTCGGGGGAAATCTATTGTTTCAGGAGATGATGCGGTTCCCGGCAAAGCGGTTTTGAACAGCAGATTTTTGTTGACAACCAAAATAATAGCCAGAATGAGAAATAGAAGTTTCAAAACAGACCAAAAGAGAGAATAGTATCCCAGCTGCCATATTCCTCCCGGTGCCAGCACGCCTTCGGTTAAGTACAGAAAGGCCCCTAAGATAAAAATATAGACAGCCATTCTATTTTTTTTGATCAGTCCCAAGCCGGCAGAGATCAATAAGATATTGATGATGGGCGAAAAGTGTATTAGTAAAACGCTGCGCAGAGCCAGATCTAGTTTATAGTAGTTATACACTTCCTGAATACTTTGCAGTAAACCGAAAACGCCTACAATAAGCAATAAAACTATTGAAATGCTAAGCAGGGTGGAAAGATTTTTTTGATTCATATAACATGAATTCAGCTTATACAAGTATACCAAAAAATCCTCTTACGCGAAAGCTCCGGAGGACTTGACCACTTTTTTGGAGAATGATTTCTCTGCATGACACGTAGATACCACTAAAAACTTATTTCTTCTTTTTCGTATTTCTCTTCTTATTTTTTGCTCTTTTCTTTACTTTTTCTTCTAGCATAACTTTTTTTACTGCTAGCCTTTTAGCAGTTTTCTTAGAGCTTGTTTTTTGTGGATTTCCGACAGCATGTTCTCTTTTTGCCATATAAGTGTTATTTAAAATGATTATAAGCTATTCTATCTGATTACAAAGATAAAATCAATAGCTAGCCTTCATAGATATTTTGAAGCCTTATGATAGTGTTGTATAATTACAGTATGAAATTTAGATCAGTCCAAAGACAACCATTTTTCTATATATTAGCGATTGCGGTGATTTTTTTATCATATCTTGTTATGAAACCATTTATTGCCGTTGTTGTGATAGCATTTCTAACGGCACTATTTTTCAAACGGCCTTTTGAGTATTTTGAAAGGACATTTAAAGGTAGAACCAAGCTCGCTTCTTCATTGACAGTAGTAATAGTTTTTTTTGTGGTACTTATCCCACTCATCCTAATTGCTGGTCTGACCGTGAGTCAAGTTTTGCAATTTAACAAAGATATTGGCGGTGGAGAAAAGGTGAATATAGCTTCAGTTGTAGATGGTGGAAATGAACTGCTAAGCTCTTTGCCTGGTATAGACTATAGGCTTACCGAGGTCGGTGTGGGGGATTGGATACAACAAGGAGCAAAGGCGGTAGGAACATTTTTTCTTGAACGATTGCCAGACATCAGTTCCGGTGCTTTCCAATTGTTTACATTTATAATCGTATTTATTATTATATTGTTTTATCTTCTTCCAGTTCAGGATAAGCTTATAAAATTCTTAAAAAACATTAGCCCGCTTGATGACAGAATCGACAGTATCTACATCACTCGGATTGTAGCAATGTCAAAATCCATGGTCAGGGGTACTTTTCTGATCGCTATTGTTCAGGGTATTGTGTCAGGAGTATTTCTTGCTATTGTCGGTGTTGATTATGTTCTATTTTTAACAATACTGATGATATTCCTCGGCGTTATCCCGATGATAGGATCAGGGTTTATAATGCTGCCGATTGGAATAATTATGTTGTTTACCGGTAATATCTGGCAGGGAATATTACTGATTTTTGTAAATGTAATTATTGTGGGGAATATAGATAATTTCATGCGGCCAAAATTAGTTTCAAAAGAAGCTGAATTGCATCCAGCCTTGATTATCCTTGGCGTCATTGGTGGATTGCAGTACTTCGGCATATTAGGATTTATTTATGGTCCAGTGATAATGATTCTGCTTGTAACCACTATTGAAATATACACAAATCATTTCCATAAGCATCGATTCTCACGAAATAAACAGCTATAACAAGCCATCATGGCCGAAAATAGTAGTTATAGTAATAATTTATCAAAACGGATTCGCTTAATTGCACGAATCTGGAGTGCTCCGATTATCATTTACGCACTGCTAATGCTGATTGGTTATGGAGTGGATTGGATAACAATCGGAACGGCTGATCCTTATACAGTTGAGAATTACCCATTCATTGAAAACGTGCCCCCGATCTTGATGTTCTTGGCCATTGTCGGTTTGGCTATCGCCTGGCGTTTTGAAAAAATCGGTGCAGGCACAAATTTATTGTTTTGCGCATTAACGCTAATAATTTTTCCATTTACTATAGATACCTTAGAATTTCGTTCCATGGTACCAGTGGTTTTAATGATAATAATTGCCATTCCTGGAGTGCTATTCTTAATTCATTGGCGCAGGGAAAGATAAATAAAAATCAAAAAACCCTGTCTCTACCTAGCGGCAGACAGGTGCCGACAGGCAGGCATTCCTTTGGGGAATGATTATTAAATTAAAAACACCTCCTATCGTTAGGAGATGTTCTCTTGGCCCGCTCGCCACGCTGGCATAGTGGCGAGGGTCCTAGTAGAACACTTATTTTAACGCTATTAGAGATAGAGATTTCTAACGGGGTTAACTAATTTGATGGGGGAATTAGATATTATTTATTTCTATTAATAAATATCTTCTTTCCAATTTCATAAATAGATACACTTACTAAAGCAAAACATCCTAACACAATCCATTCTTTAACACCCAATGGAACAGTATGAAGTATTCTGTTTAGTGATGGAATATATACAGCAATTAGTATCATTGCAAATCCAAAAACAGTAGAGATATTAACAAACTTATTTTCAAAAGGATTATAAGAGAATATGGACTGCTCTAAGCCTCTAATAGAGAAAATGTAAAAACGAGAAGCTATTCCTAATCCGACAAATGCAATTGTTTGTGCATAAGCAATATCTCCGGAACTTATCCAAAAATAGTAGAATATTGAAAAGAGTATTAGATCTGAAATAACTATGAAAAACATAAGTAGTTTTTTCAAATCATTATTAAGAATAGCTTCACTATGACTTCTTGGCGGCTTAATCATCACATTATTATTCACAGGATCAAATGCTAGCGCCATAGAAGGTAGAGAATCTTCTATCATTTTAATCCATAAAATTTGAACAGGAAGGAGCGCAAGAGGAAGTCCAAATATGATAGATGCGCTAATTAAAATCACTTCGGTAAAGGAATTCGATAATAAGTATAGGATTACTTTTCTAATATTATCAAAAGTTCCTCTTCCTCCTTTAATAACTTCGACAATTGTTTTGAAATTATCATCTAACAAAACTAAGTCTGCAGTTTCTTTAGCAACATCTGTCCCCGAACCTAGCGCAATACCAATATCTGATTTTTTTAATGCAGGTGCGTCATTTACACCATCACCAGTCATTGCAACAACTTCTCCGTTTGCTTGTAATGCTGTGACAATACGTATTTTATGTTTCGGTTCAACTCTAGCAAATACATTTATTTTATTCACTACTTCTTCTAATTTTTCATCAGACATATTATCTAAGTCAACTCCCTCCAAAACATTTTTTTCATTCACTTTTAAACCTAAGTCACCAACAATTGCCATGGCGGTTAATTTATGATCACCCGTAATTACTACTGGACGAATACCCGCACTTTGACAAAGTTCAATAGTTTTTTTTGCTTCAGATCTTAGGGGGTCTTTCAATGCAATCAGTCCAACAAAAATAAAATTATTTAAATTATCATTATCTGATTTCATCATGTTTTCTTCAGTCTCCTCTGTTTTATAGGCGACTGCTATTACACGTAACCCAGCACTAGTTAATTGTTCATAATGTCTTTTTATGGATTTCTTCCTTGAATCAGTTATTTCTTTCTTTTCTCCTTCTAGGTCAATATATGAGGCAAACTGCAAGACTCTTTCCGGAGCGCCTTTCATGTAGCTAACAAACTTATCCTTGCCAATTCTATGTCCTGTAACCATATACTTATATTCAGAATCAAAAGGAATTTCTGAAACTCTAGGTTCTTTCTTTTCTAGTATTTCTTTATGAATACCGGCTGCCCTTCCCGCTAGTAATAAGGCCTTTTCTGTAGGATTACCCAATATATTCCACTTATTTAGCTCATCATCTGGGTTTTCAATTATTGCATCATTACAAAGAAGTCCGATCTTAAGTGCTGTAATATGACTAGCTACATCATTTGGCTGGATCATTACAGAAAAACTATTGCCATCATGAGATACCTTTTGCTGTTCTGTTATAATTTCAGCAACACGCATTTCACCTTTTGTCAGTGTTCCCGTTTTGTCTGAACAAATTACAGAAACCGATCCCAATGTTTCTGTAGCCAACATTTTCTTTATTAAGCCATTCTGTTTGGAAATTCTTTGCATTCCAATTGCTAGAATAACTGTCATTGCAGGAAGCAATCCTTCAGGGACAGCTGCTACGACAATTGCCACAGTAGTCATAAACATTTCAAACAAAGGTTGTCCCAAGAACAATCCCAATCCAAATATCAAAGTATTCAATATAATTAGAAAAATTCCAATCATTTTACCAAATTTTATCATTTGCTTCTGTAGTGGAGTTTCTCTTTCATCAGTTTCACTAATCATAGTTGCAATATTTCCAATTTCAGTCTGAGTACCTGTTGCAGTTATTACTGCTTTTGCATTCCCTCTTGCTATTACCGTTCCTAGAAAAACCATATTTTTTCTATCAGCTATCGAACTGGTATTATTAATGACATTAATGTTCTTCTCAACTGGCATTGATTCGCCAGTAAACACTGCTTCAATTACTTCAAAATTTTGAATTTCAATTAGTCGAGCATCGGCAGGAACTTTATCACCAGGAAATAATTCAATAATGTCTCCTGGCACAATTTCTACCTGGTCCAAGACAACTTCTTTTCCGTCTCTTATAACTTTTGCTTTATATTTCACAAGCTGTTTTAATTTTGAGAGAGCTGAATTTGCTTTGAACTCCTGCAAGAACCCGACAATTGTACTGATTGCTATAACAGCAAAAATTATCCATCCATCTGTATAGTGTCTTGTTGAAAAACTTATAACCAACGCGAAAAAAAGAATATAGATGAGTGGATTTTTAAACTGATCCAAAAGAAGTTTAAATGCTGAGAGTTTTTTGTCTTCAGCTAATTTGTTTTGTCCAAATTTAGCTAATCGTTTTTTTGCTTCTTCTATGGAGAGACCATTAACAGTAACATTTAACTTTTTTAATACCTCCTCGATAGATTGTGCATGGAAATTATTTTTATTCATAACGTTTTATAATCCAAATTTAAATTTTTCGTCTTTTATCATAAATATTTCTAAATGTCCTAACTTTTTCCAACTTTCTGCTTCGAAAATAACTTTACTCATTATTCTTATAGATTCTACTGGATATCTACCAATTGCTGTCTCTTCAGAAAGCATGACCATATTGCTTCCTTCGAGAACAGCATTTGCAACGTCTGATACTTCAGCTCGGGATGGCTCTTTATTGGAAATCATAGAAAGAAGCATTTCAGTAGCTACAATAATCATCTTACCAGACTTATTACAAACTTGGATGAGTTCTTTTTGTACGAAAGGTATTTTTTCTATTGGAATTACCTCACCAAGATCTCCTCGAGCTACCATAACATCATCAACTTCGTTAAGAATTTCTGAGAAATTAACAAGCGATTCTCTAGTTTCAATTTTAGCTATTATACTTGCTGATAGCTTTGCTTTTGAAATTATTTGTCTAACTTTAAAGGCCTCTTCCGCCTGCATAACATGAGAAAGGGCGATGTAGTCAGCCTTTTTCCTGATTGCCAAATCAATTCCTTTTTGGAATGAAGAATTAGGCAAGTCAACTAAAATTTTAATCTTTCTACCCAGCTTTTTTGCCTCATCTCGGGCCTTATCGATAATTTGTCCATGACCTGCTGGTGTGTTGTACTTTAGATTGAAACGAAAAATATCTGCCCCCGTTTGTATTAGCTGACTTAAGGTAGAACAATCTCTTGATGCGGGGCCAATGGTGCAAATGATTTTTGTCTTTCTATTCTGTACTATCATGGCTTATTTTCTAATGGAAAATATACCTTTGATATGTAATCATTTACCATTCGATGTGTATTAAAATATGATCCGTTTAGTGCGGCAGAATGCTTCATCATCTCTACAAAACCAGATCTATTCTGATAATAAAGAGGTAAAACTTTTGTAGCTAATTTATCATATAAATCAACCACTTCTAAATTCCAGCTTGCCTGGTTGTTAAGAGTTGCTTCAGTTACGTGCGTACCCATTGACCATCCTGTTACTCCTTCAATCCACCCCTCTGGCCACCAGCCATCAAGTACACTCAAGTGGGGGATAGCATTCAACGCCGCTTTCATTCCGCTTGTACCTGAAGCTTCGTGCTTTTGTAATGGAGTATTAAGCCATACATCAACCCCTGCCACTAACTTTGCGGCTAGATCCATGTCATAATCTTCCAAGAATACTATACTAATTTTCCCTTTATGCTTTTTTATTTTTTGGAAAATCTTTCTAATTAATTCAGATGATTTTTTATCATGAGGATGAGCTTCGCCAGCAAAGATGATTTGTAAACGACCTACAGTAGAAATCTTTCTTTCTAATTCATCAAGGTCTGCCAGTATGAGGGTGGGGCGTTTATAGGAAGTAAATCGACGTGCATAACCTAATGTACAAACATCAACTGAAAATTTATTCGGAGAAATCGCATTAATATAGTCAATCAATTCCTTTTTAGCTTCAAGGTGGGTTGCCCAAATTTTATCATCAGGAATATTCATAACCTTGCGCAGAAATGAAGGATCTTCTCTCCATTCAGGAATATATTCATCATAAAGTTTTCTAAACAACGGATTGGTCCACTCCATATGATAAACACCATTTGTTACAGGGATTACATCATATTTTGGAAACATCTTTTCAGTTACTTTCTCATGCGCTTTGGCTACTCCAGTTACTATGCCGGAAAAATGTAGTGATAATCTGGTCATACAAAGCTTGTCTTCTATAAAAGCTGCTTTGGGAATATTTTCAAACAGACTAGTAGGGAGAACTTTCTCTAAATTTGTTATTAAGAAACGATCATGCCCTGCCTCCACTGGGGTGTGGGTAGTAAAAACTAATTTGGAGCCAACATAATCCATAGCTTTTTTGTGAGTTGGAAACATTTTTTTCGCTTGTTCATATAATGACAAGCCAACAAATGAAGCATGTCCTTCATTAAGATGATAGACACGAACCTTCTCCGGATTATATTTAAGCTTTTCCAGTAACAATAATCCGCCAAGTCCAAGTATTTGCTCTTGGCAAAGACGATATTGTACATCTCCTCCGTATAGGTAACTTGTCAGAGTACGATCGTATTCATTATTAGTAGGGTCATTAGAATCAATGAAATATATTGGGACGATTTCTTTAGATTGTCCGACTATATCGTATTTCCATACAGCACAAGTAATTGAACGATCCTTAAAAGGAACTTCAATTTTAAAAGGAAGTTTAGTCAAATATTTCTCTTTGTCCCACTTTTCTATCTGACTTATCTGTCTACCTGTTGAATCAATTTCCTGTTCAACATAACCTTGTTCGTTTAGAAGTGTTATTCCTAGTGCTGAATAGCCAAAATCAGCGAATGTTTTTAGTGTATCACCAGCTAAAACTCCAAGCCCACCACTATATGTGGACATTCCGGAGCTAAGTGCTATTTCCATAGAAAAATATGCTACATCGAGCATATTCTTTTTATTCTTATATTTATTTTCTACCAAGTTTTGTGAGAAATTAGTATTAAATATTAGTATATATATTATATCAACAAACCCTGTCTCTACCTAGCGGCAGACAGGTGCCGACAGGCAGGCATTCCTTTGGGGAATTGCTAAATTAAAAACACCTCCTATCACTAGGAGATGTTCTCTTGGGGTGCCTGATGGGAATTGAACCCATACCACGACCTCCACAGGGTCGTGTGCGAACCACTACACCACAGGCACCATGTAAACTATATTGTTTTTCTATTGTGAATTAAATAGTGGCAATTTCTGCATAACCATATTAAATTGTCAATTTCATTATTTTTTCTGTTATGGTCTTTGTGGTGAATTACTAAAATGCGTTTATCTTTAATTCCGCAATTGCTACAAATTGGTTTTATTTTATGTTTTATCATGACGCGATGATAAGTGTATTCTCCTCCTTTCCAATTTGGATGTTTAGTGCCGGAAAATTCTTTATTTCTCCATTTAGTTTGGCAAGACTTGCTGCAGAAATATTTTTTACTTTTAGAGTTTCTGATATGTTTTGGCATTTTCCATACTTCAGAACCACATATTTCACATAAGATATATTTACCTTTTCTCCGTCCTTGAGCGGCGCAATCTCTTGAGCAATACTTTCCATATCCAAGTTTTTGATGACTTGGTTTCACATAGAATTCTTTGCTACAGATTTTGCATTTTGATTGAGGCATATGCGCATTATATTGGAGCTATGTTGCAATGTCAAACAACAGAATTGTGGTATAAGTCTATTATACTACATATCAAACTCCATTTTTTACTGACTGAACAGAGTCTATAGCAGATGGTGACCCGTGGTGCCCTGGGCAAGGCTCGAACTTGCAACCTACAGCTTAGAAGGCTGTTGCTCTATCCAATTGAGCTACCAGGGCTAGATGTAATGAATACCCCATACTATTAGTAACCTTGTTTCCACTACCAATTGTCAGCCTACGGCTGATCCGCCTCGGGCGGAAGCTACCAGGGCTAGATGTAATGAATACCCCATACTATTAGTAACC
>JAHJEX010000043.1 GCA_018825385.1 Patescibacteria group bacterium
CGTTATCGTAGTATTGAAGTTGCCAGCACCATTATCATGAATTTGATACAGGCGCTTCCATTCATGATTGGTGTCAAACACTAGTACGATGTTCAGCACTGCCTCGCCGGCGGTGAAGCACTCATAAATGCAGGTGGCCAGTGGTTTATCCGGATGAAGTTGTACTTCGCGTACAGTGTGGAAAACCACGGATTCACGCACATAGATGAAGGCCTGAATCAACGCACCCCTCGGATCGTTCTCTGGTATCTGGCAGTCTGCCCGGAGTTGTTGGCATAAGGGCTGCCACTGTACCGGTCCGCGCAGAACCACAATGTCTTGCTCGGAAAGAAACCAGGAATGCGATACTGCCCACATCCAAGGAAAATCCTTGTTGACTATGCGTCTGATTTGAGCAGAACGTTTTTCCCAATCGTCTTTTCGTCGGAGTGCATCTCTGATTCTCATGATAACCTCCCTAGGACATCCGTCCTTTTCAGCTCGTCCGAGCTTTGGAATGAGTGACTAGTTAATGAAGATATCATTTATTGACTGTGTATGTCAATTCCCCCTACATTCTAAGGGGGTGTTTTTCTCTGGGGGAGTGAAACATTGTTAACTCTTGACAGGGTAGTTAACATATGTTAACCTATAAGTACTAAGTTAACAATAAATATATGAAAAACAAGGATCTATTATCTACAACTGAAGTAGCAGAAATGCTTGGAATTAGCAGAGTAGCTGTATTTAACAGGATAAAAAACGGAGAAATAAAAGCGGAGAAAATCGGCCGAAATTTTGTGGTAAAAAGAGATCAGTTTGGGGGAGTGTTTAAGGAATCATTAGAAAAGGATGAAAAGGAAACTGTTGATCTGGCAGTAAAGAAAGTTGTAAAGGAATATGGTGAAACATTGAAATTACTGGGGAATGCATGATTAAACTATTATCAATCAAGGAAGTAGAGTATCTGGCATTCAGGCTTGCCAAGGAAAACATGTCCTTTGATGAGCCAATACCTGAATTTTCAACCAGATTTCCAAATATACTTGAGAGCTGTTTAGAAACTCCTTTTCAAAATTTTAACAAAAAACCATTATACAAAGGACTTGCGGAAAAAGCGGCGGTCCTTTTCTATTTACTGATTAAAAATCATCCATTTAAGAATGGTAATAAAAGAATAGCAATGACAACATTGATGGCATTTTTGTTCAAAAACAAGAAATGGATTAAAGTGGATAATACTGAACTATACAATTTTGCTATGTGGGTAGCACAAAGTCCTCGCGGGGCGAAGGAAGAAACTATTACTGCTACGGCAAACTTTATCCAAAAACACGTGGTTAATGTAGAAAAAGATTGAAGAAGCTGGCGGAACCGCAACCCTAAAATAACAGCAACCACTCCGAACCCAGCAAGCGGGGTGAAGGAGCCTCGTTACTCAAACTGAAAGTAATAATGACGAAATTCTGAAAGTAAAATATTTCCTGAGCGACCCCGCAGATGCGGGGGAGTCGAAGGACAATACCCTTCGATTCCGTCCTGCAGAAGCAGGACTCCACTCAGGGGATATATATTACCAATTAGTTCCTGAGCACCTGTAGTGAGTCCCAGCATATGCTGGGATAAACTCCGTCGAAACATGTCGAAGGA
The DNA here is from genome assembly GCA_018825385.1 of Patescibacteria group bacterium. Classification (GTDB taxonomy): domain Bacteria; phylum Patescibacteriota; class Patescibacteriia; order UM-FILTER-42-10; family UM-FILTER-42-10; genus JAHJEX01. The sequence goes on from JAHJEX010000043.1 coordinate 1,630, forward strand.
ATATATGACCCCTCCTTCGACTCATCTCGCTGAAGCGGATTCGCTCAGGGAATAAACGTAATTCTGAACTTCAAATTAAATATATCTGCTCTTTTTAGAATAAAAGCCAATGCCCTGTTAATGCAGGGTTTTTGGTTTGTTATAAGTCTGTATGGGCGGGCTTGCCCGCCATCATTTCGCTCCGGCGAAATGGGCGGGGGTGTTTTTCTTTGGGCGGATTTGATTAAGCATATAAATGGTGGTAGGGTAATGGTATGAATAAAAAAGGATTAAGCTTCTGGTTGATTTTTCTAATTTTTGTATTCAATATATTTATTCTTCCGGCCAGTGTTAATGCACTTAAAAATCCATTTTCATGGCAAGTTAGTGCGATTTTAGTTGGGGTTACATATCTTATAATCCTTGGTGTAAAAAATATTAATAAATATTTTGGACCCTGGATTGAAAAATATTATCCAAAGTCGAAATTATCTGTATTTTTGGATATAAATTTTAATCCTAAAAAAGCATTGTTACTCAACAAAAAGGAATACAATGGTTATCTTATTTTCTATTCAATACTAAACATTTTTCTGTATCCTTTTGCAGTTGTAGCGAAAATTCTAATAACTTCATTTTACAAAATAATTTGGGTAAAAATATATGAGCGATACAAATAGCAAGGGAAAGGATTTGGCGATAATTATAATAAGTTTTATAGCTACATTTGCGGGGGTTATTTTCATTATCTTCTTCAAGGAAGAACCAACGATCACAATAAATGCAAATACAAATCAAACTACAAATACCAATCAACCAATTCCATCTGAATACCCTGATTATGTTGCGATAAAAGGAGAAAAAGCAGATCCTGATATGAGGCAATTTATTATCGGTGTGAATAAGGAAGTTAAATTTGGTGCTGAGGAAAGTAATATAGCAACTCTAGGTGGTATTACAAAAAGAATTAAAGTCAATGGAGAATTGTCGCGTGCTTACTTATTTTTTGAAGGAACCGTAGATGGTCTCCCACTTTCTGCTTTTGATGATTTGTATTTATTAATTAATAATGCAAAAGGTGGTCATATAGTAGAAGATGATAATTATTTACCAACTCCTCCTGGAGATACAACTAAAATTCTTTTAAATCTTAAATCAGTGACGTATTATCCAAAAATTATAAATAAACGAAGTGAGACCAACAAGAAGCTTAATATTGATCTGTTTTCAAATTTTGAAGTAGACGAAATAATCGAAATATTCTCATTCATTTCCTCTGAAAGAAGTCCTCGTATAACTAATGAATTAAGTATTTATTATGAGTGTAAAGAAGGTGTTGAGTGTAGTTTGGACCCTATATAGAGTTAACAATTATTTATAAATTCTATGGACAAAGAACACTTAGAAGAATTACATGCAAAAACAAAGGCTTATGTAGATTATGACAAAGAGTTTCATGATTATTTATCACAATATGTGAAATGGGGCGATGCGCCTTTGACAGATATACCAAAGCCGATAACTAGAGAAAGTCATGAAGAATACAAAAAAATGAAAAGTAAACTAGAGAAACTTGAATTAGAATGGATGGAGTGTCTCAGACGTGATGTGAACAATTAAATTTGATAATAAAGATTGAAATGAAAGGCACACCCGCAGGGTGTGTTTTTCTGTATGAAGAAAAACTATTGATATGTGTCAACCGTTGACAATTACTCGTGTCTTTGCTAGTCTAGAGCCGATTAATTAGTATTACTTTTGGGAAATCAGGAATACTAGTTAATTGCTAGATTTTGTCGAAGCTGTCTTCGATGGAATATTAAATATTAAAATGACAGGGAAAGGAGGACGCAAATGGTATACGCAATTACATATGATCTTAACAAACCTGGTCAAGATTACCCTGGCTTGTATGATCATATAAAAAGTTTAGGTCCATGGCTACATCCACTTGACTCATTTTGGCTTGTAGATGTCAATGCTAGCGCCAATGAAATTTCTGAAGGCATCAAAGGAAGAGTTGATGGATCAGATCATTTTTTGGTAATCGGTGTTACATCAGAATACCAAGGTTGGTTGCCCAAAGAAGCATGGGCATGGATTCATAACCATATCTAAAAGGTTCTACTTATTAGCACAAGCCTAATCTACTTTATATGTCGCTAGATATAGAATAAATGTGAATGGTGATATTCCCTAGCGGGGTATAAAGTTTAAAGAGATGGCTGATCGAACAGTTTAATCTTTAAGCCCGGTTGAAAGATCGGGCTTTAAATTAACCCTCCTCTCCTTTCCTTCGACTCTGCTCAGGATAGGCCTTCGCCTCCCGCCTCCGCGGTTATTTTTTTGACAAAATTACTAAACTATATTAAAAATAGATTGAAATGCTTTCAGTATGTATGGCAGTTGCATAATGCTCATTAGAGAAAGGGCTATCATGGCAAAGGAGAAGTTGAGCGAGAGCGCGCGCGTTGCACAAAATCGCAAAGTGCTTGCCGGATATTCCATTGAAAAACTACGCCAGTTTTGCTTTGACACGACGGGGGGCGCTACCGTGGGGAAGAAGGGTATTAATGACTTGAGCATCGAGGAGCTACGAGATCTTGCTCTTTCCCTTACCGTCGGTATGTAGCCACAGGCGTTTTCTGGCAAAGCGTGTTTTCCAAAGGACCTCGCATTGATGATGAGGTCTTTTTTTTGCCTCCCGCCTCCGCCAATGGGCGGACAGGGATTTTTTTCCTTCGACTCCGCTCAGGACAGGCCCTTCGACTCACTTCGTTCGCTCAAGACAAGGTTTGGAATAAAAATGAGCCCCTTCGAATAAACGAATAGAGCTCTAGTAGCATTTTGTGCACCAGCCGGAATGTCCAGGGCTGCAATTAGTGCAACTATTGCAATCTCTGCATGGAGGTGCGCAGGTACTACACCACCCACATCCATAGATTACTTGTCCAGAGTATCCTTCACGGTAATCACCACAGATGTTCTCTTTGCACTCACCACAGTTAGAGTTAGTGCAAGTATGCACGCAGCAGTCGGGACAAAGTCCACACCAGTACCCGCTGTGCAACTCAGGCTTATATTCCTGGCAATTGGGACACTTCTGCCAACCGCGGGCAATAATAGCTGCTTCTTCTTTGGCGGCCTTCTGTGCGGCTTGTTCTGCTTCTTGCATACGCCGCTCTTCCTCAAGTCGTGCCGTTTCTGCACGTTGCCTCATTATTTCGGGGCCGTGCTTGCGCCAGTGTTCTTTTCTCTCTTCTTCTTGCTCTTGTAAGGAATGACCAACTACAAAGCAAGTGATGCTTAGAAACGGAATGATCATAATAGCGCCAAGATGCGCAATGAAGCCGATGAGGAAGACAAGACCCGAGATTATTAGTATTACTGCAAGGACAATCAACTCCACATAGTCTTTGATCTTCTGTTGGGATTCCAGTTTTTTTCCAATTACATGAAGTAGGACTGCTGCTATTCCGAAACAGACTGTGATTGCCAGCAAAATCTGAAATCCTTTTGCGTCTATTTGGTCTATAAACACAATGAACAAGATTATGCCGATGGCTGCGAAAAAGCAGAATATCACGGTTCTCACCCCCCTTTCTCCAGGCATGTGAAAGATCGATTCTTGGTTTGTGACAGTATCATTTTATTGAGGACTGTGTCAATTGGTTTCGCCTCCCGCCTCCGCCAATGGGCGGACTTCGACTCTCTTTGTTCGTTCAGGACATGGTTTGGGAATAAAAAAACCATAGCATAATTAGCTATGGGTGGGGGGACCGAGATGAGAAGTACCGACTTGCGTGTCAGCAGACTTTCCGATTCCCATGAGATCGACAAGCACCATGGTGACCGCGGTATTGACCGCAATCAGGACATTCTTCACCGCAACCCAGTGCTCTGCAGAAACAGCCACTCTCTACGTTGAGGTAATTGAACAATGTGCTACTTCCTTTTGTTGCCTGCAATATAACACAGGGAAAAATAATTGCAAATAAAAAAACCGCTTCGGAATGGAAGCGGGTGATCACAAACGATCAAGGATCAGGGGCATGGTCAGTGCCGTGCTGATAGGGAAGATGAAGACGCCGCCTTCAGGAGTGATGGAGATCAACTCCACGGTGGGGTCGTACTTACCTTCGCCATCCTTGCAGTGCTGTGAGATTATCTGCAGGCACTGAGGGCATGTCGGAGGGAAGTCGCGGAAGGTCAGCGACTCAGGGATAGCGACGGTGGTTGTGGTGTCGAACACCACGCCTTTGCGTGCGACTGCGATCGCGACCCGAATGGGTCGTTTGTCGCCCGCGGCGATCATGCCACCGATGGCGTTTTCCTCGGCGTGGATCGTCTGCGACAGTGTGTCGTTCTCCACGTTGCAACCGATGTACTGGTTGCCACCTTCGGCTTCGATAGCCGCGCCGACGTGGACTCCGGTTACTGGAGCGTATGCGTTTTCCCGAACGGCGATTGCCTTCATAATGAGTACGCGTTCGATGCAGTTTGCATCGAGATCTGTGAACGGAATGAACCATCCAGTGATCTCCCCAGTAATTGGGATTCCCTTTTTTTCGGTTTTCATTGCTCACCTCCACTGTGAGTGAAGTTAAACAGCTAGTTCTACCGAATAGTCAATTACCTTAGCACAGCAATAATATGATAGTCAAACATCCAATTCTGATTTTCCCTACGGGTGAGTATCTTTCCTTCGACTCTCTTTGTTTGCTCAGGACAAGTTTGGGAATAAAAAAACCGCTTCGGAATGGAAGCGGGTGATCACATATTGGCGATCTCGAAGAGTAGGTCAGTCGGTGAACTGCGGGCGGCAGAGTACCACCAGGTCGGAGCGTTCTCTGCCCCAGGCCAGCGGGATCATTCCACGACCTTCGTTGAAGTTCAGGCCGCAGATGATGTCGATGAATCGCTCAAAACTGACGTGTTCCAGCTTCAGGCCTACCACCTGAATGTGATAGATGATCAGCTTCCGGAACAGGTCGATCAGCAGGAAACGGCATCTCGGATCGAGGCCGTAGTTCTCGCAGATTTCCCAGGCCAGGGAATTAGCAGCGTTGTTGCAGAGTTGGCACAGCTCGCGCCATTCGGGACGCTCGCCGTTTTGCAGAAACCATTCGACCGCTATCGGATCCGGATCTCCGGTGTGGAGACTGGAAAGCCGACGAAGCTCCTGACACTCAAGCAAGACAGCGATAATAGTCGGCGTAACGTAGTTGATTTCGACATGGGGTTCTACCCAAGTGAGACTTGCATCGATGCTTCTGGACAGGATACTTTGACGATAGTGCTTTTCGGGCATGTCGCCCAGAATGATTGGCTCCTCGAGCAGGGGCTTCAGGGCGAAGTAGGGATCGCTTGTGTCGAACAAAATACCGATCAGCCGAAGGATTTCCGGTCCGATTTCCTCACGGCGTGCGTGCAGTCGGTTGGGCAGATTCAAGATCTGCTGAAGCAGGTCGTTGATCCATTCAATGGACCTGGCGCCGCTCATGTAGAGTCCGCCGAGACTGCAGAGTAGACGAATGTGTCGGTCATGGGGATTTTTGGATTTGCCGCTTGTCACAGCACTACCTCCGGTAAAATGAACAGAATTCATCCGCTTAACACAGATGACCATCTAGAGAGATCTAAATGGCAGGTTATGCTTAGCATAATTGTTAAATATTATCAAGATCTTTATTCTACCTTTAAGCGAATATCTTTCCTTCGACATGGTTTGACGGAGTTTATCCCAGCATATGCTGGGACTCACCACAGGAGCTCAGGACATGTCCTTCAACTCATCTATCGTTCGCTCAGGACAAGTTTGGTAATAAAAATTAGCCCCTTCGAATTAACGAATAGAGCTCTAGTAGCACCTTTTGCACCAGCCGGTATAGCCAGGGTAGCAATAGGTGCAATTATCACAGTTTATAGATTTGCAGCGAGGGGCACAAGTCTCACACCTCTTGCATTCTTCGCAGATGTGATCTTGTATTGGTCGCAGTCAGTGCAAAGATTGGTGCCAGCTTATATTATACATATATTTTTGTCAATTGGTTTCCTCTTTGGGGGATTTTTTGTTTCTAGATAAAATGTGTATAATACATTTATGAAAACAATTATATACGATTCAGCATTTGAAAACACTGAAAAGATCGCAAAAGCAATAGGGGAAGGTGCTGACGCTAAAGTAATACATATCAAAGATGCACAGTCTCTAGATATAAAAACTATGGAACTTTTGATAGTGGGTTCACCAACTCTGGGCGGCAGACCCTCTAAGCCGGTGCAGGATTTCTTGAATGCGCTGCCTGCCGATGCTTTGAAGGGAAAGAGGGTGGCCGGTTTTGATACGCGTTTTGAGGAATCGGCGCAGGGTTTTGGATTGAAACTGATTTTGAAAACATTCAAATACGCCGGAGAAAAGATTTTGAAAAGTTTGGAAAGTAAGGGTGGACAAGCGGTTAGTGCTGAGGGATTCTATGTAACCGGAAAAGAGGGTCCGCTGAAGGAGGGGGAAATAGAAAGGGCGAAGGAGTGGGGGAGGAGTTTGGTTTAGTAAATATTATAGATTATCGGATCAAGTCCGATAATGACACACTAATAATGTTTCGCCACACCAGCGATATTTTGATACAATACAGATATGAGTAATACTATTTATGGATCTTTAGCAGTGATTTATTATGATGATGAAGATGGTCGGCAGTTTTTGGTTGTGAAAAATAAGAAAACAGGAAACTATACTTTGGTAGGTGGGGCGTGTGAGGAGGGGGAGGACTTTGTAAAATCTTTACAAAGGGAAATAACTGAGGAACTGGGTTTATCTAATGGAGTTACTGATATAGTTGAGCTTCCAATAGTTCATAAGTTTGTTTTTAATCAGAAAAAAACTGAAAGGACTGATCAAAAAGGTGAGTATCATTTGTTTTCAATAGAGTTTGAACAAAAGCATGAAGAATTTAACCATAATGAGATTGATCGGGTTTTATGGTTGCCTTTTAGCATAGTGGTTGAGACTTTAACTTTTCCAGATCAGGTAGAGGTTTTTAGGGAAGCCCGTGAATTTATGGAATAGGGGAAAATATTAATGAAAATTATTTCACGTGAGTGGGGACATTATAAAACACTTTCTGAAAAAACTAGACTGCTAGTTTCTTCTTTTGCTTTGCGCAGTATTGCTCATCCGCTTCTAACATTATTTATAAATTCGTTTATTTGGAGAAGCACCTCTTCTTTGCCAAGTGTAGCAATGTATAACTTGGGATTTTTTATTATTCTTCCAATCGGTTTTTATGTTAATGGCTTGCTGTTGAAAAGAGTAAAAATAACCAAACTATATTTTGTCGGTTCAATAATTTCTACCATATCTACAATCGCGATCATATTTTTTTCGGGCAGTAGATCGTGGCACTTTCTAGTCTATGGTTTTGTTTATGGTTTTGGCAGCGGGCTGTATTGGGCTAACCGTAACTTTTTATCTTTTCAGGAAACCAAATCAAAAGAGAGGAATTATTTTTTCAGCATAACTTCTGTAATCGGGTCTTTGATAGCAATTGTTGTTACTTTTTTTATGGGGTGGTTGATCGTACTGGGGGAGGACAGCAGTTTTTATACGCCAACCATGGCTTATTGGGTATTTGGCATATTGGCGGCTGCGGTATTAATTGCTTCCGGAGTAATAGTTTTGAAAACAGATTATAAATCTCCTGCAATCAATCATTTGTTTAAACGCCATATTACTCCTAAATGGAACGGGATAAGGTTAGTAAGTTTTACCATGGGCTTGTTGGAGGGAATTGCATTTTTCTTACCTACCGTACTTATTCTGTTTTATCTGGGGAAGGAAGGTGTTTTAGGGACTATCAATACTATAGTAACTTTATTTATTGTTGCTATAACTTATTTGTATGGACGAATGTCAAAACAGGATCATAGAAAGCCCATCTATTTTATGGCACTAATCTTATATATTATTTGCTCTGTACTTTTAATACTATTGGACAACCCTTTAAATATTTTAATTTTTGTTTTATTGGGTGGTATTATTGCAATTTTTCAATGGATAACAATTGAACCGGCAATATTGGATGTTATGGATGAAGAAACAAATAAAAAAGTAGATAATAGGTATACATTCATTTTGGATCAGGAAGTATTTCTGAATTTTGGTAGAATAATAAGTGTTCTAATATTATTTTTCATTATTAAAATCACTTCCGAACAAACAGGGTTATTGTATACGCCGTTAATTCTTGGCATCAGCCAGCTAATTCTGATGTCTTTTATTTGGAAGAAAAAGATTTTGTAATTATCGTAAAAATTATTTAGTAGCTTTTTCGCCCTTTGGCGATTTTTTGTTTTTTGACAAAACCCCCGTTTTCTTATAGTTTGAAGATAGGGCTTGGCGGATTGCATTTTCTGTCTTGAACCAGGGAGGGGATTCAGATGGAACCATGGCGAAGGCATTCTTTATGGGATAATGCAGGTCCCCCCGTGAGAATTTGTCCGGGTGGTCTCAAATACCTCAGTAAGCCCGCTACAATAGTTGCGGGTGACATACACTTTTTCGATGACGGTACTGCTGAGGTTCACCTTGGCTGGCAAGGTCAAAACGACCGTCGGCACTTTTCCTCTATGCCCCTGCATCATTTGGAGGCAGCAAATGCTCTGATGATTTCGTAGAACGCAGTTCGGGTCGAGACACATAAATCCCGGCCCCATTTTTATTAATTTTGATTTCGCCTACGGGTGATTTTTTGATTTGCGATATATTAATCGGCTGTGAATGATCAGTATTGACAAATGCCAGTGAAAATGCAAAACTCAATAATCAGGATCTTGGGTAAAATCATTTTCCCGGGAGTCGGACTGTGTTTTTTGACATTTGTTTCCTTTTCAAAAGGAGACAAGTATCGTTCATAACCTTAACGGAAGGTTGAAGAAAATGCCAAACATGCAGCCCACGCAGAACACTGCCCGTGAGGGATCAAGGGAACAAGCCCAGAAAGGATTGATTTCCATCATCAGGGTATTCGATCGCAATTTCATTCGCAATGTCGTGGATCTGGGCAGTTCGCCCTTCGCTATGCTCTGCCACCCGCTGTTTGCCAAGCTCGACGGGGGAGAGTACACTTCGTACCTGCTGATCAGCACGTCGATCCCGCAGGCACGCCGTGACTGTTTCATCCGGATCGTTCTCCGGGCGGCTGTTGATTACCCGCCCAAGCAGGCCATGTCTCCGCGGGTGAACCTGCTCCGGATCGTCCATGCCGGCAACACCACCTTCTATGAGTCGGTGGTTGGCAACTGTGGTTACCTCGTCTACTTCCAGACAAGTGAACTGGCCCAGCTCGAACAAGACATCCAACTGGAATTCAGCACGCTTGCGCTGCTCTACGACATCCGGATCGATGAGCTTACGTTCGATTCTGATTTCGAGGAACAGGCAATCGCAGCTATCGAAGCGGCTATGCCCCGGACGGATACCGACCTTTCCTGGAGCGGTGCCGATCCGCACGAACGCTGATTCGCACACTCTTCCAAGGGACTCAACATTGCATCGAGCCCCTTTTTTTATTTCC
>JAHJEX010000044.1 GCA_018825385.1 Patescibacteria group bacterium
AAAGAATATGGGAACCCGCATTACCAAAAACCACCCTCTGCTGGCTTATCTTAGGAAATATCGTGACTTGATAGTGGTGGAAGAAATGGAACGCGAAATTGCTGATATGAAAGAAGGTGCAGACAGAAAAAAAAGGGAACTGATCATGTATCGGCTGGAAGATTTAGAGGCTTCTTTGTGTGTGCCTGTCTTTGTGGAAGGTGAACTGAAAACAATTTTGATATTGGGCAAAAAGCTTTCTGGAGACATATATAACAAAGATGATCTAAATTTATTGGAAGTGTTTTCTCCGCAGTTGGGAACAGCAATTGAAAAGGCAAAGCTGTACAAGGAAGTAAGCGATTTTAATATCAAACTGCGCAATGAGGTCAAAAAAGCAACTACCAATTTGCGAGAAGCTAACTTAGAATTAAAAAGTCGCAATAGCTTTTTAGAGAACCTGCAAAGGATAACAAATTTAGTTACACGAACCTTGAATTTTAAATCAGTTATGCGCGATATTGTAAACAGCATAAGTGACGAACTGGGATATGTGGGTGGCATTTTACTCCTTGTTGACAAGAAGAAAGACAAAATATTTGTTGAGGCGTACAGTGAATCACAGCTTGCTAAAAAGGCGGTCAAGCTTTTGCCAAAACCGATAAAAGAATATGAAGATATCCTTTCAAAATCTGCTACATTATCTTCAAAGGTGGTAAAAACAGGGGAGATCCAGACCAGCAAAGTGTTTTCTGAATTTATTTCTCCGCCAGTTCCCAGACAGGTTGCTAACCTGATCCAAAAGCTGATGGGGATAGTAACAACGGTTGGTGTGCCTATTTATTCTGAAGACAGGGTGGTGGGCGTGATTGTCTTCTTGATTGATAAGGAAGAAGCAAAGATTTCTGATATGGACTTCAGCATGATGAACGCGCTGGCCAACCAGACCGGAATTGTGTTTAAGAATTTGGAATTAGTGAATGAGATTCAAAAAACAAATAAGCAGCTGCAAGTGGCTAATTCTCATTTGAAACAGCTAGACGAAGCGAAGTCAGAGTTTATGTCTATTGCTTCTCATCAACTGCGCACGCCACTTTCCGGAATTATGGGGTATCTTTCCATGTTACAAGAGGGTGATTTTGGTCAAATGACAGAAGGTCAGACAAAAGTGATTGAAGATGTTTTAGAAGGAAGCAGAAGACTGATTCGCATGGTGAATCTTTTCCTGAACGTAACTAGAATAGAAGCCGGCCGGTTTAAACTGAACAAATCCAAAGTAGATATTGTGAAGGTGATTCAAAGTGAGGTAAAAGAGTTGCGCCCTACTACTTCTAAAAAGAAGCTAAAACTAAAATTTGTACAACCTAAAGGAAAGATTCCTTTATTGAATGTGGATGAAGACAAGATCAAAGATGTTGTTTTAAACTTGGTTGATAATGCAATCAAGTATACTGAAAAGGGTGGGATAACTGTTACGGTACAAAAGAAGGAATCGAAGGTTTTGATTATGGTCAAGGATACTGGGGTGGGAATAAGTCCACCTGAAGCAGAAAAGCTTTTCTCAAAATTTGTCCGCGGTTCCGGAGTTTCTCGACTATCACCAGACGGTTCGGGATTGGGACTTTTTATTGCCAGGAAGATTGTGGATACACACGGTGGAAACATTTGGGCTGAGAGTGAAGGTGAGGGTAAAGGATCAACATTTAATGTTGAGCTACCAATTAAGTGAACCATTGCGAGGATAGACTCTTAAGCGTAGCGAGAAGAGGAGCGACGAAGCAATCTTGTTACTAATTGAAGACTGTTTTTCACTAAGTATCGGGATTGCTTCGCCCCGCTAAAGCGAGTCTCGCAATGGTTAGGTGAAATAAAATGGATAGAATCAAACACAAAAGGAAACTACTTAAAATTTTGATTGAAGTCACAATTGTGGTAGGGGCTTGGTTTTTCTTGGTCTCTTTTTTTGCATACTACAATGTCACTCATCCTAGGCAAACAGATTATTCATTAACTCCTGACAGCTACAGTGCACGATATGAGGATGTTTATTTTCAAACGGATGATGATTTAAGATTAGCTGGTTGGTTTATGCCTGCTTCTCAAGAAGCAATGGGGACAGTCGTTGTAATGCATGGCTACCCGGCAAACAAAGCAGATGTTCTGAACTGGTCATTGTTTTTGCGGGAAAAGTTTAATATATTACTATTCGATTTTCGATACTTTGGTTCAAGTGAAGGAAAGTATACAACTGTTGGATGGGATGAGAAAAAGGATCTAAAGGCAGCAATAGATTATTTGGTAATGCGTAAAGATGTTGATCCGGAGAAGATAGGTGTTATGGGATTTTCCATGGGAGGGGCAGTTGGGATAATGCATGGCAGTGATGATCCTAGGATAAAGGCAATTGTGGCTGACAGTGCCTATGCATCTTTGGACCTAATGGTGGAGAATATGTTCCAAAAATTTGGAATTTTAAAGAAACCAATGATCTGGTCTCTAGGACAATGGTCAACATGGCGTGTTGGAGTAAAGCATCAAAATGTATCAACAGTGCAAGCAGCGTCGCGAAGCACTATCCCTTTATTACTAATTCACGGAACAGCTGATCAGGAAATTCCTCTAGATCATTCTGAACAAATTTTTCAGGCAACAAAAGGTGCATCTGAGCTTTGGGAAATAGATAATGCCGGTCACGGAGAAGCCTATTTTAATGAAAAAACATTATATGAAGCTAAGGTAAATAGCTTCTTTGAAGCAAACTTTGCGAGCAATAAAGAATGATGATAATTTTAGTTTAAGCCTATTCATAAAAGCGGATGAGAGTCCGCTTCTTGAATACTAGATTTTATAACTATTCGCACCACCCCTTCTGCGCGATTGCATATTGGAATGTACCTGCCTGATCACCATGCATAGTTCTAACAAATGTCCCAGCTGTCTTTCTAATTCCTATTGTATCCACATCCCAAGATGGCCCGACGAGTAGTGATACATAATCTTTTCCATCATACAGTTTCTGTAATTCACTCCACTGCTTTCCATTAAGGACGAGTTTGGGAGTATCGGTACTAAGATCCCAAATTTCAAATTCTGAAAGTTCATATTGCCATTGGGATAGACCACTGTTTCCGTGGGTAGAATAGATAACATGGCACGTGATGGAATCCTTGTTTTGGATATTATTATTCTTATGCACATCTCGAGAATCAAAACTCATATACGGATTATTTCCATAGAACAGTTTAAAACCCAAAGTTAGAATTATGAGGAATTCTAACAATATCACTACATAGGCAACAGATAGTTGCCTAATTGTGCGTTTTTTTATTTTGGAGTTTGAATCCATTGTTGCGTATTAATGACAATAGTTAAATTATATTCCGATTTAATAAAGAAATCTAGGGCGCCAGCAACATTTACATGTCGTTGGCGCCCTACTTACGGCAGGAGTAGGCTAGTACCGGATGCGTGCTCGAACCGAATGAGCGATCCGAGTATTAGAGCGTCCATGACATTTCTGCCATGTGTGCAACCATCGCTTTTGCACTTGCTTTCCAACTTTTTTAGACCAGTGGTCGGTTGAGCAAGTTTCAAAGTTCCACCACCCATTATACCCCGCTCCATCCCAGGCGCTTCCACACTGGTATAAAGCACACATTCCGCCATTGCAATTCCATGCGCATGCAGGATTTGGTGCCCACGCGTCCAAGATGCCATCGAATCGCCCGGCAGAGATTTCGTGGAAACAAACGGGGAGATAGAACGTCACGACCCATTCGTCATTCCAGCACCAGAAAGCGTTTACACCAACTCGTTTGATTCCTGATCCATAGATGTCGATCTCGGTGGTACGCGCCTTGCTTTCAGGCAACTCAGTGCTGAGGGTGCCGTCGACAAGGCGGTAGTAGTACCAGTCGTCCTTGTCTGTGATGACCGCTTCCACGCTGTCGATCGGTGCGCCGTTTTCGAGCATCACCATGCGCTGTACGGCGATGATCTCGCTCCGGCTCTTGTTGAAGTTTGCCATGACAGCGTCCACGGCCGGTCCAGTCCAAGGTTCGGGTTCGGCGGAATCGTACTTAGATGCTTCTTCGCACTGAGAGTATTTTAACTAACCACATTTGGCACTTTTAATTCTAGCATTTCATTGGGTGTTTTTCCATTTAGACCACAGTGCTCAAGATTGTTGTATTCTTCGTTCCAGATTCTAATTTTCTTCTTCAATTCTTTTAATGTTCTAAATGTG